>JACAEW010000044.1 GCA_013388675.1 Syntrophaceae bacterium | reverse complement strand
GGCACTTCATGCGGCCCGGATTGACGGGCCAGTCTTTCTTCCATCCTCCTTTTGGGGGAAAGATTCTAATACCGTTCCCGAAATCCCCAACCCTCCGATTAGTACCGGCGCGTGGAAGACCATCTTGGAATCTTTGTTCAGGTCTACGAGGAGAGGTTCAAAAGAGGCTATGGGGTCTGGCGCCCTTACCGTTTATCCAAAAGGGAAAAGCCTTTAACTATGCTTCTTCCCTTCGGCTCGAATGCCTATTCTGGCCCCCTTCAGACGTGACCCCATCCGGTGACCGTAGCCATCAAATACCAATCGAGGAGGATAAGGAGGGTGCGGTTCATCATCCGGGTCCCCATTCCTTGAACCAGCCTTTGATCAAACCCGGCCCCTGAAAACCGGGGGAATATTTCTTTCCCCGGAGGGGGATTATCGAGCCTTCAGCTTCCGCAGGCACGGAAGGGAGATAATCTTGGTCCAAACCACCGATTTGTCGATGAACATGGACTCGTCCTGCCTGCGGGTGTTCCGGTGGGAGCTACTGACGCCCAAGTTGAAGCAGGGGGACCGGCCCCCGGTCACCCCTACTCGCCGGAATCCTCGCATCCTCGGCCCATGGTCGCCCTGGATCAGAATTTGTGCCGGATGATCGCTCCCTTGTCCGCCGATTCGGCCAGACGGGAGTAGAGGGCCAGGTATCCCTTCTTGAACTTGGGTTCCGGCCTCTTCCACTTGGCCAGGCGGGCCTTGATCTCCTCGTCGGAAACATGGAGATGCAGCTTGCGGGCGGGGATGTCGATGGTGATTTGGTCCCCGTCCTTCACGATGGCCAGCGGGCCCCCTTCGGCGGCTTCCGGTGAAATATGCCCGACGAAACAACCGTTGTTCGTCCCCGAGAACCGGCCGTCGGTCACCAGGGCGGTTTTCAATGCCAGCCCTTGACCGAACAAAAGCTTCATGGCCACGTACATCTCGCGCATCCCCGGCCCACCCTTCGGGCCTTCGTACCGAATGACGACCACATCCCCCTCCACGACCTTACGGTCCATAATGGCCTGGTTGGCGGCTTCCTCCGTATCGAAGCAGCGTGCCTTCCCCGTGAACTTGTGGATCTCCGGACGGATGGCGGCGGGCTTAGTGATGCAGCTATCGGGCGCCAGGTTCCCCCGCAGGACGGCCAGTCCCCCCTCCGAAGCCCAGGGTTGGGCGTAGGTTTTGATCATTTTGGGATTCATGATTTTTGCGCCGGAAACGTTTTCGGCCACGGTTTTGCCGCTCACGGTTAGGGCATCTCGATGCAGCAGGGGAAGAATCTCCTTCATGACCGCGGGCACTCCCCCCGCGGCGTGAAAATCAGGAACATTCTCCGCCGCCGCCGGGAAGATCTTGGCGATGAGGGGCGTCTCCCGGCTCAGTTCTTCGAACTTGTCCACCGTGAGGTCCATCTCCGCTTCATAAGCGATGGCCAGAAGGTGAAGGATGGCGTTGGTGGAACCCCCTACCGCGGCGTTGAGGCGGATCGTGTTCTCGATGCTCTTCCGGTTGATGATCTGACGGGCCGTGACCCCTTCCTTGACCATGCGCATGATCTGCCTCCCGGATTCCTGGGCAGCTCGTTGGCGGTCGGCTCGAATGGCGGGTATGGTTGCCGTTCCCGGCAGGGTCATTCCCAGCGCCTCCGACAGGCAGCACATGGTGTTGGCGGTCCCGAAAAAAGAACAGGAGCCGCAGCCCGGCCCGGCGCAGTTCTCCAGATGACGGTATTCCGCTTCGGTGATCTTCCCGGTCTTCAGCATTCCTAAGGCTTCGGTGAGGGCTGAAATGTCCGCCTCCCGGCCGTCGAATTCGCAGCCCCCTTCCATGGGTCCTCCTACGACCAAGATGGTGGGGATATCCATGCGCGCCGCAGCCATGAGCATGCCGGGGACGATCTTATCGCAGGAGGCCAGGAGCACCACGCCGTCCAGGCGGTGGGCCCCGATCATCATCTCGATGTCGTTGGCGATGAGGTCCCGGGTGGGCAGGATGTAGTGCATCCCGTCATGTCCCTGGGCGATCCCATCGCAGGCGGCGATCACCCCGAATTCGATCGGCGTTCCGCCGGCCTGGAAGATCCCCTGCTTCACGTAATCCGAAACCAGGTTCAGGTTATAATGCCCCGGAACCACCCGGTTCCAGGAATTGGCGATCCCGACCAATGGGCGGGATAGATCGTAGTCGCTGTACCCCATGGACTTGTAGAGCCCCCGAACCAGGGCCCATTCCGGAAACTGAAGAATATCTTTGCTCCGCCAGAACATCTCTTTTACCTCCTGTGGAATTCAATTTGCCTTCGGCCAAGCCGAAGAACCTTTTGACTTTTTCATCATCGAAGAATTCGCTCCTTTCTTCTTGGAGGCCTGGCAGCTCCCCAGGTCTTTTGTCTTTCGAAAAAGGAAAGGGCTACAAGGGCAGGCCAGGGGAAGGGAATTATGACGGCTCACTTTCCCCCTCACTCGGGGAGGGGCTCAGGGACCGAATCCATTGTTCGAGGTTCTTGCTTTCCGCCGAAGAAAGGTTTATAAACTGGAGGCGGACGTCAAACTGATAACGCCGCCTTTCCGTGCGCTTGTTGTAGGAAATGACATTGGCCTGGACCTTTAGGGCCGGCTCTCCGCTGGTGGAAGGCACCTCGATCATCAAAACCGCCCTCCCGGAAGGGTCGTTGTCCAGGAGGAGGTGATGCCCTCCGATGAGAAGTTCATTGGTCTGCAGGCAGGCTCCCTTGACGGAAACGGCGCTGAGGCACCCTTTGACCCTGTCGCTGCGGGGTTTCCGGGTGATCGTATCCCAGATGTAAAAATCCACCTCCGTATAAATCGGGTGCCGGGGATGACGTCGGCGTTCCTGACGCAGGAATTTTCTCAAAGCTTTCATAGATCGATTGTTGGTGGGGAAAAAATCCCGCCCCCGTGCTCGGAGCGAACCTGTAAATTCTTCAACTTGAGTATGGATTGTCCATCCGGATGATTTAGAATAGAATACCTTGCCAATTAGGTCAATACGATAAACGAACCGCCCCAAGGGCAAAAGTGGGCGGTGCAAATTTTTGCGGAATTTTTTCCTGGCATACGAAAATTGGCCCCGAGTCAGGCCCTTTGGAAGGTCCGGGGTGAGTCATTTTTCCATCTCGGATGGCGATTTGTTGACGGGGTGGGAGTTCGATAGGGAGAAGTGAACTGGCCGGAAAGAAGACTGAAAAGTTTTAAATGGCCAAACCCTTTCTAGGGGGCCTTGTTAAAACATCATGGAAACGGCTCACTGGGTTGCTTGGGACCCCGGCCCCCGTGAGGCTCTTCAGCAAGCCAGTCCAAGGCGAGGATCGTTGGTTTTTTCAAGCCTCTTTATGGTATTTAAATGCAAAATCAGCACCAGGGAATCAAGAGGTCCGAGGAGCGAGGTTTGAGGCCGGACATGAAAAGCTTCAAATGATGGGTGCTATTTCTTTCCCCCTTTCTAACCCGGAGCCCCTTGTGATATAAAAAAAGTGGGCTTTTTTGCCGTTCTGTAACTCATGACCTATAACCCATTCCCCATCAGTATTTCCCTTGAACCTTGATCCTTCGCGCCGATCGATTGCTTCCACCTTTCCCTTCTTTTATGGATGGGTCATCGTGGTTGTCTCTTTGGTCACCCTTCTATTGGCCTATGGAATCTGGTGGTCCTTTCCCATTTTCTATGTGAGCATGCTTAGAGAATTCGGCTGGAGCCGGGCGGCAACGGCTGGTTTTTTTACCCTTGGGTTGATTATCTACGGATTCGGGTCCTTCCCGGCCGGGGCGCTTATCGACCGTTTCGGACCCAGGAAGCTAATCCCCGTCGCCGGGGTGATGGTGGCAACGGGCTGCCTGATCAGCGCTGCCGCTCATGAAAAGTGGCATTTTTATATTGCCTATGGGCTCTTTATGGGGTTCGGGACCATCTGCATGGGCTTTGTACCCATCGCCGCCCTGGTTTCCAACTGGTTCGTGCGGCACCGGGGAAAGGCCATGGGAATCGCTCTGATCGGAAACGTGGCCCCTCCCCTGCTGGCTTTTCCCATCCAGGAACTCATCTCCATGGCCGGCTGGCGGGTTGCTTACGTGGTCTTAGCTTTCCTTGTTCTGGTGGGAATCGTCCCCCTGGCCGTATTTTTCATGCGCACCCGGCCGCAGGATTTGGGCCTTGAGCCGGACGGCGGGCCAGCCAAGCATGAACCGAAAGAGGGCAGGAGTGGAAAATCCGGGAAACGGGTGATTCAGCAGGTTATCGACCCAAAATGGGCGGAGACCGAATGGGGGCTTTTAAGCAGTTTAAAAACCTTCCGGTTTTGGGCCCTCACCGGGGTCATGTTCGCCTTGGGAATCGGAAACGGAACGGTCATGAGCCATCTGGTGGCCATGGTGGTGGACATGGGCCGGAGCAGGGAAATGGCCGCATTCATCTTCAGCCTGGCGGGGCTGGTTGCCGCCGTCGGCAGGCTTTCCGGGTTCCTCTCCGACCGCATCGGAAGAGAATGGACCTTTACCCTTCTATCTGGCCTCTACCTCTGCAGCGTCTTGGCCCTGATCATCTTTCTCAAAAATGCTCAAACCTGGCCCTTATATATTCACGCCCTGGCCTTTGGTTTTGGGTATGGTCTCTGTTCCCCTACGGTTAGCGCGGGCGCGGCAGACCTTTTTCTGGGTAGGAGTTTCGGAAGTATCCTGGGCGTATCCAATATCGCCTATGGGGTCGGCCAGGGTATCGGGGCTTGGACCGGAGGGGCAATTTACGATTCTACCGGGTCCTACGATTTGGCCGTCTGGTCTGTTTTACCTTTTTATGCCCTCATGGGGATCTTTTTCTGGTTCATGGCTCCCCGAAAGGTAAGGAGAATGGTAAGGACCAAATGAGGTCGTGCTCGCAGGTTTCTGGGAAAAGATTCGGAGGGAGACGTTACGCGGATTGGAATGGCTTTTAGTTTGAAAATCTAATTTTTGCTTCTCCGCTCGGCGACAAAATCAGTACTTCTCCTCCTTGGCCCTTTATATCCTTCCTCTGTTGTTCTGATGACATCGAATTTCACATCGATCCATCTTCTCTCCGAAGGCCTGTAAAAATGAGTAATTTCATCATTTTTTATTAAAGCATCCAGAAGATGGCCGGGAACATAATCAAAATTTTTTTTCCTTGTTCGATAAATCACCCGAATATAGGCCATCTTCGCTCCCTTATTTCCTGATGCCCCCTTTAAAACCGGCCCGGAACCCTTTCGGGGGTTATCTCACCCGGCCTTCCCCGCAGAAGGCTTTATTATTATAGGAGGGGGCAAAAAAATCGAATGGCCGCAGGGAATCCCGGTCCTCCTGAGATGCCATTCGCCCTCCAAGACCTCCCCCATGGTGTAAACCCTTCCTGCCCTTTCTCCGAAAAAACCTTTTTTCATACAAATCGGACACCGATCCCCCAGCCAGCCCAGGTCGAACACGGGTCTTCTGGAAGGATGATTCCTTTTGACCCGATGGACCCTGATTTTTTCCGACTCCAGCCAATGTCTCACCTTTTCTAGATCAAAGTCCCATAAGTTTCGGGTTTTTTTTGCAGGGCAGCCCCACAGGAGCCAATCGTCCACTTCCCATGGATGGGTGTTGAGCTCGGTGGCCAATTCGGTCCTGTTCATTTTTCCCTCGTTTCCTCAATATTCAGCCCTATTCTTTTGAGGAAGACTTAATCCTCATTCCTCAAGCCTCGCTTTTTTCCCGATGCATAACGGCCACGGCCAACTTTCTTTTTCCCATTCCACCGCGCGCGGGTGGTGGCTTTTTATCCCCTTCAAGAGAAATTGGGGACCTTTTCCACCGATTTATAGGCCAATTGTACTGACTAAACTTAAGAGCAAAAATTGATCCAATTTTTTTGGTTCCTTGAGAATTTTTCCATTACAATGGTAACTAATTATTTTTTTTTGATAAATACTATTTCACCGGAGCGGAAACGATACCCGGCATCGAAGGTAAGCATTTTTCTGAGGGGAAAAATACGTAAAATATCCCGACGTGGTAAAGTTATTTTTAAGAAAGGTCTTTTTATAAATTATAAAATAAAGTGGTGAAATTGTATAAATTGCAAGCAAGGAAAAGTTTGCAGGGAAGTCAGGCAATTACCGGAAGAAGTCCAAAACTAATTGATTTGAAATAATTTTCATTTGGGCATGAAAGACGAACCCCTGGTGAAAAGAATTCTTTACAGGATCATTTTAATGGATATACGAAAAAAGATAACCGGTTTTGTAAATGATCTCCCATTCGATGTAAAAAATGTTATTTACGTTCACTGGTTATAGCTCATATTCCCAAAAGGACCGCCGGCGTCGTTTAAATTCCCCTGCTAGGCGGCCGCCATATGGCAACGCGCCCTCGGGGAAAAAATGAATTCCTTAGTGGGGCAAAATAGCCTCTTTTAACCTTACCGTGCCATTTGGTAACTTGTTTATTTTTAGAGCTTTTTGTCAATTCATATTTATGTGAGGCGTTATTGCTTATGCATTTGATGTCTTAATTTTGACTTTAATGGGGCCCTTTTCCGGCCAACTGAATATAATTACTGGACTTCTTTATTCATTTTTATTTTCAAAGAATTAAAGAGTTTTGGTTCGAACAACGGTATTGATCTTGCTAAGCTAAAATGTGATGATCTCGTAAAAAGTCATATCTCCCCTCCCCTGGAGGGAGGGGACTAAGGGGATTTGGTTAGATAAATTATTAAAATCATTATATTTAATACCACCACCCTGAATCTCCCCCATCGATGGGGAGGGCCTATTTTCGACTTTTTGCGAGATCATCAAATGTGCTTTGTTCATTTTACCCGCTGAAAAAGCAGCTATCGGAACGAACCGGTGGGGAAAATTTCTGTAGGCAATTAGAGGATTTGAGGGCCTGACAAAGGAGGTGAAAAAAGACAAAGAGGCCGATGGAACTTCCGGGTTCTTGGTTTATTCCTCCAGGGGACAGGAAACACTCTCGCCAAGGAAAGGGAACCAGCCGAAAACGAGGTGACGATGAAAAGCCCACCCACGGAGAGAATGGCCCATAAGGGAAAATGCTAAAAAAAGACCTGGAGAAAGCCCCGAAAAACGGGTAGTATTTAGAAGTTCGCTTACAAAAAGAAAACGTTTAGGGCAACAACTAGAAAGGAGTTCGGAACGATGAAAAAAGCTCTGGTATTGATGGCGGTTCTGCTGGCCACGATGGCCTTCGCGGGGGGAGCGATGGCCCAAGCTCCGGCCACGGCCGAAAAGCCGGCGCCGGCGGTGGAGAAGCCCAAGGCTGAAAAAGCCGAAGCGGTTAGGTTCAGCGGAGCCGTCATAGCTTACCAACCGAAAAAGATGATCAAAGTCAAAAGGGCGGATAATAAGGAAATGACTTTCTCCGTCACCGCAAAAACGCAGGTGAAGGGCGAGGTGAAAGAGGGCGCCATGGTTAGCGTTGCCTACAAACAGGAAGGCGATAAAATGGTGGCCACCGGCATTGCTCTCGCCAAGCCGAAGACCCCCCCGAAGAAAGCATCGGAAAAGGCGGCGGAGAAGGCTCCTCCAGCGAAGTGATTCTTATCCAATGGCCCGGAAAAGGCATGGTCCCAAAAGGGGCTATGCCTTTTCTTTTTTGGGGCTCTGCGGGAGCATCCAACCAATCCTTCGAAATCCTTAAGAGTGCGGAAAAAGGTCCTTTGCGGAATGCGAAAAGGTGCGGGAGGAAGGATGGGGTGCGGAGAATCATAACGTATTTTCCAATTTCGATGAGATAATTTTTTTGAACGGGGGCGAGATTGATCCCGTCCCCAATCCATGATCTTGTTCCCGGCTTCAGCTGGTCAGGAGAAAAATGAAAAAAATCATCGTTGATATCGACAATACCCTCTGGGACTTATCCCCCGTTTTATGGGAACAGTTAAAATCCTTTAATCCCGCCATGCCGCCCCCCGCCCGGTGGACCCATTGGGATTTCTGGGAAGGACACGTTTCTCTTCGCGACCTTTTCCGCGCGCTGAAAATCGTCCATGACCATCAGGACCTCTATCTTCCCTATCCGGAATCGAAGGCCTTCCTGGATTCGCTCAAAGAGAGGGGATTCTACGTTCTCATTGCCAGCCACCGGGAGAAGGGGACCTACAATCCAACGGTGCGCTGGCTGGAGAAGCATAAACTTCATTTTGATGAACTTCACCTGTTGAGCGATAAATCGATTCTTTTCGACCACAGCCTCGCCATCGTCGATGACAGCCCGGTAACCCTGGAAAAAGCGGCCCAGGCCGGGATCCTTCGCGCCGGCCTTCGGGAGCCCTGGAACGAGGGAACGGGTCATCCCCTGTTTTCCACTCTCTTTGAAATTCTGGCCTATCTCGACGCTAACCTCCCCATGGCCAAAAATCCATAAAGGCCATGAGCGATCCCTACACCCGCTCGGCCCCTTTCTACAACCCCATAGTCGAGCCATGGCTCCGACCGATCAAAAAGAAGATCGTCCAGGAATGCCTGAGGTTAAACCTTAGGTCCGTGCTGGATGTGGGCTGCGGGACGGGAACTCTTGTGGAGTTGATGCGGAAGGAGGGAATTCAAGCCATGGGACTGGACCCATCCCCGGGGATGATTCGGGTCTCCCGAGGGAATTCTTGGGGTCCATTTTTCCTGGTGCGCGGGAGGGGTGAACGCCTCCCCTTTCCCTCCGGGACTTTTCAAGGATTAGTCTATTCCATGGTCCTCCATGAAAACTCCCCGATACGGCGAAAGGAAATGCTGGCCGAAGCGCTGCGGGTTTTATCCCCGGGGGGAACCCTATTCATCCTCGATTACCAAAAGCCCTCAACCCCCTTGGGGCATTCCGCCCGGAGGATCGAATACCTCGTCGAGTGGGCGGTAGGGGGAGACCATTTTCGCAACTATCGCCAGTTCATGCAGGAGGGCGCCCTGCCGGCTATCTTGAGTCATTTTCCCCCGGATCGGGTCCATTGGGAGCCTGTATTTTGCGGGTCAATGTCCCTGGCCAAAATCTTCATGCAACCCTAAGAATCGAGCAGGCCGGGAAAAAGGGAGGATTCAACACCCGACCCTCAAGGCCTTTGTCGGGGCGCCTTCATCCATTTGGGGTTGGAAACAACGGCCGCGACAAGGCTGCATACGGCAATCAAGACCAGGGGAAACCGGTATGACCCCGACTGGGCCACAAAATATCCGCTCAGCCATCCGGAGATGAAACCCGCCCAGGCCTTAGCCGTGTAAGTAATTCCATAGTTCACGGTCGAGTATTTGGGGCCATAATAATCCCCGACCGTGGCGGGGTAGAGGGCGAAGGGGGCTCCCCCCAGGAGGGCGGCAATGAAAACGATGGCCACAAAAGCCGCCGCATGGTCGCCATATTTTAGCAGGGCGATGATCGACAGGCCCAGGAGGCCGTAAAAGACCATCATGGTCTTCTCTCTGCCCCACCAGTCGGATACGGCCCCGGCAACGACCCGGCTCAGCCCGTTCCCCAGGGGAAACAGAACCAGGAGGATGTTGAAATACTCCGGAGGGAGGCGGTATTCCTTGGCCAGCATTTTCATCTGGGCCCCGAACATGAGGACGATGGAGACGGTGAAGGAGAAACAGAAGTAGATCAGGAACCACTGGTAGGTCCGCAGCATCTCCGAAGGACGAAACTCAGCCGCGGGCGCCGCTGCTTTTCTGACCGAGCTCCCGGAGGACGGTTTCCAATCCGCCGGGGGATATTTGAAAAAAAAGGCCGCAGGGACCAGAATCGCCAGCATGAACAGGCCTAAATATAGAAAGGTAGCACGAAACCCATGGAGATCGAGCGATTGCTGGATCACCCAGTTGAAAAGGGCGGTGCCCGCCCCGAACCCGAAAACGACCAGGCCCGTGGCAAACCCCCGTTTCTCGGGAAACCACTTGATGGCGCTGGCCGTGGATAGCCCGTAAAGAATCCCCACCCCGATGCTCCCCAGACCGTAGAAGACATGCATCTCCATGGGAGTCGTAGCCCTGGAGGAGAGGAGAAAGCCCAGTCCCACCAAAACCGCAGCGAGAATGGAGACTTTCCGCGGACCGAAGGTGTCGGCTACGTATCCGGAAAAAGGCTGGATGAAAGTTGCGCTGTAAGCAAAAACGGTGAAGGTCAACCCGAGGGTCGCCAGGCTCCACTTGAGCTCCCGGGCCAGGGCAAAGGCGAAAAGAGACCACGAATATTGATAGATGCTGATGATCATCATGACCAGCAGGGCCATGAGGAGCATGATGCGGCGGAACCGATATAATTGGCGCAGGCCTTCTTCATTTTTCTTTGCATTCATGATCAAACCCTGAATTTCCTCTTTTCTCGTTTCTCGTCCCGACCCTTGTCATCTTATCAGGTATTCCTGAAAATCAAACCCCCTTTGAGGGTAAAATCCTGCCTCTCGCCAAACTCATTCTCAGCCCACCGCTTCGGAATGAGAACCGGCCTTCAAAAGCGATCCCGGTCAAGTCGAGCAAGGAGTCGCTGCCGCAAAGAATGGCCGCATGCCATCCCGGACACTTAGCCCGTAGGATCCGGCCCAGCCGGATGTAGAGGCTTCGCAGGTCCCGGTTGCCTTTGAGCCGGACTCCGTGGGGCGGATTCGTCACCACCCAGCCGCGCCCAGGAGGAGCCTCCAGGTCGGAAAGGGAGCGGATGGAAAAAAGGATCCCCTCGGCCACCCCGGCCCTTTCGGCATTCTCCCTCGCGGCGCGGATAGCCCCGGCATCCCGGTCGGACCCCCGAATGACGGGACAGGATTTCTTTGACCTTTCCTGGGATAGAGCTTTGAGCCTTTCCCACTCCGCCGCGTCGAAATTCGGCCAATCCATGAAAGCAAAATGCCGCTGCCTCCCCGGGGGAATCCTGCGCGCCATGAGTGCGCCTTCAATGGGGATGGTCCCCGCCCCGCAAAAGGGATCGATCAAGGGCGATTGGGCGTCCCAGCCCGAAGCCATCAAAACCCCTGCGGCCAGCGTCTCCCTCAAGGGCGCCTTGGCCGTGGCCAGCCGGTATCCCCGCTTGTAAAGCAAAGCCCCCGAGGAATCCAGGCTGATGGTGCAACGGTTTTCCACCAGGCGGAGGACGATCAACTGGGGAGGATCGCCCTTCTCTTCCCGACTGGATTTGATTATCGGGAGAACCTGGCCCAGCCTTGACCCGATTGACTCCAAAACCCTTTGGGTTACCGCATCGGAGTGGAAAAGCCTGGATTTGTGGCAAGTCACTCGCAGAGCGACGGGACGGGCGGGTTTCAGATAAGATTCCCAGGGAATCCGCTTGGCCCTGCGTCCCAAATCGGAAAAGGTATCCGCATAGAAAGAGCCGAGGCGGAGCAAGACCCGGCTTGCGGTGCGAAGATGCAGGTTGGCAAGGTAAAGGTCGGCCAGAGACCCGCGGAACCCCACCCCCCCGATCTCTTCCGCTTCTTCTCCTGCAGGCGATGAATCCTCCCCATCGGAAGGGGCGGCGGTTATTCGCAAGCCCAGGTTTCTTATTTCATCAGCCGTAAAGGGCTCTATACCTGGGGTGCAAACTGCGAAAAAGTTGGGCATGGCCTCAATGGTTTGTTACCGGATCCTTGATACCGGATAGGCGCGAACCGGTGTTCATCTTGCGTCACTCGACACTCGTTACTCGTTGCGCATGGCTCGTTGGGGGATGCCCCACTTCTTCTTACAGCCTCCCGGGAATGACCGCCCCCAACCCCGCCCCGAGCCGCAGATAGAGCCCCAAGGCCAGAATAGCCCCCAAGACGAAGATCACGCCGTAATCCTTAGGAGTCATTCTAAGCTCGTAGTAGAAAGTCCGCTTTGCTCCCGGGCTGAAACCCCTAGATTCCAGGGCCATGGCCAGGAGATTCGTGTAACGGATTGCGTAAATAAATAAAGGAATGGCCTGGGGGATGAATTTCCCCATCCGCCGGAAGATGCTTCCCGATTGCAGGTCCAACCCCCGGGATACCTGGGCCTGGATGATCGTGGCCCCCGCCCCGGCCAGGGTGGGGATCAGTCGGAGGGCGGTGGAGAAGGCAAAGGCCACGGGATAGGGAATCCCCAATCCGATGAGCCCATGGGTCAGCTCTTCGTTGCGGGTAGTAGAAAGGAGCAGCAATCCGGCCATAACAAAAGAGGAAAGACGAAGCCCCATGGCAAGCCCATACAATAGGGACTCCCTGGTTACCGACAGAGGCCCCCACTCCCAAAGGGGAGTCGTTCCCCGGGCAAAAAACGGCCATAGAAGGGCGCTGAACACAAAGAGCAGGACCAGGATGAACCGCAGCCGCCAGAAATTGACGAGAGCCCGAGCGGAGACGGCAAGGGCCAGGATTCCCAGGGATACGGCCCCCAAGTACAGGGGATGGTTGAAGGCGAGACACAGGGAAAAAAGAAGGAGAACCGCCACGATCTTGCTTCGCGGGTCGAGACGATGGACCCAGGTTCCCCGGTCCAGAAACAGGAAAATGTTCACCCCTTCAACTCCTCCACCAACTGCTTTACCGTGAGCCCACGGGTTCCCAGACGATTGCTCAGCCGGGCCAGGGGGGAGGGATGAAGGGACGCCTCCCTCAGCCGTTCTTCCTGGGCAAAGACCCAGCGGGTCGGCCCGTCGAGCAGAATTTCCCCATCCTTCATCACGACCGCCCGCGTGGCGTATTCGGCGGCAACCTCCATGGAATGGGTTATGATGATGATCGTATGTCCCCGGCCGTTCAGGCGCGCCAGCATTTCCATGAGGGCCCGCTGCTGTCCCTCATCCAGCCCGGTGGTCGGCTCGTCGAGGATCAGGACCTCGGGACGCACCGCCAGGACCGAAGCCACCGCCACCCTCTGCCTCTCCCCCTTGCTAAGGGCAAAGGGAACTTTTTTCTCGTACCCGGACAGCCCTACGGTCTCCAGGGCTTCGGCCACCCGTTTCTCCATGGAAGAAGGCGGCTCCCCCAGCGTCTTCAACCCAAAGGCCACCTCATCGTACACCGTGTTGCAGAAAATCTGGTGATCCGGGTTTTGGAAAACGTATCCTGCCACCCGGGCGATTTGATGCTGCTTGTAGTCGGACGTGAGCCTTCCTTTTAGCAAAACCCGGCCCGACCCCGGTTTGAGAAGGCCGTTGAAGTGTTTGGCCAGGGTCGTTTTGCCCGAACCGTTCTGCCCGATCAGGGCTATGAATTCCCCCTCCCCGATTTCCAGATTGATTCCCCGGAGGGCCTCGTAACCATAGCCCGGATAGGAGTAAACCAGGTCCTCAACCCGAAGGATGGAGTTTCTTTTCATTTCCGGGTTCGGTGAAATGGGTTCTCTCCTCAAGGCCAGTTTATGAGTTTCGATGAAAGACACCGCCTCGTCCACCCCCAGCGGCTTTCCGGGCCAACCCATCCGGGCAAAGAGGTCTACCAGGCCGGGAACTTTGACTCCGCAGGATTGAAGAGCGGGAATATCCGTCAGGATTTCTTCCGGGGGCCCATGGGCCGCAATCTGGCCCTCCCGCATGAGCCAAACTTCATCCGCCTGAATTCCGCTCTCCGGGTCATAGTCCACGATGAGGAGGGTCCGTTTCCCCTACCGCAGCCGCCGGGCGATGGCCAGGACTTCTTCGCGCCCCTGCGGGTCGAGGTCCGTGGTGGGCTCGTCCATAACCAGAATTTCCGGCTCCAAAGTCAGGACCGAGCTGATGGCCAGGCGCTGTTCCTGCCCCCCCGAGAGGCTGGCCGGCTCCCGGCGACGGAAAGATTCCAGGGCCAGAAAAGGAAGGTAGGTTTCGATTCGGTTCTTGATTTCCCCGCGGGCCAGACAAAGGTTTTCCGGGCCGAAGGCCATTTCCAGCTCCACGTTGGTAGAAAAGAGCTGGGGGTCAAAATCCTGGAGCACGAGCCCCACGCGGCGGGACATTTCCGCCACTTTTGTCCGGGCCACATCCAGGCCTTTGACCATCACCCGGCCCTGGTACCGACCGCGGAAGAAATGGGGGATGATCCCATTCAGGGAGGCGCAAAGTGTGGATTTCCCCGCTCCCCCGTGGCCCATGACGACTACCAGGGACCCTTCCTGGACTTCTTTGCGAATGCCCCGGAGCGCGGGGGTTTCCTGCCCCCGGTAGGCAAAAGTCAGGTCTTCGATGGAAACAGCCGTGGACATGGGATGATGTTCAAGAAGGTTACAGGAGGATACATCCGATGAGGATTAAAAAAGTACAGACCCACCCCACGGTGCTCGCGGGCACGTCCGGAATCACCCCCCCCAGAAGGCCCACCACCGAAGCGACAACCACCAGCCAGGCCCCCAGGAAGCCGGCAAGGGGTTTGCCGATATCTTCTTCATCCATCACCTCCGCCCAGAACAGGCCAAACTGATCCTTGGTGACCTTGAATACCGAAGCCAAGAGGATCAGTCCGATCCACCCGCCCAAAGTATTGTTTAAAGTGATGATCTTCGATAGAACGGCGTAAGGGACGATCCCCAGCAAATCCACGGCGGCGCTGATCACCACGGCGCAGGCAACGCTGGCGATGAAGGCGACGAAGAAATAATTCAGCCGATGGGCCCAGCTTCCCCCCTGCCATTCCCGAGACAGGCGGGCCCAAGGAAAGAGCTGGGTCCAAAGGGCATAGGGAAGGAAGCCGAGGATGAAATTCCCGACGAACCCGGCGATGGACCCGGGCCCCAGAGTCCCCCCGAAAAGATCGCCGATGAAGTTTCCGAAGGCCGTTCCCCAGGCGCCTGCCGGGCCGAAGAGGATCCCGAAGGCGATCGGAAAGATTTGGCCCACCCGCAGCTCGGTGATCCCGGGGATGAAGGGAATGGCCGTTTTAAAGGCGATGAGGGCGGCCCCGTAAATCGCCGCGCAGACCGCCACCAGGATGATCATCCGGCTGTTCCTCCACATGGTGAAGGCGGCTTTCATAAGTGCTCCCCTTTAAATCTTTGAAAAATGTACTGAATCGCCAAGAGAATGTCAATTCCAAATCAAAGCACCGGGCGGGAACGGCTTGACCAGAATTCAAGCTGGGGGTATAAGCTTGATCAGCCGTCGATTCTGAATTCAAGGAGGGGCCATGCCCGAACCAATATCGATAAATCCGATTGGAATCGTCGAATCGCCGGTAAAAGAGCCGGTGGATGAAAATTGGGGCGCCGTGACCTCCAGGATCGTTCTCAAGCCCGAATTCGGCGGCAGTCTTTTAGGTCTTGGAGACTTTTCCCATGTCATTGTGGTCTCCTACCTCCACAAGGCTTCTTTCGATTCCGCCCGCCACCTCCAGCGGAGGCCGCGGGGACTTGCGCACATGCCCAGGGTGGGCATCTTCGCCCAACGAGCCAAAGACCGCCCGAATCCACTCGGGGTCACGGCGGTGAAACTCCTCGCCGTGGGAGAAAACCATATCACCGTGCAGGGCCTCGACGCCATTGACGGAACCCCGGTCCTCGACATCAAGCCCTATTACCCCCACTACGACCGGATTGATTCGGCAACCGTCCCCCCCTGGGTCGACGAACTGATGAAAGACTATTTTTAAGGAACTATGAAAAGCCATCCAAATATTGATTGAAATTTTGCATTCTCTTTGTTTGCGGCGATTGCCCCGGATCCGATTCGGGGTCCGCTGGCATTAGGAAAATGACTGAATGGATAGCGTTCAGGAAGGGAATGGCTGGATCAGCCAGTATTTCACACCTGACTCCGCTGCCGGCAAGATGTAACCGCGTGCTCCCCGGGGCCGCCCAGGGGTATCCTGGAAGTCGGCGCCGTCAGGAATAACTCCAGTCGCCCTACGGGCTCCTTACGTTACCCCTGCCGAGTTAAATACCGTGATCCTTGACAATGATACGTAACCACTAAATATCAAAAGAGAAAGCAGGGTTTGTTACGCATAGCTTCCTGAAAGAGGTATTTGACATGCCCTGCCAAAAGTTGTACCTTTCGACCTATAATCGATGAAAAATGGCCGTTTCTTAGATATACTCAGCCTACAGCAAAAATCGCTTTTTATGCCGATCCATATAAGACACCACGATAAAGGCAAAAAATACCTAAGTGCCGAATGTGATTGTGTTATTTGGGAAACATAAATGGAGTCTTATACGGACTGGAAAACGATTTTCGGTATATTAAGCGGATCGGCCTAATCACTGTTATGCAGAGAATGAGGGAGGGATCACAATGGCAACAAAACATGATCTCGTTGAATGGCTATACGAGGCGTTGATAGCACGAGGGGGAAGAGGAAGGATAGCCGAACTTTGCAAGCATGTTTGGGATCATCACGAGAAAGACCTTCGACAATCAGGTGACCTTTTTTATACTTGGCAGTATGATATTCGATGGGCTGCATACCAGCTACGTAGAGCTGGCAAGATGAAGTTGGAGACATTGTCGCCAAAAGGAATATGGGAGCTTGCATAACAAGTCGCTTCAGCAGACGCGGCAAAGCCGCGCCGCTGAGCTTTGACGTTTTAATGCTCACTTTCAAATAGTAATCCCCGGCCTCAAGGATCACACTCGTCCAAGCATTTGTCGGTGTAATACGGGGGACGCAAGGCAATGACTTGGTTTGACGGTTTTGCAAAGCCTAATTATATGGTAAGGAACTTAAAGGGGTAGCCCCTATATATTACGGTCCCCTCAATATTCTCCTTGACTGCCAATTTTTGTAGAAGTGATATTAAATCAACGGAAAGAATTTGAAGAGGGGCGTCAAACGGAAAAAGGAACAGAAACAAGGGTGAAATTCTACTGGCCCGGGAGCCGGTCTCTTCGGCGGCCTACAAAAAGAGGGACCAAGGCAAATATCCCCAACATCAGATAGTAGGCCGTCCCGGCTACAGGATCACGGTTCGCCAGGTACTCTCGAATCGACATCCCCCGAAGCCAGAGGACGAGGGTAAACTCCGCGGTCAGCATAAGCGCAAGCCCCACGCACCCCATGCCGAGCCGGCTGATGAATCCAGGGGCCAGCGCGAGGCGTCGAATCACCCACCGCGCTGCCACCAGGATGACCGCGAATATGATGGGCATTTCCAGAAGTTCCGCCATCCGTTCGCCGAAACGCGGGACCGCCCATAGGATGCGAATCGGCCCGAGCACAAAACCCGCTCCGAAAACCAGCGCGAAATATAGAATGCCGGCTTTTTGAATCTGCATAAGGCGTCGTTCGACCTCGCTCCTCCTCTCCAGCCCGGCCGAGGGGACTCGCCCGCATGCCCAAGGTAGGCAACTTCTGCCAGCGGGCGAGGAAATCTATTTGATGGATTTCAGGGCCGATTGCAGCGAAGGATACTGGAATGCCTCCCGGTATTTTTCTTCCCATCCGGCATGGGCCACCAGGTCGCGGACCGGCCCTTTCATCCCCGCAAAAAAGAAGCGAATTCCCCGGTCCTCGTACTTGCGCATGATTTCCTCCAATGCATCGATGGCCGGGGCGTCGATATCATTCACGCTGGAAAGGTCGATGATCACCCGTCGGACCCCGGGTCTTTCATCCAGTTTCCTCTGCAATGAGTCCTTAATGAACTCCAGATTGGCAAAATAAAGGGATGAATCGATCCTGAGAAGAAGAACTTCCGGGTAGACCCTCGCCTGGGGATATCGCAGCAGATTCCGGAAGACCCCCTCTTGTTCCAAATACCCCAATTCGACGACCTGGGGGTAAGCGCTCCTTCGGATGAAAACCACGAGCGATAGGGCTACGCCAAGGAGGATCCCCTGGATGGCCCCCAGGCCCAGAGTGGCGGCAAAGGTGGCCATCAGGGTCCAGCCGTCAATCCTTTTCAGATGGAAAAAGTGCCGGGCCTCTCGAATGTCCACCAACCCCAATACCGCCACCAGGACGATAGCTGCCAGCACGGCTTTGGGAAGGAAAAAGAAAAGGGGAGTCAGGACGAGGAGGACCAGGATCACGAGAGCCGCGGCCGAAAGAGAGGCCAGGCCGGTCCGGGCCCCCACCTGGTAATTGATGGCGGTCCGCGAAAAACCGCCGGTGACCGGGTAAGAAAGGAAGAAGGACCCGACGAAATTGGCCAGGCCCAATCCGATGAATTCCTGGTTGGAGTCCACCCGGTATTTTTCCTTGCCCGCAATCATCTTGGCCACGGCGATGGATTCCATGAAGGAAACGAAAAGAATGGTCAGCGCTATGGGAAGCAGGTCTTTCATCTTTTCCGGCTCCCAAGGGGGGATCGAAAAAGCCGGGAGTCCCTGGGGTACGTGGCCTACGATTTTCACTCCCCCCTGGTCCGGCCCCAGAGATTGGACCAAAAGAGCCCCCAGGATCACCACTGCCAGGGGAGCGGGAAAGTGCGGTGCCCTCTTCCTGAAAAGAAGGAGAAAAACTACGCTGGCCGCTCCGATGGCCAGGGTGGGTAAATGAGCCTTTCCCACATTGCTGCCCACGCCTTGCAGCAAATGAAGAAAGGAGTGTCCCCCTTGGGATGGAATACCCAACAGATGATGGACCTGGCTCAAACCGATCACGATTGCCGCTGCCGAAGTAAAGCCGCTGATCACCGCGGGGGAGAGGAAGTTCACCAAAAAGCCCATCCGGGAAAGACCCAGGATCAGCTTGATGGCTCCCACCATAAACGAAAGGAGGAGGGCAAGGGAGATATACTCATCCGAACCGGGCTTCGCCAGAGGGGACAGCCCGGCAAAAACCAGCAGGGAAATCATGGCTACCGGTCCCACGGCCAGATGGCGGCAGGATCCGAAAAGGGCGTACACCAGAAGGGGAACGGTGGAGGCGTAAAGCCCCATCACCGGGGGCAGGCCGGCCAGCATGGCGTAGGCCATGCCCTGGGGGACCAGCATGATGGCCACGATCAAGCCGGCCGAGAGGTCGTTTTTCAAGTCCCCCTTTTGGTAGTGGAGCAGCCATTCGAAGGCCGGAATGATTCGCGTTGCCAGACCCGGACGCTCCAAAAATTTTCCCCTTTCCGGCGATTCGACTTGGAAAGAAGCTCAAAGCCCCGCTCTTTCCAGCAAGAAAAGGAGGCCGGTAATCCCCAGGGCCACCGGAAATATGAGGACCCAGGGGTTCACCTTCAGCACCCGCGGCCAGGTGCTATCGCCAAAATCCCCTTTGGTCAGCAGACTCCGCTCCAGTTTGGGATAGACGGCGGCGAACAAGCCCGCCCCGATGAGGATCCCGACCACTCCCCCGAAGAGCGCATCCAGTGATCCCTGCCCCACGGCTCCGGCAACGGTCCCCGGGCAGTAGCCCAGGATTCCGAATCCCGCTCCAAAAATCAGTCCGCCGATGGCCGTGGAACCGAAGGAGCCCGGTTTGGGGTGCAGTTCGGCCAGCCCCAGGCTCCGCAGCAAATGGACCCCGATCATGCCCGTGACCACGGCGGTGAGCATGATTTTCACCACGGTGAAATAGGTCAGGAGCAATTGGCCGATGATCACGTCATAGGTGGTGACCCCGCCCTTCTGGAGCAAGAAGCCGAACAGGATGCCTGCGCCGAATCCGATTCCCAGTTGGATTCCCTTTTTTTGGTGGAGCGTTTTCAGCATCTTTCCCCCCTAAAAGGCTTTGAAAATGAACATGGCCGTTCCCACCCCGCCGAGGAAGAAACAAACCACCGCCAGCCAGCTTCCGACGGCAAGCTGAAGGGTTCCGCTGATGCCATGGCCGCTGGTACAGCCGCCGGCCCAGCGGGCGCCGAAGCCCATGCAAACCCCGCCGATCAGCGCAACCAACCACCGGCTAAAAGGATGATCACCGAAGGATGCAGCCCATTTTGAAGGGACCCATTCCCAGTGGAAGGCCCCGGAGAGGGTTGCGGAGAGAAAAGCCCCCACGACAATCCCTACGACCAGCATCCATTCCCAGTCGATTTCCGGGGCAAACTTCTTGTAATAAGCCTTTTCCGTCACCTTGCCCCCGCGCAGGAGCTTTTCGAGCATTCCGCTCGTGCGGGTGAAGGCCGTAGAGCAGCCGATGGGTTTATCGGAAAGCAGGAAAGTGACGCAACTCAAAAGCCCGATCCCGATTCCCACGGTATAAGGGGACCACATTTTCAGCGTGAGCCAATCCATCTCTCATCCCTCCTTGGACACTTCACTGGCTTGCCTTCGACTCTCGGGAGTGGGGCAGGTGCGGCGCCGAGCAGATCGGACAGGCGCCGACCAATCCCGCGGCGCTGAACCCCATCATTCCCCCGGCCACGTTGGTCACGTTCTTAAAGCCCTTTTGCTGAAGGATGCTGCAGGCCAGGCTGGAGCGATGTCCCGAATTGCAGATCACGTAAACCGGCCGGTCCTTCGGAACCTCTCCATGGCGTTTGCGAAGGTCGGGAGCCGCGATGTTCACCGCGCCGTTCAAATGAAGGGTTTCGAATTCCAGTTTTCCCCGCACATCCAGGACTACGGATTTGGAATCCTTCGCCAGGACCGCGGCCAGTTCCTGGGCCGCGATCTGGGGAACGTGTTCTTCCGGGAACCCCGCTATGTTCCAGGAGTGCATTCCCCCGTCGAGCCATCCGATCATCCGGTCCAGCCCCACCCGCCGGAGGAAAACGGCCGCTTCCCCGGCCCGGCTTTCGGACTCGCCCACCAGAACAATGGGTCGATCGGGAGGAATCACCCAGCCGGAGAAAGTCTGGAAGTTCCCCGCCATGTCAATGCTCCAGGCTCCCGGGATATGGGCGCCCCCGAAGGCCAGGAAGTCCCGCCCGTCGAGGATGACCGCTCCCTTCTGGGTCCACTGGTACACTTCCTGGGGCGAAAGAGGCCGGGCGCCCTCCAGGCTGTCCACCTTTGCCGGGCCTTCCCGGTTGATGTCGGAACATCGGGCGAAATGGTCCGGCGCCTCGGGCATGCCGCTCAGGAGGGAACCCCGGAAAGCATCCAGATTCTTATGCTGGAGTTCCCGGTTGTACCGTTTTTCATACCCCACGGTGGAAAACCGCATCGCCCCCATGGCCCGGCCGCAAAGGGAGCCGGCCCCGTGGGCCGGGAGGACCAGCGTATGATCGGGGAGCGCCTTGAGCTTCCCCAGGCTTGCAAACAGCTTTCCGGCCAATTCCTGCGCCTGGCCGGGAAAAAGGTCCGGCCGCCCCACATCCCCTACGAACAGGGTGTCCCCGCAGAAGATGGCTGAAGGTTCCGTTCCCCTGCCATGATCGGTGACTACAAAAGTGACGTGCTCCGGCGTGTGCCCCGGCGTATCCAGCACCCGGATTTTCATGTCTTCGATCTGGAACTCATCCCCCTCGGCCACCGGCCGGTGGGGAAAGCTGCATTTCCCCGCGCGGGGAGCGACGATTTCCGCCCCCGTCCGGGCCGCCAGGTCCATGTGCCCGGAGATGAAATCCGCATGGAGATGGGTTTCCAGGATATGAGTAATGCGCATTCCCATGCCCTTGGCCGCGGAAAGGTATTCTTCCACGTCCCGCCTTGGGTCGACGATGGCGCAGGTGTTTTTGCCCCCCAGAAGGTAAGAAAGATGGGCAAGACCCGGCACGAAGAAGGATTGAACAAACATGCGGCCCTCCTTTCAAGTTTCCCGATGTGATATTTAGGCAAAGGAAGATTTACCGATGGACCTTTACCGATTATAGTCAAAAGGATAGAAAAGAAAAATAGGTTAAAAAAAGCGGATATCTGAAGCCGTTATGGGTTCAACCTCCCGCTTCGTCCACGACTTGGATCAGATGCTTTACCTCGACCGGCGAATCTTTCTGTCCCAGCTGGTCCTTCAACTGGAGCATGCACCCGGGGCAGCCGGTCACTACGGTTGAGGCTCCCGTTTTCCCGATGTCCTCCACCTTGTGCCGGCTGATCTGTTTGGAGAGGTCGTAGTTGTAAAAGCTGAAGGAACCACCGCCGCCGCAGCATCGCCCGGGCTCGCGCATCTCCACCAGGGTCACGCCGGAAAGATTCTTCAATACCTGCCGCGGTTGATCCGTGATCCCCTGACTCCGATTGAGGTGGCAGGGGTCGTGGTAGGTGACTTTCTGCAGGGCCCTCTTTTCAGCCCGGTTGAGCTGGACCTTCTGGGTGAGAAATTCCGAAATGTCCATGACCTTGGCGCTAAAGGCGGCAACCCGGTCTTTCCATTCCTGGCCCTCCCCCTCCACCAGAATCTTGTAGCTTTCCTTCAGCGCGGTGCCGCAGGTCGCACAGCCCACCACGACCGCGTCCAGGGGCGAGGCGGCAAAGGCCTCCAGGTTGATTTTCAACAGGGCCAGGCCGTTTTCCAGGTCGCCGGACATGAAGACCGGAATCCCGCAACAGGTCTGCTTCTTGGGGAAAACGACCTCGACGCCATGGCGGCCCAGCACCCGGATCAGGGAGCGGCCGATGGAGGGGTCCACGAAGTCGATGAAACAACCGGAAAAGAACCCTACCCTCATTTCGGCCGGACCTTTGGAGGGAGGAATCACCTCGGGGAATTCCTTACGGAGGGGGGTTTTGCTGAGGTCCGGGATCAGTCTTCCTTTGCCGAAGGCCGAGAGAAAAAACGGAAGATGGCGAAGCTGTCCATCCGCTTTCGGGGGAGCGAACATCTGCAGGTAAGAGAAGGCTCGGAGCGCTTTCTCGAAAAGGGAACGATTTTTCAAGAGATATTTGAAGGCGATCTTCTTGGATAAGGGCAATCCCCTCCGTTTGGCCAGCTCGGCGCGAATTCCCAGAACCAGCTTGCCCTGATCCACGCCCGCCGGGCAATTGGCCTTGCAGGTCAGGCAAAGAAGGCATTTGCTGAAAAGGTCCTCCGTGTAATGGGAATAAGGAAGGGTTCCTTTCACGAGGCCCTCGGCCACTTCCGTCTTCCCGCGGGAACTATAGGTCTCTCGTTGCAGCTCCCGGAAGACCGGGCAGTGTGTAGCACAGGCCCCGCACCGGGAGCATTTTTCGGCTTCTTGGATCAAAATTTTTTCAGGAAACATAATAACCTCTAGGGGCGCAGATTTTTCTGGGTCACCGCAAAAGTGCAGAAAGGCCACCATTCCCCCCCTTTGAAAAAGGGGAGCGGAGGGATGATTTAAGAAGGCTATTTCAATAGTCCAAACCCGTCTGGTTAAACGAATTTGCCCGGATTCATGATCCCCTTGGGGTCGAAGGATTTCTTGATGTTCTTCCAAAGGTCCAATTCTGCCGGGCTGATTTCCAGGTGCATGAAGGGCTTTTTTGCCAGGCCGATTCCATGCTCCCCAGTGAGGGTTCCCCCGAGGGCGATGGAAGCTTCGAAGATCTCCCGGATGATGTTGTCCACCCTCTCGGCCTCATCCTTGTTTCCTGGATCATAGGTCATCAGGGGATGCATGTTGCCGTCACCGGCGTGGGCCAGAAGATAAATGACCATGTTGTATTTTTTCTCGATTTCATTCAGGCGTCGCACCATGGCCGGAATCTGGCTGATGGGGACCGTGGCGTCCTCGGTCACCATCGTCTTGCTGAGCCGGTAGAGGGCCACCGATCCGATCTTGCGCGCGTACCACATGCGGTCCGCCTCGGCCTCGGTCTGAGCCAACCGGATGTCAAAGGCCCCCTCGTTCTCGCAGAATTCCCTGGCGATATTCGCTTGGCGATCCACCGTTTCGGCGAATCCGTCCACCTCGATGATCAGCATGGCCGCCGCATCCGTGGGCAGCCCCAGGTGGTACATATTCTCGCAGTTGCGGATGTACCGCTGGTCCATCAGCTCCAGGGCCCGGGGAACAATTCCCGCGGCCATGATGCGGGAAACGGTGGTGCTGGCGTCATCGATGGAGCGGAAGGCGACGAGCAGCGTGCGCCGGGCTTCGGGTTTGGCGATGAGTTTGACGATGATCTTGGTGATCACCGCCAGAGTCCCCTCGGACCCGCACAGCAGCCGGGTCACGTCATACCCGGTGACGTTTTTTATGGGACGGCCGCCGGCCTTGACTACCTCTCCGGAGGGCAGCACCGCCTCGAGCCCCAATAAGTAATCGCGGGTGACCCCGTACTTCACGCACCTGGGTCCGCCCGCATTGGTCGCCACATTGCCCCCCAGTTGGCAGATGGTTTGACTCGCCGGATCGGGCGGATAGAAAGAACCGACCGCCTCGACGGCCACTTGCAAATCGTTGGTGATGACGCCCGGTTCGGCGATCGCCAGCCGGTCCTCCGGGTTGACTTCCAGGATTTTATTCATTTTGGACATGGCCATGACGATTCCGCCCTGGGCCGGAACGCACATCCCGCTGAGCCCCGTAGCCGACCCACGGGGGGTTACGGGTATTTTCTCCCGGTTCGCTATCTTCAGGATCCGGGAAACCTCCTCTGTGGTGGTGGGCAGAATAACCACATCGGGTTTACTTTGGCAGAAAACGTCGTGGGAATAGACCATCAGGTCTTCGGGAGCAGTCAAACAGCGGTCTTTCCCAACCAGGTCCTGCAGTTCGTTCAATATGGATTTGTTCAGCATCTTCGATCTCCTTATTCCATCCCGGATCTTGTCTTTAGGGGAGGATCACCGGTTCACTCTTACGATCTCATATATGAAATCATGCCCAAAAATGTCAATCTAAAAATGATTCAATCGACATCACGCCAGCTTAAAACGCCCTTTCGTAAATCCTTTCAATGTCTTTTACTGAAAGGACTCGAGGGGAGCGCGAAAGCAGCCGTTGCTCCTTATGGGCCTCAATCGCCCACCGGGGAATTTTGGTTTTATCGGTAATATCCAAATCCCTCAGGGAAACCGGCAAATCCACGCTTTGCAGGAGGTGCCGAATGGCATCTAAAGCGCGCAGAGCGGCTTCCCGTGGAGCCAGGCCGTCGACGGGTTCGCCCATGGCTTTGGCCAGAAGGATCATCTTTTCCTGCTTGGCCATCAGGATCCCTTCAAAGCAGCCGAGGAGAAGCGCGCTGAGCGTTATGCCGTGGGAGGTATGATACTCGCCGCCCACCGGATAAGCCATGGCGTGGACCAGGCTGGTCCCCGAATTGCTCAGGACCATTCCCGCCATTAAACTGCCCATAGCCATATAGTACCGGGCTTCCAGGTTGTTCCCATCGGCAAAAGCCGGCCCCAGCCACCGGGTGATCATGGAAACGGCGTGCAGGGCAAGGGCATCGGTAATGGGGTTGGCGTTCTTGGAAAGGAACGGTTCGGCGGCATGGATGTAGGCATCGATCCCCGCGCTCGCGGTCACCCGGGGGGGACAGCTCACCGTGAGCATGGGGTCGATGATGGCCACGTTGGGCAGAAGGGCCGACGAAGCCACCGCTTTTTTCACATTCACCTCCCGGTCCAGGAAGATGGCGTGCTGGGTCACTTCCGCCCCCGTGCCCGAGGTCGTTGGAATGATAATCGTCGGTTTTCCCCGATGGGGAACCTTTTCCGGGCCGAAATAATCCTTGGTCTTTCCCGGGTTGGTCACCAGGGCCGAGGCCATTTTGGCCACATCCAGGATGCTTCCTCCGCCCAACCCGATGATCACCTCGAACTTTCCCTTTCGGGCGACCTCGGCCGTGTCTTCCACCACGCTGGTCGCCGGCTCGGGCGTGTCCCGGCCCTGGATATTCACTTCCACATCGACTGACTCGGCTTTCAAAGAGGAAAGCGCCCGGTCCAGAATCCCCGCCTCCTTGACGTTCGGACCGGTCACCAAAAGAGTTCTCCCTGCTCCTAGTTTTTTTGCCTGTTTCCCGAGCTGGTGCATCGTATCCATACCGAATAGGATGGAAGGGGTGTTGAATGGAATGGTTTGGAACATCTATCTTTCTCCTTTTCCCTTTCTTTTTCCGCAGAAAAAAATCCCCTCGCCCCTTTCTCCGAACCTGGGAAAAAACGACGAGGGGAGATGCTTAACTCTTTCCCTGCACGGTCGTATTCGCCAGCGCCTCGATCACGCTGACGACCGCGCAGGAATCTTGATCGCCCTTGCCCTGCGATTTGGCCGACCGCAGGATCTCCCTGGCAATGCTGGTGGCCGGCAGGGAAACGCCGGTCTCATCGGCCAGCTTCATGGCCCCGGAAAGGTCTTTGTACATATTGTTTACGGAAAAATGGGGGGAAAAATCATGCTGGATCATTCTCGGTCCCCGCGTCTCCATGGCCCCCGTCCGGGCACCGCCCACGGAAGTGATTTCGACGACTTTTGCCGGGTCGATCCCTGCTTTGCGGGCAAGCACCAGGGCTTCGGCCACCGCCTCGATGGCTACGCCCATGATGAGGTTGTTGATCAGTTTCAGGGTCGTCCCCTTCCCGTTTTCACCCACATGGATGATCTTGACACCCATGGCCTGAAAAACGGGCAGGCAGGCCTCAAAAGTCTCCCTGGGCCCGCCCACCATGATACCCAATTTTCCCTCGGAAGCGACCCGGGGCGCGCCCGTTACCGGCGCGTCCAACATGGGGACTCCTTTGGCCCTGGCACGCTCGGCAATGGAACGGGACATTTCCGGCGCGATGCTCCCCATATCAATAACGGTCAACCCCGGATGCGCTCCTTCCAATACCCCGTTTCGCCCGCAGATGACCTCTTCGGAAGCGGCCGAATCGGTTACCATCGTAATGACCACGTCGGATGCCTGGGCCAGCGCCCTGGGAGAATCGGCCCAGGAAGCTCCCGCTGCCAGGATGTCTTTGGCCTTTTCCCGGGTGCGATTCCAGACCATTAAAGGAAACCCGGCCTGCAGAATCCTTCGCGTCATCTGCTGACCCATAAGACCCAAGCCCGCAAAACCGATTTTCTTCATAGAACTCCCTTCCTTAGGCCCTCAGCCATGAGCCTTCAGAAACCGAGGCGTTTTCTTTTTTCAACCCTCCTTGCCTCAGCTTTAAGACTAAATTTTTTAGCTTACTGCACCTTGCCGATATTGCGGACAGCCTTGATCAGCCGTTGGGCGTCTTCATCCCAGAATTTCTGAAAGTCCGGGGCGTCCAAATAGTAGATCGGGGTATCCATTTTTTCCATGGCGGATTTGAACTCCGGGGCTTGCACGGCTTTGGCTGTAGCCTCGCGCAAGGTTTTGATGATGGCGGGCGGGGTGGCCGCCGGAGCGAAGAAGCCGGACCAAATATAAAATTCCACATCTTTGTACCCGAGTTCTTTCATGGTCGGGACATCCGGCAGAGCCGCCAGACGCTTCGCACCCCAGTTGGCCAGAACCCGGAGCGTTCCC
The DNA here is from genome assembly GCA_013388675.1 of Syntrophaceae bacterium. Taxonomy (GTDB): domain Bacteria; phylum Desulfobacterota; class SM23-61; order SM23-61; family SM23-61; genus SM23-61. Next base: position 3,949 of record JACAEW010000044.1, on the reverse strand, counting down.
GCCTTGATGTGGGGTATCGAAACGTTCGGGCCGCCGGAAAGGGCGTCCACATGGCCGCCCAGAAGTGATGTCAACGCCGGACCCCCTCCGCCCGTGGGTATATGGCGCAGTTTGATGCCGGCGGCATGGGCAAACATCTCCATGGCTACGTGCATCGTTCCGTACACCCCTGAGGAGCTGTATTTGATCTCGTTGGGGCGTTTCTTGGCGTCGGCAACCAGGTCGGCGACGGTTTTCCAGGGCGATTCCGCCCGGACGACAAAGATGGTCGGGTCGGCCGTTAAAAGGGCGATCGGGGCGAAATCCTTCAATTTGTAAGTGGAGGGCCGCCCGAACAGCGCATCCACTTCCGGCATCACCGAAATGCTGGAAAGAGCCACCATCAGGGTGTAGCCGTCGGGCTTGGAAACGGCGGCCGCCTGCATGCCCACGGCCCCGCCCGCTCCTGTTTTATTTACAATCACGACGGGCTGTTTCAGGTTCTTTTCCAGGGCCGCGGCAAAGGGGCGCCCCACCAGATCGGCCACTCCTCCCGGCGGGAAAGGAACGATCACCTGGATGGGACGGCTGGGATAAGGTTCGTCGGCCGGCGCCTGGCCCGGAATCACGCCGATCCAGGCAAAACAGAGAATCGCCAGTAAGGAAAAAACGGATTTCATCTTCTGCATTGCACCCTCCTTTTTAATGTTTTTTTCCCCAACAAAGATGAAGAACCCGCAAAAAGTCGTCATTCCCGCGTAGGCGAGAATCCAGAATCCGCCACGCTATGAAAAAGACCGGATTCCCGTTTCCACGGGAATGAGGGAAAAGACTATTTTCAGGCTTTTTACGAGTTCATCAAAGATGACTTCTGAAAGAGTTCAGCTCCCAGTTGCGCTTCCCCTCCGTCGTTGCGGCGCGCCCGTAAGCCCGAACACAAAATTTTACGTAGAAAATAAAAGTGTCGGTGTCAGTGTGAACAACTTGTTGAAATAACCTCTAAATCCCCCCAACCCCCCTTTGCCAAAGGGGGGCAAGGGGGAATTTTCATGGTTCGTGGGTGTCGCCTGGGTCATGAAGATTCTATAGGAAAGAAAGACCGGGGAAGACCTCTGTCGCCCTTCTTTGTTTAAGTCGGGGATCGCTCCCGGTTCTTTTCCTATTTGAAAAGGGCGGATACGGACCCCAGGCGGTCAAAGGTCGCCTTGAAAAAGAACCCCGGTTTTACTTCCAGGGCCTTCGTCAACCCGCCCGACATCACGAATTCCCCTTTCTTCAAGGGCATCCCGTAGGCCGCCATTTTGTTTGCCAGCCAGGCCACCGGTTCGGCCGGGTTACCGAGGGCTTCGGCCCCCGTGGCCGTCGCCATGATTTCGCCGTTCTGCTCGAAAATCATTCCCACCAACCGCAAATCGATATCCCCCGCCAAAGGGGTCAGCTTGCCCCCAAGAATGACGATCCCGCTGGTCGCATTGTCGGCAACGGCATCTACGATCGTCGTTTTCAAGGGTTTCAGCCTCGTATCCTTGACTTCGAGGAGGGGCATCACCCCCGCCGTGGCGGCCAGCACGTCGATTACCGTAATCCCCGGACCGACCAGGTCTTCTTTGAGGAAAAACCCGATTTCCGCCTCGATTCGCGGCACTCTCAATCCCCCGAGGGGAATGGCCTCTCCCTCGCGGAACATGCGGTTGTCCACGATGATCCCGGCATCCGGCTCGTCGATCCCGATCAACGCCTGCATTGCTTTGCTGGTCAGCCCGATTTTCCTGCCGACGACCACCGCCCCGCTCTTGACCTTTTCTTTGACGACTGCAAACTGGACGGCGTACCCGTCGTCCACGGTCATCCCGGGGTACTCCTTGGAAGGCTCGTCAATAGGCCGGCAGGTTCTTTCGGCTTCGATTAGCCGGGAAGCAATCTTGGAAATTTCCTGTTCACTTAATGGCATCATCGTCCCCCCGCTATTGAACTTTTCCGATGGCTCGAACCACTTCGACGGACCTCTTCTCATCTATCTCCAGGAATTTTACGAACTCCGGCTGGTCCTTATACTGAATGGGGCTCATCAGCTTCTCCATGGCGTTCACGAATTGCGACCTTTTGACCGCCTCCCGGATCCCTTCCCGCAGGACTCTTACGGCGGAATCGGGAGTTCCTTTCACGGCCAGGGCGCCGCACCAGATATAGAACTCGGCGTCAATTCCTTTTTCTTTGGCGGTGGGAACGTCCGGCATCGATTCCAGGCGCTTATCACCCAGCACAACCAGGGGGCGGACCGTCCCCGCTTTCATTTGGGCCATGATTACGCTGGGTCCGAAGGCCGCGCAGTCGACATGTCTCCCTAAAAGGGCGTTGAGGACCGGCCCTCCGCCGGTGTAGGGAATGTGGGACAATTGGATGCCGGCTTTTTTAAAGAACAGCTCCGCCGCCACGTGCATGACGCTGTATATCCCCGCGGAACCGAGTTTGATTTTCCCCGGCTGTTTTTTCGCGTCAGCGACAAAATCCTCGACCTTTTTCCATGGGGAATCCTGATGAACGGCTATCACTAGAGGATTGCAGGTCAGCATGGCCAGAGGAATGAAATTGTCCGGCTTGTAGGCCGGAGGGCGGTTGAAGAGGCGGTCCACCTCATGCAGGTAAGCCACGCTGGCCAGGGCGACCAAGATCGTATAGCCGTCCGGTTTACTCACCGCCGCCGATTGAATTCCCACCGTTCCCCCCGCGCCGGCTTTGTTGACCACCACCACAGGCTGTTTGAGGATCGGCTCCAGGGCCATTGCCAGCGGGCGAGCCGTCAAATCGGCTTCGCCGCCGGGAGGAAAAGGAACGATGACCTGGATCGCCCTTGTCGGATAAGGGTCGTCGGCCCTTGCGGTCTGCGAAAACCCGCCCAGGAATAATAGGAAACCTCCGATCCACAACCCGATCATGACTTTTTTCATCTGCCCCTCCTTTTCTATGCGCCCGAGCCTCGGGTCCACTTTTAGGCTTGCGAAAGGCGCGCCCGCCAGTCCCTCTTTTTCCGGATCAAGGGCCTGAGCGCCAGAAAGATCATAATCAGAGCGACGCCGAGGAAAACGGCGGAAATAGGCCTGGCGACAAAAATCAGGTAGGCTCCGTTGGACATGGCCAAGGCCTGCCGGAAGCTGAATTCGATGATGGGCGCCAGGACCACTCCGAGCACGATCGGCGCGGTCTCGAAATCGAATTTGCGGAGAAGATACCCGATCGCCCCCATGACGCTCATGATTCCCACATCCACCAGGCTGGAGTTTACGGCGTAAACCCCGACGATACAGAACATCAAAATGGTCGGATACAGGATGCGGTAGGGCACCCGTAAGAAATTTACGAAGAGCCCCACCATGGGCAGGTTCAGCAAAAGAAGGACCATATTGCCCACGTACATGCTCGCAATCAGCCCCCAGAAGACCACCGGCTGTTCTTTGATGAACAGCGGTCCGGGATTGATCCCGTGGACCATCAGCGCGGCCAGCAACACGGCCGGGATGGGCCCGGTGGGAACGCCGAGGGCCAGCATAGGCACCAGGGCCCCCGTGCTGGCGGCGTTGTTGGCGGACTCGGGGCCCGCCACCCCCTCGATCGCCCCTTTGCCGAATCGTTCGGGATGTTTGGACAATTTTCTCTCGATGGCATAGGAGACAAAGGTGGAAATGATATGGGCCGATCCGGGGATAATGCCGATTAAAAACCCCAGGAGAGTGCCTCTTCCGATCGGCCTCAGGGAATCTTTCATCTCCTGCTTCGAAGGGGGAAGGTCGCGCAGGCGGGGTTTGAGGACTTCCCGTTTTACGGATTCTCCCGCCGTGGCCAAAATTTCCGATATTCCGAAGAGGCCCACCGCCACCGGAACGATTCCGATCCCGTCCCCCAAAGCGACCAGGCCGTAGGAAAATCTGAAATACCCGCTCATCTGATCAATGCCGACCATCCCGAACAGGAG
>JACAEW010000043.1 GCA_013388675.1 Syntrophaceae bacterium | reverse complement strand
GGGCTCTGGAGTCGTGGAGGCGGGCTGCAAAACCATCATCGGCCAACGGATGAAACGATCCGGAATGGAATGGTCCCTCCGAGGCGCCAACGCGATCCTTTCCCTCCGATGTACCATCCAAACGGGCCGCTTCGAAGACTTCTGGGAATCTCATGTCGCTTGATTTACCCCACTTTTATGACGCAGGCCCGCCGTCGTGCCGTCGTGACTCTCCATGGATGGCCCCCTCCCCGAAGCTCTCTGACTGTTCCTCGATCGGTTTGGACTTTGCTTTCTCCGGGTCCCGTGGTAAAAAAGAATCGGATTCGAAAAACAAATTTAATCGGCCATAAGCCATTCTAGAAAAGGCGGAAAATGACCTGTATCTTTTGCCAAATTGTAGCCCGGGAGTTGCCTGCCGAAATCCTTTTTGAAGATTCCGAACTGGTAGTCTTTAAGGACATTAACCCGGAAGCTCCCGTTCATCTCCTGATCGTTCCCAAGAGGCATTTTGATTCCCTCAACTCCCTCGACGAGTTAACTGCCCAAATCGGGGCCCGGATGTTTCTCGCAGCCAAGAAGATGGCCGAATCCCTTGGGATCGAGTCAGGCTACAAGGTCTTGATCAATTGCGGGAGGGAAGGGGGGCAGGTGATCCGGCACCTGCACATGCACCTGCTGGGCGGGTGGGGGAGAAAACCGGTCCGAAGGTAGCCTTTATCTCACGCAAAGGGATAAAATTGGTTTAAAAGCCCAAGGCTTCGAACTCAAACCTGGATTTTATTTTCGAAGTCCTAAGCAAGGGCTTCCGCCACAGTCTTTCCGCAGACACTGGTCACCCCAATCCCTCACCCTTGCGCCCATTTTTCCGGGCTCTGCGGCAGAATCCCTTCCCCTTGGGGCAATCCTTGGCTTTTTCCCCATTAGCCGTCAAGTTTAGGATGCCGTTCCTTCCATCGGGAATTCGATTCGTAGGCGTGACCCACTTTTAAGACCGTCGCCTCATCGAAGGGTTTCCCCGCAATCTGGAGGCCGATCGGAAGCCCGGAAGAGGAGAAGCCGCAAAGGAGGGAAAGGGCGGGATTCCCCACCAGGTTGTAAATCCGGGTGAATCGAGTTAGCGCCGAGGGCACGGCTTCGGTTTTCTTCCCCCAGGGCACGCTCTGCTGGCCGATCTTGGGCGCAGTGATGGGAAGCTGGGGGGTCAGAAGCACATCCACCTTTTGGAAAACGAGGGAGAAAATCTCTCGAACCTTTCGGCGGATCGCCTGGGCCTTCAAGTATTGGGTGGCCATTATGGCCGCCCCCAGGTTCACCCGGGAGCGAACGTCATCTCCCAGGTCCGACGCCCGCGTTCGAAGCCATTTCTCCAAAGTTGCGGCCCCCTCGCCCAGAAGAATGAGAAAGGCGGCCGTCGATGCCTCGGGCAGCATGGGAAGGGAGATTCTTTTGACCGTCGCCCCCATTTTCTTGCATACCTGGATGGCCTTCTCGATTGAGGCAAGAACCTCGGGGTCCACGAGTTCGAAATAGAAACTATCAGGGATTCCGATGCGAATTCCCTTTAGGTTCTCGGTAAGGCCTTTGATGTAATCAGGGACCGGAACTGAAAGGGTGGATTGGTCGAGCGGATCGAGGCCGGCCAAGATATTCATGGCCATGGCCAGATCGGCGGCGCATCGAGCCATGGGCCCCGGGTGGTCCAGGGTCCAGCAGAGGGGATAAACTCCGTATTTGCTGACCCGCCCGAAGGTGGGTTTTAGGCCGGCGGTCCCGCAGAGGGCCGAAGGAATGCGAATCGACCCCCCCGTATCAGTTCCCAGGGTGAGAGGCACGAAAGAGCTGGCCAGGGCGGCGGCCGATCCCCCGCTGGACCCCCCGGTGACCCGCTCCCGGTCCCAGGGATTGCGGACCGGCCCATAGTGGGGATTGACCGAGGTCGTGCCGTAGGCGAATTCATGCATGTTCAGCTTTCCCAGCAGGATCGCCCCGGCAGCCTGAAGCCGCTGAATCACCGTTGCATTGTAAGCGGGGATAAAATTCTTCAGGATTTTCGACCCGCAGGTGGTCCGAATCCCTTTGGTAAAAAAAAGGTCCTTGGCGGCAAAGGGGATTCCATGCAAAGGCCCGCGATCATTTCCCCTCGAAAGCTCTTTTTCAGATTGACGGGCAGCTTTCATGGCTTCCTGAGGAAGAAGGGTGATAAAGGAATTGATTCGGGAATCATGGGCCTCAATTCTTTCCAGGTACGCCCGGGTGATTTCGACCGGAGATATCTCCCTTTTCCGGATGGCTTTCGAAAGCGAGGCGATCGTCCAGTTCTCGGGATTGGGGGAGATCATTTTTTCTCCTCCATCGGGGAATAAAGAATGGCCGGTTCGGTTTCCGGCGGGTCCAGAATCCCCAGCCGGTCGCTCTGCTCATCCAATTGCTGCACGGAGGCGAGAAAGAGGTCCTTTTCCTTCCTGTTCGAGAAGAAAAGGGGGATTCGGACCGGCAGGTTTGGTTTTATTGGAACGGTTCGTCCTTTCATTTTTCCCTCCCATCGACATCCAGCAAGCATCGCGACAAGGGAAAGGGTCGGGCAACCTGCAGCTTGCAAGATGGTAGTTTGGAATTGATATTACAGGGTGATATTGGGGGATGCAAGAAAAATCTAAGGGGCCATAGCAGGGAATAGAGAAAATTCACCCGCTCTTTAATTCCTTTTCCCGAAGCTGAACGGGGGGAAGGGAGAGGACGGGGAAATCAAACTGATTAACGGCGATAATCCGGGGGCTATTATGCGCGTGCCGGAAAGATTGAGGGTTGAAAGCGAGCGCCGGAGGGAGGAACCAAAGAAGAGATTGGCCAAGGAAAAATTGAAAACCCAGGCAGGGAAAAGGTGGATTTGAGCCCCCCCTTTTTATTTGTCAAGAGCCCCTGGAGTAAAGCACTTAAGTGGCCCTTGCCCGGGCCGTGACCGCCTGCCCCGCGCCAAATCCACAAACGAGGCCTAAAGAATTAACTTCACCTACAAGTGATTGGCGGAGGAAATTTCCCAGAGTTGAAGATTACGATTTGAAAGTAAGGAATACGCCAAAGCTCGGCCGCGCCGTCCTAACGGCTGCGGCTGGAGCGACTTGTTCGCCTTGAGATCTTCTTCAATTCAGCCAGTCCAATCGTCGGGGCAGCTTTCTCAATTTCCTTGGCTTCCCGCAGGGAACGAAGATCCGCGTAATCCTCGAGTTCCTCTTTAACTCTCAGGAATTCCTCATAAGGTAGAACGGCGTATTCCTTCTTCCCGTTTTTCTTAATAATCTGGGCACGTAAAGAAACCATTTCAGCAACCTCCCTTCATCGGTACGATTCACGAGGATGCCGAATTCAATAAATGATAATCTTTTCCCCCTCAATTCCCGACCCAGGCCCCAAAAATTAGCATTCTATACATCAGAGTGCCAAGTTATTGTTTTTATTGGTCGGGGCGCCCAGATTTGAACTGGGGACCCCCTGCGCCCAAGGCAGGTGCGCTACCAGGCTGCGCTACGCCCCGACAAGCTTTTTATATCATGAAGAGGAAGTCGGTGACAAGGAGAACATAGAAATGCGGAATTCGGAAGGCGGAATGCGGAATGGATAGGGGGCCAAATGAAGAATGTAACGGATAAGGCCTTTTATGCAAACCCTGCGGATTCTGCATAATGAAAAGACCGTTCTCTCGCCCGCTCCGTTTGAGGCCGCAGAGCACACAGAGAAAGAGTAGAATTATTTCAGGGTCTTATTTAAAAGCCGAAGGGGTTTTAACTCTGCGAGCTCTGTGGGCTCTGCGAGAGAAAATTTCTTTGGATTTGTTCTATTGTTTTTTTTTCAGGAAGTTTGGAAGAACCTGCTTCAGTTTCTCCAGCGCCCGGGCCCGGTGGCTGATCCGGTTCTTGATTTCGGGTTCAAGCTCGGCCATGGTCTTTCCCAAATCCGGGAGGTAAAAAACCGGGTCGTAACCGAAGCCATGGTTTCCCCGGGGGGCCAAAGAAATTTCTCCCCGGCAAAGACCCACAACCGTTTCCGTTTTTCCCTCCGGGGAAGAGACTGCAATGGCGCAAACGAAGGCCGCTCCCCGCTTCTCTTTCAAGATGCCGGACATTTCTTCGAGAAGCTTTCGGTATCTTTCCGCGTCGGTTGCCCCTTCTCCGGCATATCGGGCGGAAAAAACTCCGGGCCGCCCTTGGAGAGCATCGACCGTCAGGCCCGAATCGTCCGCAATGGCAATCCGGCCGGTGTGAGCGGCAACGGCGACGGCCTTCTTTGCCGCGTTTTCTTCGAAGGTCCGTCCATCCTCGATGATTTCGGGGATTTCGGGAAAATTCGCCAAGGAAAGAATTCTTAATCCCAGGGGGGCCAGGAGGGCATCAATCTCCCGGAGTTTGCCGGGATTCCTGGTGGCGATGACCACCTCTATTTTTTCCACAAGCCTTCTTTTTTCCCCAGATTTTTTTTCTGCAGGCGGGTGAGCTCTAAAATGGCCTTTCGGGCTGCGGCGGTCATTTTCCGCAGGGCCTCCTCCCTGAAAGGAGTGCGTTCCGCGGTGCCCTGGACTTCGACGAGGAGACCGCTGCCGGTCATAACGAAATTCATGTCCACATCCGCCATGGAGTCCTCTTCATAGCAAAGGTCCAGGCAAATCTTCTTGCCGATCATTCCCACGGAAATGGCGGCCACGGAATCTTTGAGCGGCGGAGCGCTGAGGGTGACTCTGTTCTGGAGGGTCCCCAGGGCGTCGGCCAAGGCTACGAAAGCTCCGGTGATAGAGGCAGTCCGGGTGCCTCCGTCCGCCTGGATGACATCGCAGTCGATCCAGATGGTGCGTTTCCCGAAAGAATTGAGGTCCACAACCGAGCGGAGGGAACGCCCGATCAACCGCTGGATTTCCTGGGTGCGTCCGCCCACCCGGCCGGTGCTCGACTCCCTGGGGGTCCGGGCGAGGGTGGAGCGGGGGAGCATGGAATATTCGGAGGTCACCCACCCCTGGTTGGAATCCTTCAGGAATCGGGGCACATCATCTTCGACGCTGGCGGTGCAGATCACCTTGGTGTTGCCCAGCTCGATCAGGACGGAGCCTTCCGGGTGTTTGATATAATTCCGGGTGATCTTGACGGGGCGGATTTGCAGGGGAGACCGTCCATCGGGGCGCATATAAATCCTTTCTTTTTGCCGCAGGGCAGCGGACCGGAGAATAGATAAAATTTTTTAAATGTGCCTAAGTGCCTTAAGGGCATCCAAAAGGATCCACTGGCTTTTAGCGTCAACCCGCTTCAATAATATATTCAAAATATTCGATTCATTTCGGGAAGTCAAATGATCAAAGGCATTTCCAGCAACGAATAATCAGAAGGGCGTTTTGGAAGGGGGGCGAATGGAAGTCCGATTCGGGTTGGAAAGGGTGGGCAGAAAGGGGTAAGGGGATTGTTCACCCTTCAGCCAAGGGGGTGATGGGACGGCGGTGGGGTCGGGGGCGAGGAAGAACTCTTGACAAAAAGTTCTAATTATAATATCAAGGG
>JACAEW010000102.1 GCA_013388675.1 Syntrophaceae bacterium | reverse complement strand
TGAATTCTTCTTTCCCCCATTCCGCATTCGCAATTTTAGGTGTTCCGATACTTTTCCCGCAACACCGACTTCAGGATCTTCCCCGTTCCCCCCTTGGGAAATTCTTTGAGGATCCTCACTTCCCGGGGCGCCTTGAAGTGGGCCATGTTGTCCCGGGTATACCGGATAAGCTCTTCTGGGGTCGTCGCATGACCTTCCCGCAAAACCACGAACGCCAGGGGAACCTCTCCCCATTTTTCGTCATTCTTGCCGATGACGGCGCACTCCAGAACCGCCGGATGCCCGTAGAGAACCTGCTCGATTTCCAGGGAGGAGATATTCTCCCCCCCGCTGATGATGATGTCCTTCTTTCGGTCCTTGACGATAAGCTGTCCGTCCGGCTCCAGGGCGCAAAGATCGCCCGTATGGTACCAGCCGCCTTCGAGGGTCCTGGCCGTTTCCTCGGGCTGGCGAAAATACCCTTTCATCACCATGTCTCCCCGCACCAGAAGCTCGCCCACGCTCTTTCCATCCCAGGGAAGGTCCTTCCCGTTCGCATCCACCAGCCGGAATTCAACTCCCGGGAGAGGTCTTCCCCACGTGTCGTGGCGGCGGCGCCGGTATTCTTCTGGGTCGAGCTTTTCCGACAGTTCAGGAAGAACGATCAGGGGACAGGTTTCGGTCATGCCAAAGCCGGTGTGGGCAATACAGCCGAACGCTTGCTCCACCCGTTCGGACATTCCCCGCGGCGGCGGGGCCCCCCCGATGAGGATTTCTTTCATGCTGGAAAGGTCGAAAGAATGGAATTTCGGGACCGCCATCAAGGCATTGGCCATGGTGGGGATGACGAAAGCCCGGGAGACTCTTTCTTTCTCCATGATTTCCAGTGTCCTGGCCGGATCGAAGCGCTTCACCATGATGTGCTTTCCGCCCTTGGCCAGGAGGTAATGGGGCGTTCCCCAGCCGTTCACGTGGAAAAGGGGTATGAGGTGAATCTGGATATCCGTTTCCCGCACGGTCATCATGGACATGGCGCAGAGCGCGTGGAGGTAGAGGTTGCGGTGGGTCATCATGACCCCCTTGGGATTTCCCGTCGTTCCGCTGGTGTAAAAGATTTCGGCCGGGTCATCCTCATCGAAAGGATACTCGCCCAGAGGATACATCCTCTCGGCGGAGGCCCCCTGTAAGAGTTCCTCGTAATTCCCCTGAATCCATCCGGGAAGACCGGGGCTTTTCTCGAGGGTAAAGAAATGCTCCACGGAAGAAATCCGATCCCGAATCGAATCGATCACCGGAATGAAGTCCTTATCCAGGAATAGCACCCGGGGGGTCGATTCATTGATAATGTAATCGAAGTCCTTGGCGACGAGCCGGATATTCAGCGGTTCCAGGATGGCCCCCAGGATGGGGGGAGCATAGAATAATTCCAGCAGCCGATGACAGTTGTACCCCAGGTACGCAATCCGGTCCCCTTTCTGAACCCCCATTCTTGCCAGGGCATTGCTGATTTTCCTCGCCCGCCGGCAGAAATCCCCATAGGTGAACCTTTCCCCTTCGCAGACCACTCCTTCTTTATCCTTGAATATTTTTTCCGCGTATTCAAAAAAACGAACCGGCGTTAGAGGAATGATCATCTCTGCCTCCGACCATCCTTCTAAGGATGGGGGAAAAATTTGAAACGGTAAAAATATTGTCCTATTATCCTCAAAAAGATTGCATTAATCAAGGTTTTCGAAGGCCCCTCGGGAAAAGATGATTTTTTTTGTTCCGGATGGGAAAATGTGCTAAAAAAAAGCAAAAAACCCTCGAATATGACCCAGAAGGTAGCAAATCATCTTCTTGACATTCATGGACTTTTTACGGAGCCGCCTAAATCTGCGGATTCATATTCTCGGCCCGGCTGGATACTCTGCGCATGGAACATATATTAGAAAAAATCATCTCCGGGGGCCAGACCGGCGTGGACCGGGCGGCTTTGGACGTAGCCATAGAACTTGGAATTCCCTGCGGCGGATGGTGCCCCCGGGGCCGCAGGGCGGAGGATGGAAGGATTTCGGACTCCTATCCTTTGCAGGAGGCATCCTCGCCCGATTACCCGCTCCGGACGAGGCTGAACGTGGAGGATTCCGACGGGACCTTGATCCTCGCCAGGGGGTCTCCTCAAGGTGGGACTGCCTTGACCCTGAAACTCGCCAGGAAGCTTAACAAACCTTTTCTTCTGGTCGAATTGAACCGGAATCCAGAGCCTTCTCTGGTTCGAAAGTGGATCCAAGAGAATCGTGTGGGCATTTTAAATGTGGCCGGGCCTCGGGAAGGGGAAGACCCGGGCATTCATGAAATGGCTGCTCGGTTTTTGCGTGAAGTCTTTTGCGATCCATGGGCGGCCCCATGATCGCAACTCAGAAGCAAGATGTGGGGTTTTTGCACCCTTCTGAACCCATCTCTTTTTCTTCAATCACACAGCAGCAGGAATCGTTCTTTCGTCCAAGGATGGTATTGATGATGGCGTTGGCGCAGCCCACGCCGGACTTTACGCTGATGGCGCCGGCCGGGCAATTCTGCATGCAAGCCCCACATTCCATGCAAGCATCCAGGTCTTCGATTTTGACCTTCCCTCCGTTCAAGCTGAGAACGGCATGGGGACAAACCTCCAGGCACATCCCGCAGCGGACGCATTTTTCCTCAAAAACCCGCAGAGTGGCAACACCTTTCAAATAGACCATCCGATTCATCGAAAAACCCCTATTCATCTCCGCCCGATGCGATTCATAGATAAAAAAGCGCTCCCAGCCACAGGACTAGCCCAATGGCCCCGCCGCCGATCTCCAGGGGCAGGGCCCAGCGCATTTCTTTTTTGACCCCCGAAAGGGAAGTATAGGTTGAGGCCCCCGTAAAGTTCATGGCCAGGAACGCGCTGATCGCCGGGACCAGAAGAACCCAGGACAGCCTCTCCAGGAAACCCGCCCGGCCTGTTCCGCCGCCGAAGATCATCAGAAGGAAGACAACTCCCAGGATGCCCAGGAAAAGGCCCTTCAGAGCGAAAGCCCTCCCGGGAAGATAGGGCAGGAGCAACGGGGTAAGGACCGCCCCCATGATCAGCGCAAGGACGAGGGCAGCCGCGGCGAAGAGGCCGTGGGTCACTGCGTTTTGCCAGAAAGCCCCGCCGCCGGAAAGGCCCCCCGCGAAAAACACGGCAGGAAGGATGAATCCCAGGGGTTTCAGCACGTGGACCAGTTCGATGGGGATGAGGGCCGCCCTTTCCCTCACCGAAAAAGCCTTGCGCCTCATCTCCGGCGTGGCCTTTTTCCCCGCTTCCAGAAAGGCGGGCAGGTCTTTGGCCAGGATCGGCCCGTAGGTGGCTTTGAAGCCGGAGAGCTTCTTCACCAGATGCGCGGCCACCCCCGGAGCGCCCAACTGGGGAAGAATCAATTCCCGATGTTCCACTACTTT
>JACAEW010000101.1 GCA_013388675.1 Syntrophaceae bacterium | reverse complement strand
TTTTACCCACTCGATTGGGAGAAGACCCTTTACTCCTAACTCGGCACCGCCGGAACCAAACAGGCGTTGCAGGGGCCCCGCCGGGGCGGGATGGCCGCCCGCAAAATGGGCAATCCCGCCACGGCGGGAGGGTTGCACCTACAGTTTGTTGCCATCTTGCGCACAAGTTGACGCTTAAGAAACTAGCCGCTCTCCTTCTTCCTCCAATAACTGGGGGAAGAAGGAGGAACAAGCCCGTTCGATGAGCGGGCTTTGTTTTATGAACACGGGGAAACGCATGGAAGATGAGTTAAAAGCCGAGCTGCTCGCCTTAAATCTGTTGCGGCAGGTCTTTTTGGCCGAGCCAACCAGGAAACTTCTGGAGGGAATAGGCGAAATAGATTTTCGTCCAGAAAGAGAAACAGAACAAACTGGTTTACGGAAAATGCACGATTCAGTTAAAAAGAACGAAAGCAGATTGGAGGAATGGACCGAACAACTTTCCCTGGAATTTGCCCGTTTGTTCATCGGTCCGGCCCAACCTCCCGCAGTTCCTTTTGCCTCGTTTTACCTCTCTGAAACCCACTCCTTGATGAGCGAAGAAACCATCGCCGTCAGAAAGCAATACCTGGAGGCAGGAGTCGCCTTAAAGGATCTATATCAAATACCGGATGACCACATCGCCATCGAACTGGATTTCCTCTATTATTTAACCTTCAGATTACTTGAATCATCGGAGCATGAGAAGAGCGCGGAAACGCAAAATTATTTCCATTTGCGCAAAGCATTTTTGAAGGACCATTTTGTCTTGTGGGTTCCCCCCTTTGCCCATCGAATTTTGGAATCCACCCGGGAGGAATATTTTATCGGCGCCGCTTGGTTCTTGCTGGAGACGGTGCAATACTATGCCCAGGAAAATTACTGAAACCAAGGTTGAAGCATTGCTCCGCAGGGACAATCGCCGCCGCTCCCTCCGGCGTCGAGGGAAGAGAAAGAACAAAGAATCCAAAGCTTAGCTGACGGCTGACCAGGGTTCGGTTATTTTGTTATTCAGGGTGCGTTCCCAGGTCTGGCCATCATTTTCGAAGATGTCGATTGTTTGCCCGCCGGGAAAAAGGTGCCGGTGATGATGTTGAATTGGCCGGAAGATATAAGAAAGGAGATAGGATGAAAGTCGAGGTAAAAGTGCTATTTTCCGAAGGATGTGATAATACCCCGCCCACCATAGACCTTATAAAGGAAACTGCCCTGGAATCGGGAATTGAAATTGATTTGAAAATGATTCTGGTTGAAAGCCAGGAGCAAGCCCGGCAGTGGAAATTTCTGGGAAGTCCAACCGTTCAAGTCAATGGTTTTGACATCGATCCGTCTGCCAGGTTGGCCGCCGCCTTCGGATTCACGTGAAGGAGTTATGGGGCATCGGGAATACCCCCTAAAAAACTGCTTCAGGATGCATTTTATGAAGCCAAAGAGATGATTTCCAAGAATGGCTGAAGGAATGGGGCTTTGGAGGTAGATAATCACCTTCCTCCCTTCAATCTCCGGGCGTTGCGGGGCCAAAGAGGAAGGAAGGTCCCCCAAACCGGTCCACTTTGCCATGATACTCCGCCGATCTTGATGCGGAAAACTCCATGCGGGTCCCTTTCAAGGCGAAGTTGAAGAGAGCATCGCCCTGACCAGAAAAAACATCCAAAGGGAGGCTTTGGTCTCTACTCCCCGATGAGGGATAGGGGCCTTCATCTGAAATCCGGTGCAGCCGTCATAGAAGAAAGCACTGAAATTGAATCAATAGCTCGAGGTATTGTATTATTGATTGAGAGGATTTGGAAATCAATCGCCCATCGTCCATGGCCGCGACTATCTTCGAAAATCTGTTCCTGTTTAGCCACATGAGAAAAGGGGTCCCAATAGGTGAGGAAACCTAGAAATCCCCCTCGGTCCCCTTTTTCAAGGGGGGAAATTCGCTTTGATTTCTCTGAATCAATCGAAAAAGCTCTCCTCCCTTTGAAAAAGGGAGGGCGGGAGGGATTTTGGGGGAAGCCTTTTTCAATAGCTAAACATTCACGAAAACCTGGATCCTGATGATTATGGAGGAAAATTTTGGTGAAACGAGTCCTCTTGATTTGCACCCATAACAGCGCCCGGAGCCAGATGGCGGAGGGATTGGTCAACCATGACTTGGCGGGAAAGGTGCAGGCTTTCTCAGCCGGAACAGAACCTTCTTCAGTCAATCCCCTGGCCATTGTAGCCATGAAGGAGTTGGGGATCGACATTTCCCGTCAGCGGTCGAAATCGATTGAGGAGTTTGCCGGCGAGAAATTCGATTTCGTCATTACCTTGTGCGATCACGCAGCGGAAAGTTGCCCGATTTTCTTCGGAGGTACGATAAGGCTCCATATGGGCTTTCCGGACCCGGCGGCAGTTCCAGGGAGCCAGGAGGAGAAATTGGCTGCATTTCGGAAAGTGCGCGATCAAATCCGCGCCCAATTGGGTGAATTCCTGTCCGGGCAGAATTTGTAGGGGCGATTCGTGAATCGCCCCTACCCGGATTGGATTGGGTATGTCAGAATGGATGAAGAAGTGTACGATCAAATGAGGGGATGAATTTGAAAGCCCGGTTTTCCCGGAGAAAAAGGTCTCTTGGTCTAATCGTGCTCTGGGCGGCATGGACTCTTTTTTCCCCCTCCCCATCTGCCCGGGCGGGGGAGACGGAGATTCTCTTCCTCCATACGAACAATGTGACCGGCTACCTTTTCCCTTGCCCCACTTGAGGAGATCGGCTGCTGGGCGGTCTGGCTCGGCGGGTAGCTTTTGTGCAGAAAGTCCAGAAGGAAAGACCTCGGTTGCTGGCGGTGGATTCAGGGGACCTCTTTTTCAAGTTTCCCCCAGAATCGGACGGGGAAAAAGCCTTGATGAAAGCCAAGATCATCGCGCGGGCCTACCGCCTGATGGGTGTGACGGCGGTCAATGTGGGCTGCCTGGACTTGCTCCAAGGGCTGGATTTTCTCCGGCAGGAGTCTGCCCAGGGGCTTCCCCTCCTATCCGCGAATCTGTTGGATCCCTCCACGAGAGCCCCGATCTTTCCGCCCTATTCCATAAAAGAGGTCGATGGAGTGCGGATCGCGTTCATGGGAGTTCTTCCCCAGGAGTCAGGACCGGAGATCAGTCCGGCCATTCGCGCCGCCAACCAAGGGAAGATTTTGATCGGCGATCCGGTGGAGGCAACCAAAGCGGCCGTCCAAAAGATTCAGGGCAAAGCCGACTTGATCATCCTTCTTTCGGACCTGGGCCTGCCCAAAGATCAATGGCTGGCAAAAGCAGTGCCGGGGATTCATTTTATCCTGGGGGGACACGAGGGGCGGTTCACCCGAAAAGGGGTTCAGACCGGGATGACCCACATTTTTCAATCCTCCTTTAAAGGAATGTACGTAGGCGAGCTCCGATTGGTCCTGGAAGACCGGAACAAACCCTTCAAAGATGAAGGAGAACTCCAATACCTCCAGGAAAGGATCGACAGCCTTGACCTGCATATCCGCAGCCTTCAGGCGGCCAAGATGCGGAAACCCGCGGGGGAGGGCGTGAATTACGACCGCACCATCCAGGCGGCCACCCGCCAGCGGGAGGCCGCCCAAGAGGACCTGAAGCGGGCCAAAGAGTCCGGAATGCGGGGGAACCGGTTTCTTTTCAAGCTGGAAGCCTTGGAAAAAGTCCTGCCCGAGAATGAAAAAGTAAAGAACTGGATCAGCGGCGCAGGCATCGAAAAAGATTGATCATGGACAATTCGGCAGATTCCTGGTAATCTTTTTTCAGGCTCGTGGAATTAGCGTCGGTTATGCCGATCCTACCGACCCACACGTTTTGCGCTTCCCCAAAAGGCTTATGATTTGGAAAGCCCGACAGTCTCAGGGCCGAGGTGAAATTTTATTGGCAAGGAGGAGAGGAATCGATTCATGAAAAAACATTGGAAATGGATCCTTCCGGTGGTGGCGGTCCTGGTGGGAATCATCGGCTTCGGTTATCTTAAATTTTTTGCCTGGAACCCGGAACGGCAGGTCCTGGCCATGATCAACGACCGGAAGATCACCGTAGCCCAGTTCGACCGGGAACTGAGCAAAATTCCCTCTCCCTTTCAAGAAGTTTTCCGGGAAGACCCAAAGGAGTACCTGGACCAAATGATCACCAAGGAAGTGGTGATGCAGGAGGCGCGGCGGCTGGGCGTGAACCCGGACCCATCGGTGCGGGGGCAGGACGTGGACCTATCCATCATGTCGAATCTGCTGAAAAAAGAAGTCCTCGATAAGATCCAGGTTGACCCCCAGGAGGTCGCCGAAGTTTACAAGCAGCATAAAGAGCAGATCGGCAAGAAATCCCTGGCCGAAGTGACCCCGATGCTGGAGGAGGCCATCCGGGAGATCAAGGGCAAGGAAAAAACCGAGGAATACGTGGCCGCCCTGAAAAACAAGGCCAAAATCGAGGTTGACGAGAAGCGCTTGAAGAGCATTACCGCCGCCCCGGCTTCCACCAATACGAAAGAGGAATTCAATCAGGCGATGAATAGCGGAAAGCCGGTATTGGTCGACTTTGGGGCCAATTCCTGCATGCCCTGCCGGCAGCTTCGTCCGATTTTAAAGGAGATTGAAAAGGAGTTCGCCGACCAAGCAAGAATCCTCGTTGTCGATGTGTACAAGTATCAAGACCTCGCCCGGCAAAACCGGGTCCAGCTAATCCCCACCCTGATTTTCTTCGACAAGACCGGCAAGGAGGTTTTCCGCCACGTGGGAGCCTGGGACAAGGAATCCATCGTGGGGAAGCTCAAAGAAGCCGGGGCTGCCTGATCGGAAATGGGAGGGTTTCAGCCTTTCACCCTCCCCCAAAAATAATTTTCGTTGGATCAAAAAAAATCTTGCCTTTCATCCCCCTTCTTATTAAACTTACTAAAGTAGTCGAGAAAGATTTTCAGCCCACCGCCAGTCAGTTTTTTCGCCATTTCCGGGCCATAAGGCCTTGATTAAAAGGTGAAAAATCCATTTGATTTTTCCACAATGGCCCTTTTTTTTCTATCCAGGGGAGAGGTCTTGGGCTTCCGGGGTCGGAGCTCGCTTTTCCCCCTGAGTTTGGTTGCTTTTCAGGGAGTTCAAAATATTTTTTTAGGGAGGTAGAGCGGTGAAACGATTTCTTTTTTGGCTCCTCTTGGGCGGGATCCTGGCCTTCTCCAGCTTCGCCCTGGCGAGAATCGGGGGGGGCGACATCAAGTATCCGGTCAAGCGGGTGGGGGAAGTCACCTTCAGCCATGATACCCATGTGGAAGCCATGGGATTCAATTGCACCGAATGCCACCCCATCATCTTCATAACCAAAGAAGAGGACAAGCGGGTCAAGATGATCCACCGGCGGCAGTCCGTGTCGTGCGGGACCTGCCATGACGGCAAACAGGCTTTTGATCTCAGGTCAAATTGCTACATCTGCCACAACCGGGAGGTAAAGTAAATGTTCGAAGGGCGAGATGAATTAGCCATCATCCAGGAAGATATCAAGAGGGCCCTGGGGAAGCCTTCGGTGGAATGGGCCATGCTTATTGACCTTCGAAGGTGTGTTCTCTGTCATGCCTGCACCGCCGGATGCGTGGCCGAGCAAAAGAGCCCCCCCGGCATCGTATACCGGCCAGTTTACGAGGAAGAGATGGGGGTCTACCCGAGGGTCAAGAGGCGCTTTACTCCGCGTCCTTGCCTTCAGTGCGACGACCCGCCCTGCGTGGAAGCCTGCCCGCATAAAGGGGAAGGTAAAGCGACCTGGAAAAGCAGACAGGGAATGAGCGCCGGAATCGTGATGATCAATTATCTGGAATGCATCGGCTGCGGGCGTTGCGTCATCGCGTGTCCTTATAAGGCCCGGAACCTCGATGCCGGGGATTTCTACACCGAGGAGACCCCCAAGGTGCAGGAATACGAAACGGCCCCTTCCTGGGAATACAGCCGGAAATGGCCGCGGCAAAAATTTCATATTCCTTATGGAACCGCCCGAAAATGTCATTTCTGCTACCACCGCCTGAAAAACGGAATGGTTCCCATGTGCGTGAGCACCTGCATCGCCCGGGCGAATTATTTCGGGGACCTGAATGATAAAGACAGCCTTATTTCCAAGGTGATGCAAGCCAACAGGGTGAAGGTGCTGCAGGCGGTAAGAGGCAAAGGAGAGGTCAAGGTAAAAAATGAAGCCCTGAAAGGGAAAAGCCCGAAGGAGATCGCCAAAATGGTCGGGTATCCCGGGTATAATCCTGTTTTTGCCGACTCTTCCAAAACCAAACCAAGGGTTTATTACATTTTGCCCTGAAGGAGCGAATCTCATGGATCGAAAGAACGATCAGAAAGAAAATAGTTTGAATCGAAGGGATTTTCTGAAATGTTCCGCCATTCTCGGCGGTTCGATCCTGGCCTCCCAGGGGGACTGGCTGGGAGACCTGATGAAACGGGCGGAAGCCGGTCAATTGACCCCGGAGGAAGAATACGAATTGATCCGGGCGGAAAATACTCTCTACACTGTCTGCCTTCAATGCAACACCGGCTGCGGGATCAAAGTGAAACTGTTCCGGAAAGAAAACAAGGCCGTCGCCCTCAAGGTCGACGGAAATCCCTATGACCCATTCGTCTCCGTACCCCATATTCCCTTCAGCTCTTCTCCCCTGGAAGTCAACACCACGGACCTGGCCGTATGCCCCAAGGGGCAGTCGGGACTCCAAACCGCTTATGATCCGTACCGGATTACCAAGGTTTTAAAAAGAGCAGGGAAAAGGGGAGAGGGGAAGTGGGTCTCCATCCCCTTCGACCAGGCCATCGAAGAGATTGTGAACGGGGGAAACCTCTTCAAGAACGTTCCGGGGGAAGAGAACCGCATGGTGGAGGGCCTGAAAGATGTCTGTGTTCTGCGGGACCCGAAGATATTTAAAGCCCTCTCGGACGACCTCGGCCCCATCCGGAGGGCCAAGACCCCGGAGGCGAAGAAGGCCGCAGTGGAAGAGTATAAGAAAAAGCACGCCGCCAACCTTCAATATTTGATCGACCCCGATCATCCCGACCTAGGACCTAAAAACAACCAGCTCGTTTATGGATGGGGAAGAAAAAAGGGCGGACGGGGGGATTTTGCCGCCCGGTTTTTCGGGGATGCCCTGGGAACGGTCAACCGCCACGGCCACACCACGGTGTGCCAGGGGTCTTTGTACTTTTCCGGAAAAGCCATGAGCGAGCAATACGATCAGGGCTCCTGGAGGGGAGGGGCAAAATTTTACTGGCAGACCGAGCTGGAAGGGGCGGAATTTATCCTCTTTGTGGGGGCCAACCTATTTGACGGCAATTATGGGCCCCCCAATCGGACCGCCCGGTTGATTCCCAATATCGTTTCGGGAAAGACCAAAATCGTCGTGGCCGACCCCCGTTTTAACAAGCTGGCCTCCAAAGCGTGGAAATACCTCCCCGTGAATCCGGGGACCGACGGCGCCCTGGCTATGGCCCTGATCCAGTGGGTTATCAAAAATCAGAAATACAACGCCGCTTATCTGGCCAATGCCAACCGGGCGGCGGCCAAAGCGGCGGGCGAGCCCACCTGGCGCAACGCCACGTGGCTGGTGAAAATCCAGGACGGGATACCGGGGGCCTTCCTCCGGGCTTCGGAGATCGGCTTAACCCCTAAAGAGAAGAGGAAGACCAGGGACGGAAAAGAGTATGATTTTGATTACCTGGTCGTCCTGAAAGACGGCAAGCCGATGAAGGTCGACCCGAACGATGAAAAGGAGCCCGTCAAGGGAGACCTTCTGGTGTCGGCCAAGATTACCACCCACGAGGGAAAGGAAATCCAGGTCAAATCGGCGTTGCAGGTTCTGGCCGATTCGGCCAATGAAAAGTCGATGGAAGAGTGGTCGAGGATTTGCGGGATTCCGATCAAAGATGTCGAGGAAGTGGCCAGGGAGTTCACCTCCTACGGAAGAAAAGCGTCGGTGGACATTCATCGCGGTGTCTCCCAGCACACCAACGGCTTCTACAACGTCGTCGCCTTTTACAATCTGGCGCTGCTCATCGGGAACTACGACTACCGGGGGGGGCTGGTGGCTGCGTCCACCTTCAATACCACTGGGGGCCGGGAGGGGCAGCCTTTCGCCCTGGGCAAGCTCAATCCCGGAAAAGTCTCACCCTTTGGCATCAGCATCATCCGCCATGACGTGAAATACGAGGACACGACTCTCTTCTCGGGCTACCCGGCCAAACGCAACTGGTGGCCCCTGGCCTCGGACCTCTACCAGGAAGTGATCCCTTCCATGGCCGATAGCTATCCTTACCCCGCAAAGGCCTACTTTCTTTACATGGGGGCGCCCAATTATGCCCTTCCTGCCGGCCACGCCCTGAATGAAATCCTGGCCGACCCGGCCAAGATCCCGCTTTTTGTGAGCTGGGATATCCTGGTCGGATCCACCAGCATGTACGCCGACTATATTTTCCCGGATTTCAGCTATTTGGAAAGGTGGGAATTCCAGGGGTCCCATCCCAGCATGCCCTTCCGGCTGCAGGGGATCCGCAACCCGGTTATCGCCCCCATCCCGGAGACGGTTACGGTTTTTGGGGAAGAGATGCCCATCTGTTACGAATCGGTGATGATGGCCATTGCCGAGAAGATGAAACTTCCCGGATACGGGACAGACGGCTTCGGACCGGGGATGGATTTCACCCGGCCCGAGGATTTCTACCTGAAGATGGTGGCCAACATAGCCACGGACGGAAAACCGGTCCCCTACGCCGATGATAAAGAGGTGGAGCTTTTTATGAGAACCCGGTCCCATTTGCCCAAGACCGTCTTTGACCCGGAAAAGTGGAAAAAAGCCTGCGGGGAGAAGAACTGGCGCAAAGTCATCTATGTTCTGAACCGGGGCGGAAGGTACCAGGATTATGCGGATGCCTTCAAGGGGGATCAGGTGGCCAACCGGTATGGCAAGCTGATCAATATGTATCAGGAGAAGACTGCCGGCACAAAGAACGCTTTTACCGGGAAGCCGAACCCGGGCTACGCCACTTACCTCCCCATTCAGTCTTCCCTGGGACGGCCCCTGGAAGCGGACGGTCTGACCGGCGACTTCAAGCTTATCACCCAACGGGATATCTCCCATTGCAAATCGAGGACGATCGTGGATTATTGGCTGTTGGCCATTGAGCCGGAAAACGGGGTGATCATCAACAAGGGGGATGCCGACCGCCTGGGGCTGAAGGATGGGGACCGGGTGAAGGTGGTCTCCGCAACGAACCCCGAAGGGGTATGGGACTTCAAGAATGGGGTTAAAAAACCCATGATCGGCCGGGTCCAAGTCACCCAGACTGTGAAGCCGGGGGTGGTTACCTTCAACCTTGGATTTGGACACTGGGCCACGGGGGCTTCCGACGTCACCATTGATGGAAAGGTCGTCAAGGGAGACCCGAGGAGGGCGGCGGGAATCCATCTCAATGCCGCTATGTACACCGACCCATACCTGAAAAATACCCCCCTTCAGGACCCGGTCGGGGGGAGTGCGGTTTTCTATGACTCCAAGGTCCGGTTGATGAAAGTTTAGATTTTTGGTTCCCTTCACAACCCCCAAGCCTGCTCGATAGGGTCGGCTTGGGGATTTGTTTTTTTAGGGGAGAACGCTCCCTGGGAACAGGGGGAAAAAATTTGGCTTAGGCCCCCAAAAAAAGGAAATGATCTTGACAAAATTCCCTTTTGCGATTATTTTAAGGTTGCTTTAAACAGGAAACCTAAAGCGCAGAGGGAATGCCTCAAGCATTAATTCACCAAGCCCTCAAAAAGATTACCAGATTTAAATTAACTACATTTGGAGGAGGTTGAACATGCGTCGGGGAAATATTAGGCTGAAATCGGTTTTATTCCTGTTTTTCCTTATATTTTCCGTTTCAGGAGCCTCAACGGTGCTGGCTCAGGCGGATAAGGATAAGGATGTACTCCCCCGCCCGGAGAGAGGCATTGCCGTCTATACGGAATTTTCGGGGGTCATCGTCCCGCCCGGTGAATCTGTCCGGATGGAACTGACTGCGGACAACAAAGGCAAGCGGGACGAGAACATTTCCTTGAAGATCACCCAGGTTCCCAAAGGATGGAGAGCTTCCCTCAAAGCTCCCAATTTCAGCGTCGATGCGGTGCCGGTGCCGGCCACCAAGACCCGGACGATGACCTTCCTGGCCGAGCCGGATAAGACCGTGAAACCCGGAAACTACCAGTTCCAGATCGATGCCAAGACCGACGACGGAAAATTCACCTCCGTCCAGAAGATCAACGTGACGGTCCGGGAGAAGACTCCGGGGGAAGAAGAATTTACCGTGACCACCTCCTACCCGGTCTTGCAGGGGCAGACCGATGCCAAGTTCGAATTCTCCCTGGAAGTCAACAACAAGAGCGAAGGGGACAAAAGTTATAACATTTCGGGCCAGGCTCCGCCCAAATGGGAACTCAACTTCAAGCCGGCCTACGAGCAGAAACTGATTTCCAGTTTCCGGGTAAAGGGCGGGTCCAGCCAGACGGTAACCGTGGAGGTCAGCCCTCCCCGGGACGCGCAGGCCGGTTCCTTTCCCATTACCGTGACCATTTCCTCCGGGGAAAAGAAACAGGATGTGAAGCTCACGGTCGTGCTCACGGGCATTTATAAGCTGGACGCGGGCACCCCTACCGGGCTCCTTTCCCTGGAGGCCCTGGCGGGGAAACCCGCCAACATGTCCGTTTTCGTGAAAAATACCGGCTCGGCGGTCAATAAAAATATAACCTTTAGCTCCTTCAAGCCGGAAAACTGGAAGGTGGAATTCAAACCCGAGAAGATCGAGGCCCTCGAGCCCAACGCCCTGAAGCAAGTGGAAGTGACGATTACCCCTGCCGGACAGGCCCTGGTGGGGGACTATTCCGTCGGCATTTCCGTGGACGGAGAGAAGGCCAGCAGCAAGACGGTGGAACTGCGGGTATCGGTAAAAACCTCGGCCGCCTGGGGATGGATCGGGATCATCATCATCATCCTGGTTATCGCCGGCCTGGGGGGATTGTTCCTGTGGTTGGGGAGGAGATAACGTGAACGGGCAGAAAGTCATCGAAACCCAGGACCTGACCAAGGTCTACGGCGAACAAACAGCCGTCAACCGCCTGAACCTGGAGATCCACAAAGGAGAGGTTTTCGGGTTTCTGGGGCCGAACGGGGCCGGGAAGACCACGACGCTCCTCATGCTTCTGGGACTGAGCGAGCCCACTTCGGGAAAGGCCCGGGTATGCGGCTTCGACCCCACCCGGGAGGCCTTGAAGGTGAAGCGGGTGGTAGGATATCTCCCGGAGAACGTGGGCTTCTATGACGACCTGAATGCCGTCCAGAACCTTTTGTTTATCAGCCGGCTGAACGGGATTCCCGATGATGTGGCCC
Organism: Syntrophaceae bacterium; assembly: GCA_013388675.1. Lineage (GTDB taxonomy): Bacteria > Desulfobacterota > SM23-61 > SM23-61 > SM23-61 > SM23-61. The sequence goes on along the minus strand of JACAEW010000101.1, from coordinate 6,789 downwards.
GGCCGAAAATCGATGAACTCTTGAGATTGGTGGACCTCGGACCCGAGCCGAAGAAGAAAGTGGGAGAATACTCCCGGGGGATGAGGCAACGGCTGGGAATTGCGGAGGTTTTGCTGAAAAACCCGGAGGCCGTCTTTCTCGACGAACCGACCCTGGGCCTGGACCCCGACGGTTCGCTGCAAATGCTCAATCTCATCCAATCTTTAAGCCGGGACAAGAAAATCACGGTATTCTTCTCCTCTCACCTCCTGGACCAGGTCCAGAAGATTTCCACCCGGATCGGGATCATGCTGAAAGGAAACATGGTTGCGGTGGGGCGGATCGATGACCTGGCCAAGGAAAAGCTGGGACTGGGGGAGGGGAAATTCACGTTGGAGGAGCTCTACATGAAGTACTTCAAGGAGGGCCAATCGTGAAAGGGATGATCACTATCTGCCGGAAGGAGCTGGCCGATCACTTCAGCAGCACCCGGTTCACCCTCCTTTTCTACCTGATCCTCATGGTGAGCATGGTCATCGCCTTCATGGTGGGGACCGGGCTGAAGGAGGAGCTGAAGGATGTGGCCAAGCCGACCTTTGTTTTCCTTATGCTCTTCACCTCGCCGGGAAAGTTTCTTTCTCTGATCCAATTCATCTCCATCTTCGGGCCGATCATCGGCATCGTTCTGGGGTTTGATGCGGTGAACCGAGAGCGGAGCGCGCGGACGCTGAGCAAGCTGGCCTCCCAGCCCATCTTCCGCGACTACATCATCAACGGGAAGTTCCTGGCCGGCCTGGTTACGATTGTCATCATGCAACTGGCCATCGTGCTCATGATCTCCGGCCTGGGACTCATTCTCATCGGGGTGGTGCCCGGACCCGAGGAAGTCTATCGGCTGCTCATCTACCTGGTGATCAGCATCTTCTACATCGGCTTCTGGCTGGGAATTTCCATCCTCTTTTCGGTGAGCTTTCGGAGCATGGCCACGTCGGCGCTGGCGGCCATCGCGTGCTGGATCTTTTTCTTCTTCTTCGTGCCCATGGGCGCGGGAGTGTTGGCCGACGTGATCGCCCCCTTCGACCCATCGCAAGTCTCCCAGGCTCCGGACTTGATGATCAAGCATGAACAGACGCGGAAGGCGATCTCCCTGGTTTCCCCCATGACTCTTTACAGCGAAGCCACGACCATCATCCTGGACCCCCTGCGAAAGACGACCCAGTCGCTCATTCTAATGGGGCCCTTCGAAAGGTTGTCCATTTCCCGCTTCCAGAACCCTCTCCCCCTGGCGGAGAGCATCTACATCGTTTGGCCCCACCTCATCTCCCTGATCGCCATCACCCTGGTCTGCTTCGCCATCTCCTACGCGGTCTTCATGCGCCAGGAGATCCGGTCCACGTAAAATCTGAAAAAGGCAGGGATGATGAAAAAAATACAAAATCATCCCTGCATCCTTTCCCTTGAGCGTTAGTCATGACTCGCCGAATTATTTTCAATGACCATTGGTCATTGATCAGTGGGCATTTGTCATGGATTTTTCATATGCACTTTATCCGAATGGAAAGGTAGACCCAATCATGAGGCTGGATGAGAAGCTGAATATGCGTTTGCTTGATTTTGCAGTAAATACGATCAATTTGGTCCAAGAATTTTCCAAAAACGCAGTGGGGCTGCATGTTAAGAATCAACTCCTGCGGGCCGTTACTTCCCCTGGCGCCAATTACGAGGAGGCGTGCGGTGCCGAGTCTCGCCGGGACTTTTGCCACAAAATGGGCATTGTCTTGAAAGAAATAAAAGAAACACGCTACTGGCTTCCATTAGCTCAAAAAATTCCATTCATTAAGCCCGCATCACGGTTTGATTCTTCATTAGAAGAGGTTGAACAGCTCATTGCCATTTTTGCCAAAAGCATCAATACAGCTCGTGAAAAAATAAAACCAATCATTGGGCAATCATCATTGATCATTGAGCATTGACCAATGACCAATGATCAATACTTAAGCTTCGAGGGGAATGATACGGAACTGGGAAACATCCACCAAGCCTTTGTCGGTGAGTTTCAATTCGGGAATCACGGGAAGGGCCAGGAAGGAGAGAGTCAAGAAAGGGTTGGTCAATCGACAGCCCAGAGCCTTAGCAGCCGTTTTTATTTTCTCCATCTGAGAAGCGACGGTTTCCGCGGACTCCAGAGACATGAGCCCGGCAATCGGCAGGGGAAGGGAGGCTTTGACCCTCCCTCCTTGAACCGCAGCGAATCCTCCCTGCATCTTAACGATCTCTTCCACCGCATGCCGCATTTCCTGGTCGTTCACTCCCGCGACGACGATGGGGTGAGAGTCATGGGCCACGGAGCTGGCCAGGGCACCGGCTTTCAGCCCGAATCCGCTTACCAAGCCCAGGCCTATATTTCCGGAAGCCTTGTGCCTTTCGATCACCGCCAATTTCAGAATATCGCCATCCGGGTCGGAGAGGACGAATCCCCGTTCGTCTTTTTTTATTGTCAGCGACAGCTTTCGGGTAACGATCTGATCAGGCACAATCCCCATGACCCAGGCTCGATCTCCCTTCAGGGAGATGGAGAACGAAGTGGATTCGAGAGGTTCGATTTTCACGGAATGCAAAACCTGGGGGCTGAAGTCGGCATGGAGGAGAGGATAGGCTTTTCCTTCCCGGGCGGCCACTTTTCCGTTTTTAAACGTCAAAACGGATCGAAAATTTTCCAGGCTCCTGACTGCGGTCAAATCAGCCCTTTTGCCAGGGGCAATGCTTCCCCGGTCCTTCAACCCGAATCTCTCGGAGGGGTTGATAGTCGCCATCTGCAGAGCGGCCAGGGGGTCCAAACCCAGGGAAACAGCCTGGCGTAGGGCATGATCTAATTCCCCATTTTGCAGGAGGTCTCCCGCTTCCAGATCGTCCAAGACCAAGAGACACCGACGGGAGTTTTGGGGAGTGACGGCGGGCAGCAGGTTTTTCAGATTCTTGGCGGCGGTGCCCTCCCGGATCATCAGCCACATCCCCAGGCGCAGCTTTTCCTCGGCTTCCTCTCTTCGGGTACATTCATGGTCGGATTCGATTCCGGCGGCGACATAGGCATTCAGGTTCTTGCCGGAAAGGAGTGGGGCATGCCCATCGACGGGTTTTCCTGCCTTGCGGGCGGCTTCGATTTTCTTTGAGACCTCGGGGTCTTTCCCCAGAACTCCGGGGAAATTCATCATCTCCCCCAGGCCCAAAACCCGTTCCTGCCCCAGGAGCTTTTGGACCTCTTTCGAGGAAAGAGAGGCCCCGGAGGTTTCCAGCGGGGTGGCAGGCACGCAGGAAGGGGCCATGAAGAAGAAATCCAGGGGCAGGTTCTCGCTGGCCTCCATCAGGGTCTGTATCCCGGACGTGCCCAGGACGTTGGCAATCTCATGGGGGTCAAGAACGACCGAGGTGGTGCCATGGGCGACAGCAAGGCGGGCGTACTCCGCGGGAGTGAGGAGGGAACTTTCCAAATGGAGATGCCCGTTAATTAAGCCGGGACACAAAACAAGGCCGGATAAATCAAGGACTTCTTTTCCTTCGGTGTACTCCGCTCCAACTCCCGCAATCCATTCCCCGGCGATGGCCACGTGGGCCGGATAGACCTCCCCGGTTAGAACATTCGCGATCCTGCCGTTCTTCAATAGCAGGTCCGCCGGCACTACCCCCTTGGCTACATCAATAAGTTCTTCCAGAGAATTCATGAATTCAAAAAGATCAACTCTCGCGGGGCTCATCGAGATCGCCGCGAAAGGAAAAAGAATCAAGGGTCATTGGGAAAGCCATAGAAAAAATCCTCTGCGGCCTCCGCGCGCTCTGCGAGAGGAAAGGTCTTTAGGCTTTTAATTCGACGACGATTTCCGGCTTATGCTGGATCGTCTCGTGGACGAAGCAGGCTTCGGCCATGCGCAAGAGGCCCTTCTTTTCGGCCTCCGGGATGTCGTGAGGATAGTGGAGCTCCGCCTTGATGGAACCGATGCGCACCGGGTCCTTGGCGTAGGTCCAATCCAACAGAACCTTCATCCCATCGGTGGGTAGATTGTGCCGCTTGCAAAACCGCACGGCAAACACTCCGATGCAGTTTCCCAAAGAAGCGACAAAAAGCTCCGCCGGGGTCATGGCGGTATCGGTTCCGCCCTCCTTTTGTTGCTGATCGGTAACGACTTCATGCCCCCGGCATACGGCTTTAAACAGAAAATCTTTCTCCAAATTCACTTCCATTTTCATACTTTCACCCCTTGGGTTTTTTATTAAGCCCTTTCTCTCGCCCGCCGCGCTCGAGCCCGCAGAGCACACAGGGAAGATAATCGGTTTCCGTTTTCGAGTGGCGGGGTTCAGAACCCTACATCGGGATTCCCCGGTTCAGCTCTCTTCGCTGCGAACTCCGCGGGCTCGCAGAGAGAATCCCCTCTTCCTTTTCATTCCGCATTCCGCAATCCGAATTCCGCATTTCCTGCCTATCGGCTCAACGCCATCGATAAGGCCGTCGTGAGCTTGATGGTATCCTCGTCCGCCTTTCGCAGCCGGGAACAGAGGAGCTGGGCGATATTCCGGGTGATCTTGTAACCGATGCGGGGATTTTCGTCGCCCAATTTCAAAAAGTCTCCCCTGGAGATTTCCAGGAGCACACAGTCGGTCAAGGCTACCACGGTGGCGGTTCTTTTGCTCTGCTCAAACAGAGCTACTTCCCCGAATATGGCGTGGTTTTCGGCGGAGAGCTTGGTCAGCACCTTGTCCCGGTCCTTGGAATTTTCCTGCCCCTTGATCATGACCAGGGTCTTGGAAATTTCCACCATTCCTTCTTCCATAATATACATTGTCTCGCCGGTCTGTCCCTCGGTGAGGATGGGCTGGCCTTTCGGGAAGCGGACCCGGCGGGCGATCTTCAGAAATTGGCCGAGCTCCTCTTCGTCAAGGTCCCGGAGGATGGGGATTTTTTTCAAGAAGGGGATCTCTTCCATGGCTCATTTCCTCTCAGGGGCGGGTCCGGGCGATGACCACGGCGGAGTGCTCGTGGGTGAGAATCGTATGGTCCGGCGGGTTCAGGATAACCAGCACGCGGTCCTTTTTTCCGAAAAGGTCCTTTTCCGCCTCTTCGAACTTTCGCTTGATGAATTGGTCGATGGCCGACATATCGTCGGTAAGAATATCGTCCAGGACCAATCCCTTCCGTTCCCGTAAAAGAGCGATTAGCAAAGCATGGGATTTTTCCTTGAGGTGGGCTGCCAACTCGGCTACGGTCTTTCCCACAAAACGCTCCGGAATTTCCACTTTCCAGAGGTTATTTTCCTCCTCCGGAGAAAGGAGGCTGGAGATGACCCGGGGAATGCCGGGGGAGACTGTGGCCCCCGCTAAAAGGCTCCCGATATGCTCTCCCCGCAGGACGATCTCGTCCACATTCGCCCGCAGCAGGTGTTGCTTGTTTTCCGGGTTGAGAAGCTCGGCGCAGGTCTTCACCTCCGGGGCCATGGACTTGATGGCCAGGGTGGCCAGGATGGTCCGTTCGTCGGCCTTCTCCAGGGAGCGCTGCCCCGATGTATCCGCCAGGAGGATGGCGGAGCGGGCCTTAAGAATATTGGCCCGGGCCAGTACGTCCTCCCGGGTGAAGTCTCCCCGGAGGAATCGGAAATCTTGGTCCCGGTATTTGTATTTCAACGACTCCACTTCTTCTTCGGATAATTCGTTCACCAGGACAAGGGAGAGTTTTTTCACGGCCATGGACCGAAACAGCCCTTCGATGAACTCTTCGGCGTTCGTATTCCAGCCGCAAAGAACGATGTGCTCCTTGCTCTTGACGGTTTCCAAGCCTTTCCCCTCCCGGATCTTTTTTTCCACAAAGACCGAAGCAACGGTAGCCGTAACCATGGAGAACATAAGAAGCCCGGAAAGAACCACGATAATGGCCACGATCCGGCCCGCGGCCGTGATGGGGGCAATATCCCCGTACCCGGCAGTCGTCATGGATATGACCGCCCAGTAAATGGAATCAAAAAAATTGCCGACCCCTTTGTTTACCCCAAACTCGGTAAGGTATAAAGCAACGGCCCCCCCCAGAAGAATGACCAGGGTAACCCCGAGAATATAAAAGAAACGTTCCCGTTTCAGAATGAAAAAGAAAGTACGCCGGGATGAGGGTTTGCTCTTTGCAGGCATAAGCGCTACGACTGCCGGTTTTCCTTAATTTTTTTCAAAACCAGCCTATTCTACCAAAGAAGGGAAGGATTTCAAGGAGATTGTTTGATAAAGACAAGGGTCGAGGGTGAGGGGTACTGGGGCATGGGTGCAGGGGGTGAAATGGCTATTTGCGGGTAATTAGTAGGGGCGGTTCACGAATCGTCCGTTCCACTTTGAGAAAACCCCATAAAGCGAGATTCGACCTCAGTTCCCGCGTTATTGTAGGGGCCAGCTCCCAGGCCTGCTCTTGCCAATTTTCCGAGTTGGGCCAAAAAATTTCCTCCCATTCCACCTCTCTCTTTTGCTGGAGAGGGCGGGGGGTGAGGAAGGTCTTTACTCCGAGCTCCGAAAGAAATTTCCCCGAACTTTTGCCCCCCAAAAACCTCTGGACATTTCCCCCCTTTTTTTGTATTCTATATTTAACTTGAGGCATTTAAGGCACTCGAGAACATTTAAGGCACTGTTTTTACGGGCGGTTAGCTCAGTTGGTTAGAGCGCCGGTCTCACATACCGGAGGTCGGTGGTTCAAATCCACTACCGCCTACCAGAATAAGAAAGGGGTTGCAGATTTTTTCTGTAACCCCTTTTTGGTCAAACAATGTCTTTCGAAATCAACCCCTG
>JACAEW010000211.1 GCA_013388675.1 Syntrophaceae bacterium | reverse complement strand
GGGGGGGGGGTTTAAACCCCCCCCCCACGGCCTATCCGATTTCCTGCAGCGAAGGAGGGATTCCCTGCCCGTCCTTACGGCTGCCCGGCGAGAGCCCGCTTCATCTGCTCCAGGTGGTTGAGGTCATGGTTGGCCATGAGGGTGACCCAGTCCCGCAAGGTCTCCCGCCCGCGCGTCGCGTGAACCCCGGCGCGCTCCCATTGCTCCGGTTTCAGCCCCCGCAAAAAATTCAGAACCTCGTCCCTCCGCCTTCGGAGGGCTGCAAGGGCCTGCTGGACGTCGTTCCTCACGTACTGCCGATCTTCAGCCCAGCGGTCCGGGTCCGCCGGGGAAAACTTGGGTTCGTCCATGGTGATCATCGCCTGGAAACGGGTCAAGAAAAGCTCGTCCGTGTCCCGCAGGTGGCAGACGATCTCTTTGGGCGCCCAGTTTTTCGCATCCGGACGTTTGGATAGAAGCGCTTCATCCTTTCCCTTCAGGAGGAAGGCGAATTCCTCCGGGGTTTTTTCCATCTTCGCCATCATTTCTTCGGGGCTGGCCATTTTTTCTCCTTTATCTCGTTGATTTTGTACGAATGGAGGGAGAATCGATGAATCCTCCCTACCGGCTGTACTTTCCTATTCTCGAACCAGTCGGGTTTAAATTTGTTCCTGCGGCATTGCCTTCCTGCGACCCGTGCCGGGACGGGCCGCGTGTCCCGCCTCCGGACCTTATGAAATTGCCAAGAACTGAATCCTAAGCGAGCTCCCGGAATGAAATCCCAAACTTCACTCCCCGTTACTCCGCTCTCCGGTTTTTCGGGTTATTCAATCTTCAGGATTTCGATAAAAGTAAATTTTCCCCTCTCCTGGCGGGAGGGGATGAAGGGGAGGGGGATAGAAACCTTTGAAAACTCTTCAACTTCTCACTCTCACCCCAACCCTCTCCCGTCGAGGTAGAGGGACTTTTTCGATTTTTTTACGAAATCCTCAATCTTAGGAATTGACGGCTTTTCGTTTATTCTCCCAGGGCCGGCCTTTTTTTCCGGAACCGGGGAATGAGCGGAAAGATCAGTAGAAAAATCGCCGTTCCCATGAGAATCCCCGATATGGGCCGTTCGAAAAAGATGAGGGGGCTTCCCGCGGACATGAGCAGCGCCTGGCGCAGGCTGTTTTCCATCATCGGCCCCAAGACCAAGGCCAGCACCAGGGGCGCGGCCTCGTACTGGAACTTTTTGAAGGCATACCCGATCAGCCCGAAAAGCACCATGATCAATACTTCGGTAATACTGTTATTCAAGCTGTAACAGCCGATCAGGCAGAAAAGAAGAATCAGGGGGAAAAGGATGGGATAGGGAACCTTGAGAATCCGGACCCAGAGCCCGATCAGGGGAAGGTTGAGAATCAAAAGCATGGCGTTCCCCATGTACATGCTGGTCACCGCCCCCCAGAAGAGCTGGGGATGCTCCTTGACCAGCATGGGCCCCGGCTGCACCCCGTGAATGATGAAAGCGCCCAAGAGAAGGGCCATGACTGCATTGGCCGGAATCCCCAGGGAGAGGAGGGGGATGAAGGCGCCGCCGGTGGCCGCATTGTTCGCCGCCTCCGGACCGGCCACTCCTTCGATCATCCCCGTGCCAAATTTTTCCGGATGCTTGGAAATCCGCTTTTCAACAGCATAAGATACAAAAGAAGATATCACGGCCCCTCCACCCGGAAGAACACCCAGGAAAAATCCCAGGACCGCCCCCCGAGCGATGGGGCCCATAGACGCTGCCCAATCTTTTACCGTGGGCAGGAGGTTTTCGATTTTGGCCCTAAAGATCGACCGCTCCATCGATTGTTCCACATTCAGCATGACCTCGGAGATTCCAAAAAGCCCCATCACCACGGGAACCAACCCCACGCCGTCAGAAAGTTCCAGGATGTCAAAGGTGAAACGGTAGGAAGCGGTCATGTTGTCCATCCCCATGCAGCCCAAGAACAGGCCGAAGGCGGCCATGAGGAGGGCCTTCCACATGGGCCCGCTGGCCAGGAAGGTGAGGACGGTAAGGCCCATGATCATGAGCGAAAAATATTCGGGCGGGCCGAACTTAAGGGCCATGGCAGCCAGCGGCGGGGCGATGAACATGAGTCCCACGATGGATAGGGTTCCGGCGATGAAAGACCCGAATTCGGAGATCCCCAGAGCCGGACCGGCCCGGCCCTGGCGGGCCATCTTATATCCGTCCAGGCAGGTAACGACGGAGGCCGCCTCTCCGGGAATGTTGACCAGAATGGAAGTGGTCGAACCGCCGTACATGGCCCCGTAGTAAATGCCGGAAAGCATGATGATGGCCGCCACCGGCGAAACATGGAAGGTCGTGGGCAGAAGGAGGGACATGGCCGCCACCGGCCCCAGCCCGGGGAGGACTCCCACCAGCGTGCCGATGAGGACCCCGCCGAAGCAGAAAAAGAGATTTATGGGCTGGAAAGCCACTTGAAATCCCAGAAGGGCACTATGGAAAAATTCCATGTTCTAAATTCCGAATGGGCCCTTCGGTAGCTGGGCCTTCAACCAGACTTCGAATAAGAGATAGGAGATCGCCGCGGTCAGGAGGCTGCAGGCGACAACAACGGACCACCTTTGGGGAGCGATGGCCCGGAGCAAAAACCCGATAAATAGAGCCGTGGTAAGGGAAAATCCCAGGGGCACGAGAAGAAGAGCGTAGGCCAGCAGGGAGACCAGGATGATCAGGGCGTTTTTCCATAAAACCCCCCGGAGCAGGGGGACCCATCCTTCTCCCTGCCTTCGGCGAAGGGTGGAATGGATCAGCCCGATCCCCGAAAAAAAACAGATGGCCAGCCCGGCCAGAAAGGGCATGAATCCCGTTCCCGGCGATGCCGGGGTTCCCAGCTTATACTGCAAGGAACCCAGGCACACCGCCAGGCCCAGGATGAACCAGACCGTGCTGCTGAGCTGGTCGTTATTCAATTTTTTTACCCTTCCGGGACCCAAAATGTAAATTCATATTGTTCCTAACCGTTGCGGATTCTTTTTCGCGGCTTCTTCTTCCCTTCAGCCAGCAGCCTCAAAATTCACCCCATCGATTGGCATTCTAGAGTTGCTCCTTCCGATTGTCAAGGTAAATGAAGGTGAGCCAAAACGAGCATTAAGATTGACATCCCGACATTTTTTCCATATTTTGAGATTGCGATCCCAGGGCGGCGTAGCGGCTGCCCTATCGCAGGGGCAATCACGCGAACCGCGTGATGGTTGCCCATTTTGCGGGCGGCTCCATCGGGCCGCCCCCCCATTTTAGAAAAAAATCGTGACCAAATTTCGCGACTCTGGACTTGAGTAGCACAGGGGGGCGTAGCCGATACCCCCAAAAGCATCTGCTTTTGATCAGCAGCTCAAAGAGAAAAGAAATTTCTTAAAATTCTTTTGGACTTCAAATATCCGTATTCCAGGGAAACGCCGAAAACAAAGAGAGAGGAACCGAAATATGATCGATGACGAAAACACTTCCGGCAGGTTTTCGAAAGCCAGCGGAGGGATGGAAAGGAAATGGCTGGGAAGGGTTCCGCTCTTTAATCCCTCGGAAGGCTGGGTGGTCAGGCAGCCTCCCGGCGAAGGAAAAGGAAATTGGGCCGGAGCGCCCAGCGCTTTTTATGACCGGGAAGAAGGCCGCTTCTTCCTTTCTTACCGCCTTCGGAAACCGCTAAGCGAGGGAAGGGGCTATTTGACCTGCGTCGCCGAGAGCAAAGATGGGAAAGAGTTCAATGACATCTGGGCCGGAAAGGCTGCCGAGTTTGATTCTCCCTCTATCGAAAGGTCCTCGCTCATCAAGACCCCGGAAGGACGTTATCGTCTTTATGTCAGCTTTGTAGACGGGGGCGACAACCGATGGAGGATCGACCTCCTGGAGGCGGATCATCCCTCCCGCTTCGACCCCGGCCGGAGGCAGCCTGTTCTCCGCCCAGACGACGTGGATTCCGAAGGGGTGAAGGACCCCTACGTGATTCTGATCGGCGGGATGTATTACCTGTATGTTCCCTACGGACCGAAGTCGACCGTATCTCCCGGAAAGACCGCCGAAGATTTGCACGGGACGGGCAATGTTTTCACCACCGCCTGGGTCGATCACCCCACGGGGTTGGCCGTCAGCGCCGATGGGGTCCGATTCGAGTGGAAGGGAGATGTGATCCGGCCCGGCGATGGCTGGGATCGAAACGTGGCCCGTCTGGCTTGCGTGGTTTACATCCCTCCCGTTTTTACCGCTTTTTACGACGGAAGGACCGGCAAGGGGGATATTTATGAAGATCGCACTGGAGTGGCCATGGGGTTAACCCCGGATCGCTTCGAAAGCCTGAGCCGCAAAGAACCGGTTCTCTGGTCCCCCTGGGGTACCGGCTCCCTGCGCTACATGGATATCGTCCCTGGCGGGAATTGCTTCTACTATTTTTACGAACAGTGCCGTCCCGACGGGGCCCACGAGCTGCGGGGAAACGTCGTGGAGATTGGGGGATGAACCCAATCATATTCGAATCACATCAATATAATTCTATACCTCCTGAGGGGGAAGAACGAGGGCGGGGCTGAAAAATTATTAGCAAATGCGGTATTCCACAGACCGGGATTACGACTTAAAAGAGAGGCTAACACGGGGTGCCAGCCGCTCGTCAACCCAAAAAAGCGGGCCGGCTGTACACCGCGGATGGGCGCTTCTTTGAAGATGATGTTATCGAGCAGCTTCAATAAATTTGTTAAGGAGGCCCTTCAACGGAAGGGTGCATTTGGATGTAATTTTATCACCCGAAGAGGCACAAAAAATTATGAGAATCGTTTGGCAGGTTATCATTTTTTTCTCCTCTTCGGGACACATAGGGCTCCCCTCAAAGCGGAGAAAACCATCCCATTCTTTCGGAGCCTCCCCTCTCTTGCCCGGGTAATAAAGACCTTGGCTTTGACGTAAACCCTGCGCTTTAGCCTCGAACCCTTTTCAATTCCATGACTAAGGGATTCGCGTGATCCGGGCAAGCGACATGGGCAAGGTCTTTGTTCTCTTCCCAGGGGAACTCGCCGCCGAAACGGAGGACGCGCCAGGAGGGAAAAGCGGCATAGTAAGCCGATGGGCAGAGTGCTTTTCCGTCTTCCGTGTACCCCACCATAACTTCTTTGCTCAAATCGAATTCCTGGCCCACCTTATGCCCGGCGGCGCAGGTTCCCTTCACCGAGACAATCTTCAAAATAACTTTCGCTGGATCGGCCATGATAACCCTCCTTTGGTTTCATTACGGGCAGCGCCTTTTGCAGAATGGAAAAAAACGAAACGGCTTTCAATATCGACGATCCGGAGCCTCCCTAAGCTGACCCCTCGTTTTTCGGGTTCCATGGTGCAGGATACTTGCATGCAACATCCTTGCCGCTGGCATGGGGAAAGAAAGGGGGGCTACGTTCCGTGGAACCTGCATCTTCTTAGTTTTTTACGGGCACGGCATACGGGCCTTCGCGGATGAAGGCCACCCGGGGAGGGATGGATTTTTCACGGTAGAACTGGTAATAAAAGAGGAGCGCGTTCTGGACCATCTCTTCCGCTTTCTTCACCCGGCTTTTTCTCTTTCCTGCGGGAGTGAGAAAATCGTATCCGCTCACCCCGGGGAGCATGGAGAAGGTCTCCTCCGGAATGTGTGGGGTACAATAGATCAGCCCCTCTTCCCCCACCTTCCGCAAAACCCTCCCCCAGACCTCCGGCTCCCACTGGTCCTTGGTGAACTTCCAGGATGGGGATTTTAGGACCTCCACGTATCGGTCGGGCCCCTGCATTTTAAGAAGGTGGGTTAAGGTCTTGTACTCGGGGCCGCCGATGGGTTCCGGGTCGCGGTTGTCGGCGGCCAGGATGATGATGCCCTTTCCCTTGACCGCCGGCAAGGCCCCCACCGCCGCTTTCGCCGCCTGGTAATGGTTTCGCCCGACATATCCGCCGTGGGTCAGGACGATGTCGGATTCCTCATCCACGGGAATGGATACGTAGGTTTTGATCTTCTCCACGGCCAGGTCCAGCACCTTCTCCAGGTCCCCGGCGAAGACCCCGGTCATGCGCATGTCTTTATCCAGGGTTACGGTGACGGTGAAATCGATCCCCACCGCTTTGGCCACGGCCAGGGCCTCCTCGTGGCAGGGGTTCCCTTCGAAGACCAGGTTGGTGGCGCCGGGCGATTCGAGGAACTGCGGGCTGTGGAACTTTTGGATGGTGCGGAGGTCCACCAGCCCCGGGCAAACGGCCTTTCGCCCTCCGGAAGCTCCGGCCATGAAGTGGCTCTCGGTCAAGCCGGTGGCGATCTTCACATCGGCCTCATGGAAAAGCCGATTCAGGTAAACATGGGTCCCCGTCGGGGTCTGGCCCACGGGTACCAGGAGGGATTCGTTCTCGCAGTCGTGATCCACGACCGAATAAGAAGTGACGACCTCACGCCCCAGCATCTCCACCTTCTCCCCCGGAGTGCTGGCCCGGTGAGTCCCCGTTCCTACGATGATATGGATATTTTCCCGTCGGATTCCCAGGGAGTGCAGCTTTTTCAAGAGGGGCGCAAGAATTCCGCCCTTTCCCCGGTAGGGGACGGGCCGGGTGATGTCGGAAATGGTAATGGCCACCTTTAGCTGAGCCGCCTCTTTCCCTTTTTCCCGGATCATCGTTTCCAGGGTCGGTCCCCCGCAAGGCCGGTCTAAAGCTTTTTGAATCTCCCCCGCGGCGTTTTCGAGAACCTCGGCCTTTTTCATGGTGAGTTCCACGCAATCGGGCGGCACCGAAACGACCAAAGGCCCGCCGGTGAACTCCACCTTCACCTTCTTCCAGCCTTTGGTTTTGACCCTTTTCAAAACCTCGAGCAAATCAGGTCTCATATCGAATGGCTCTCCTTTGAATGGAAATTCCCGGATGACGCGAGGCAGTTTTCAAGGGCGCGCCGCGCCCCCCCATTCCGCATTCCCCATTCTGCATTCCGCATTGGATTCATGCTACTGCCGGAATGAGCTCCAGGTCCCCGGTAAAGGCCGCGTCCAGGGTCGGTTTCATCAGTTTGTCCACGTCCCCCCGCTCTGCCTCCATGGGAGTGGGCATGTTCTGCAGTTTCATCTTGAGCTGGGGATCCTTGGCCGCCGCGATCATGCGTTTCAAGTGAGCTTTGGAAACTCCCGCATCTCCCAGGGTTGCGGGGAAACCGAGGGCTTTGGAAAACTGGATCATTCCCCTGGCCACCAGCATGGCCAGCGCCCTGCCCTTTTTCCCTTCCGTCTTGGCCTTGATGAACCCGGCCTCCTTCAGAATCTCCGCGAAGACTCCCAGTTGGTCCTGGATCTTCGTTGCAAAAAGGACTGTATAATAAGGGTTGAGGATGGCGCAGGCCCTCCCGTGAGTCAGGACATCGATCAGCGAGAAACTCCCCAGGTGAGGGCCGCTGGTTCCGCCGATCATGATCGAGTACCCGCCCAGGTCCGTTCCCAGGCCCAGACAGTGCCGGGCGGTGCGGTCCCTGGGATCGGCTTTGACTTTGGGCAGACCGTAAACAATGAGAGAGAGGCAGGCCCTGGCCACTTCTTTCATTTTTTCATAATAGGCCTGGCCTGTGGCGCCCATGAACACCTCCCACGCGTGGGCGATCCCGTCCAATCCCCCGTCCAGGGTCAGGTCCATGGGGGACCCTAGGGTGACTTTATAATCGAAGAGTGAAGCCTGGGGGACAATGGCTTCATCCACGATCAGCTTCTTTTGTCCGGTCACCAGGTCGGTAATGTTGGAATATTTCGTTAGATGAGCCCCGGAACTCGCCGCCGTCTGCACCGCCGCCAGGGGCAGGAGAGGTTTCGCGGCTATTCCTTTCACTTTGGTGACGTTGCCAACGCCGAAAAAGGGATCGATGGTGCCGGCGAGAGCGTCCGGAGCCTGGAGAGCCTTCTTGACCTCCTCGGGAGAAAAAGCCGCCAGCACATTGGCCGCTTTGGCGGCATCGATGGTGCTTCCTCCTCCTACGGCTAGGATGACCTCAGGCCGAGTCCGGGCGACGTGCAGGCCCAGCCGGTAAACATCCTCCCGTGGAGCATTCGGCCCTGCTCCGATGATGATTTCCGTTTCCACCCCTCGGGCTCGAAGGGAATCGGTAATGGTTTGCAGGGTTCCCGCCATCCAGCCCTGGCCCAGGTCGGCCACGATTACGAGGGCCCGCTTCCCATGATGGGCGACGATGTCCCCGGTTTTTCCGAGGACCTCAAAACCGAAGGTGTAAGCATCCCCCTTCCATTCCTTCAGCAAAGCCCGGGCCTTTTCCATCACCTGTTCCATAGATTAAACCCTCCTTGAATTTAAGGGAAAAGGCAAACAGGGGAAAAAATCCGGCGCAAAGAACTCCCTCCTTCCCCTTTTGTCCTTTTCCCCTTTATTTTAACGCTTCCCCCACTAGGGAAATCAGTCTCTTCGGGGAAATGGGCTTGGGCAGGTAGAGATTGGCCCCCGCTTCTATTCCCCTTTGCCGATCCTCTTCGCCGCTCCGGGCGGTCAGCATGAGGACCGGGACTTCCGCGTAGGATTCCAACTGTCGCACTCTCTGGCAAACCTCGAACCCGGTCATCTCCGGCATGCTCACATCCAGGATTAAAAGGTCGAACTGGTTTTGGGTAACCTTCTCCAGGGCCTCGGCTCCGCTGGCCAGAGCGGTCACGGAAAATCCCAAAGGGGTGAGTAGTTCCTGAATGGCGATTAAAACCAGCTCGTCGTCGTCCACGACCAAAATTTTTTTTCCCATAATCTTTTTATCACCTTTTCAGGCCGATGATTTCTAAGAAAGCGATACAGTCCCTCC
This sequence comes from Syntrophaceae bacterium, assembly GCA_013388675.1. Taxonomy (GTDB): domain Bacteria; phylum Desulfobacterota; class SM23-61; order SM23-61; family SM23-61; genus SM23-61. Next base: position 104,597 of record JACAEW010000211.1, on the reverse strand, counting down.
CTCCGGGGAGGGGAAATTTTTCTTTTGGCGCGATCATCCCATTTGAACCGAACTCGAACCCGGGGCGGGAAATCAACCTTTGGCCATTACGCTTCCACCGCCCATTCCAAAGCTTTCCCCATCTGGGAGGACAAAACGGGCAGCAGGACCCGGAAGATCGTCCCCTCGTTCACCCGGCTCTCCACCTCGATCTTACCCCCATGAGCTTCGATGATCCCGTAACAAATGGAAAGACCCAGGCCCGTCCCCCGGCCCACCGCCTTGGTGCTGAAAAAAGGCTCAAAAACCTTATCCAGGTTTTCGGGGGGGATGCCGGTCCCCGTGTCCTTCACGATTACTTCCACATCATTCCAGCCGTTATGACGGATCAGGGAGGCGGCGATGGTAAGTTCCTTCTTCCGGTCCGCCTTTTCCATGGCATCCCTGGCGTTGGAGATGAGGTTTAGGAACACCTGCTCGAGCTGATTGGAGTCCCCCCGGATCTTGGGGAGGTCGGGTTGAAATTCTTTGACGATCCGAATGCCATGGTTGATCATCTGCTGGCCGGTGATCATCAGGGCGTTCTCGATCGGCTCGGTCACATCGATGGGCCGGAAGTCGAACTCGGATTGCCGCGAAAAGTCCCGCAGGTGGTTGATGATCTTGGCGATCCGGTCATGGCACTTTTGGATCAATTCCAGGCGCCTTTGGTTTTCATCTTCCGGGCTGAGTTTTTCCCGAATGACATGCAGAAAGGTGTCGGCCGCCATGAGAGGGTTATTCAGCTCATGGGCAACCCCGGCCACAAGGTCCCCCAGGGCCCGCATTTTCCCCACCTGGATCAGGTGGGCCTGGGTCCTTTGCAGCTCCTCCTCCAGTTTCTTCTTCTCGGTCAGGTCCTTGAAGACACCCAGGGTGCCGATGGTCTGGCCCTTTTCCTCCCGCAGCAGGGAGGCGGAGGTCAAAATGGGCACGATGCCGCCCACCCGGAGGGCGGTGGTCTCGTGGTTTTTCAGGGTTCCCTTTTCCCGCAGGATGGACATAATCCGGCGGGCCTCGGCAATGCCGTCCTGGTAGAACTGGTAAATGGGAAGGCCGATGATTTCCTCCCGGGACCTCCCCACCATCTCCTCAAAAGCCCGGTTCACAAAGGTGATCTTTCCCTTGGGGTCCGTGGTCACGATGGCATCCACCGAACTCTGGACGATATTTTCCAGCTGGTCCTTGGTTTTCCAGAGCTCCTTTTCCAGGGCGATTTTTTCGGTGATGTCCCGGGCAATTTCCACAAACCCCAGGGTCTTCCCCGAGGGGTCTTTGAGCGAGGTCACGATGCCGTGGGCGGTAAAAAGGGTTCCGTCCTTCCGCACCCGCTCCACCTGGTATTCGGTCATTCCTTCCTCTTCCACCTTGCGGGAGATCACCCGGATCAGGCCCCGCGACCGGTCGTCTTTCCAGAAGGTCCGGCTGATGCGCATCTTGCCGATCACTTCTTCTTTGCTCCACCCGAAGAGTTTCACCGATCCGCTGTTGTACTGCAGGATCACTCCATTGGGGTCCGTGGCCATGATCGAATATTCTGTGGAACTCTCCAGAACGCTGTTGAGCAGCCGGGACAGATTCCGGTATTCTTCCTCCTTTTGCTGAATCTCCTGGGTGCGTGCCTGGACGATCGCCTCCAGGTTCCGGGTTTGATTCCGGACCTGATCGGCCATGCGGTTAAAGGAGCGGGACAGGGTACCGATTTCATCGTCCCCGCCGAGGTTGACTTTTTGGGTCAGGTCCCCGTCGGCCATGCGGGCGGTCATCTCGGTGAGCTGCTGCAGCGGCCGCGTGAGGACCCGGGAAAGCATGATCGTGAGCAGGATTGCCAGGGCCACCGTCCCCAGAGCTACGAGGGTGATGAAAAACTTGGTCCGGGCCACCCCTTCGAAGACCTCCTCCTCGTAGCTGCCCGCCGCGATGATCCAATCCCAGTCCCGGAAATACAAATATTTGTTGATCTTCATCCGGGGAGCGGTTTCTCCCAACTCCACATTGACCCAGGGGTAACGGAGGGTGGCCACCTCGTTCTCTTTCAAAAGGGGAGCCACCCGGACCATCTCTTTGATGTACTCGAAGCCCGACGAATCCTTGGCCCCCAGGATTGTTTCCCCCTCTTTGGCCGGATGGACCACGAGTCGTCCCGAACTGTCCATGATAAAAGCGTAGCCGGTTTTTCCGATCTTAATCGTTTTGATGGCCGTTTTTAAAGCCACCGCCCTTTGTTCCGGAACCCCCACGTAAAGAGCCCCGATGACCTCCTTTTTTTCATCCAAAATCGGCTCGTAGGCGGTGATGTACCAGTCATTCACCACGAAAGCCCGTCCGCGGTAGGTTTCTCCGCGGAGAATGGTGCGGGTAACTTCGCTGGCGGCCGGCAAATAGGTACCCACTGCCCGGCTCCCATCGGACCGGAGGACGTTGGTCGAAATTCGCAAGAGCCGGTCGCCCTGGATCCGCTGGAAGACGGTGCAGGTCCCTCCGACCAGCTGTTGGACCTCATCCACCAGGACATAATCCCGGGTGATCGCCTGGCCGGCAATGGACCAAAAAGGAACCCGGACCCGAGTGATTTCCTTGGAAAATTGGTCCTCCGCATCGAATTCCACCATCCGTCCGGGGGATATCTGAATGCGATGGCCTTTTCGGTAGAAAATCCGCCGGGCGTTCTGCAGGTCCGAGGTAAGCTTGTTTTGCAGAAGTTCCTGCTGGGCCCGGCACATGGCATGAATGTTGGTAACGATATGATCTAGGTCCGACTCGTAGGCTTGCTTTAAATCCTCGGTAAATCTCTGCAGAGATACGATTGCCGCGACCCCCATGGGCAGGAGGGCGAGCAAAAGAGTGAAAGTGATCAACTTGGAACGGATTTTCCAGTCGCGGAAGGATTTCAACGGTCTGTCCCCCGATTCAATATATCAAAGGGGGGAAAAAATCTCAAACTCTTTAGCCCCTCCGAATCTTTTCTGAAGGTCGGGGGATTTTTCTCGGGGGTCGTCGACGAACTCCAGTTTCTTTCCCCTGGAACAATAGCCCGGACGGCCATGAAAAGGCAGCGTTCCTGCTTGGAAGGAGTCTGAAGCCAAGAATGAAAAAAAGCTTTGCGTTTATCGCTTAGAAAAAAATGAATTTTGGTCTTCACCCCGGTGAAACCCGGGACCCAGGAAGTTTTTAAATCATTGAAAATATTGGATTCCGGCTTTCGCCTGCAATAACGGCTCGACGACAGAACCCAATTTTTTCCCACCTTCCCAGTTTGCAAAGGGGCGAAATTATTTACGGACAAACTCTCATTCAACAATCAAAGAAAGACGGCCTTGCGAAAGCCGGTAATTCAAAAAATCTGGCAATCCGGCGAAAGTGGAAACACTATTGGGGTCTAGGGGTTTTAGACCCAGGTGATCTCCGGGTGACGGTATGGAAAGCTTTATGGGGGGTCATGAAAAACAATTCTGCGGGTAAATCAGGGGAATGAATATTATTTGTCATCTTGTCAAATTAAAAAATGATATTTAGTGATTTTTTGTCAAAAATGAAATAATGTCCCGAATGAATAATCATTCATTTGTCATACTGTTATCATTCCATGGGTAATAGGTTTTCTCCGCAATTTTCAAATAAATTTAAAAATAATAATATTATTAAATACTTAATTAAAATTGCATATCTTTTCGGGGATCCCATGGGCCATGGCATGCCGTTTGCTGAAAAGAAGATTAAAGGGTAGAGAGGGAGCACAGGGGAGGAGGAAATGAAAATGAAAAAATCATCCCTAGCGATAACGGTTGCCATGATCCTGATCGGGTTGGCTTCCAGTTCTTATGCCGGCGAAATTCTCGGTTATCCCATCGTGGCCAAACAGGCGAAATTTTATTCCATCATCCTGGGAGTGATTGGGGTCTCTGTGGCTATGGTGGCGATCTCTTATATTTGCTTTTGGCTGGCCGACCTGAAGAAACGGGAAAAACCTTCCAGGCCGGTTGAAAAAGCGGTTTATGCCGGTAAGCTGGTGCCCGCCGCCCAAATGGCCAAGTAGCCCTCTTCGCGACTGCGGATCAAAAACCCCTTCTCGAAATAATTCGAGAAGGGGGTTTTTCTTTCTCTGGGCATCAGAAAAAAAGAGCCTCCATGCCCAGCTTTTCTTCCAAGGGCGGCGGGTTCAAAATTCTTATTGGGGCTTGGCCTTCGGCGCCCGGGTGACAAAAGTCAGCCCTGCAGCGACCAGCAGGCAGATGGCGGCGATCAAATAGGCGGAATCGAAATTCTGGTTCGCGTCGAAGATCCAGCCGCTCAGCATGGGCCCCAGGATGCCCCCCACGCCCCAGGCCGTGAAGACCAGCCCGTAATTAACCCCGAAATTCTTCAAACCGAAGTAGTCTTTGGTCGTCGAAGGGAAGAGAGATAAGTTGGCGCCGTAGTTAAACCCGATTAACACGGAAGCCAGAAAAAGGGTGGCATAGGTGTCCAACCCTCGCAGGATAAACATGAGAAGCGCCTGGAAAACGAAAACGATAAACAGAGTCCAAGTCCGTCCGATCTTGTCGGACAGGACTCCCGCCGCAATCCTGCCCCCCGCGTTTCCGATGGCCAGCATGGCCACAAAGATAAAGCCGGCCTTGATCCCGGCCTGAAGGTCCACGATCTTGGCCAGTTTCCCGATGATCATCAAGCCCGCTCCTGCGCCAAAGACAAACATTATCCATAGGAGGTAGAACTGAGGGGTTCGGACCATCTAGGTCCATTCGTAATCGACCGCCGCGGCCTGAGCTTTTGGGGGGGAGCCGGCCTTTGCCGGTGGGGGGTTGCCGGAGGGTTTGTACCCGGCGGGGGGATTCCGCAGAAGCTGGGACAGGAGCACCACCACCAGGAAAAAGGCAATGCCCAGAATCAAAAAAGTTTTCTGAATTCCAAAGGCGAAAAGCAAGTAATTGGCCAGCGGAGCGATATAGACCGAGGCCAGGCCAAAACCCGCAACCACCAGGCCGGCGATCAAGCCCGTTCGTGCCGGGGGAAACCATTTTACCGCCGGGGGGGTGGCCGAAGCGTAGCCGAACCCGATTCCCGCCCCGGCGAGGATTCCAAACCCCAAAACCATCCCGATCAGGGACTGGCCCAGGCTGGCAAGGATGAATCCGATTCCGCAAAAAATTCCTCCCAGGGTAGCCACCAGCCGAGGTCCGAGCTTGTCCTGCATCCTTCCGGCCGGGACCATCATGAAAGCGAAAACCGCGATGGCCACGGAGTAGGGAATCGCCGCCTGCGTCTCGTTCCATCCCCATTCTTTAGTTATTTGTTTGGAGATAACCGACCAGGCGTAAAGAACCCCCAGGGCCAGGTTAATGCCCGTCCCGGCGAAGGTAACGATCCAACCGGATTTTTGGCCGGGCCCCGGCGAAACCGTGCTTTGTTGAACTGCCATGAAAAAAAGCCTCCTGAATATAACGAGGGGAGCGGGTTCCTGGTTGGGACCGGCTCCCCTTATTTTTTGGTTCCCTCCAAAGGCTACTGTCTTTCGGATACCAGAGTCTGCACCACGGAGGGGTCGGCCAGGGTGGTGGTATCGCCCAGTTCGCTCACCTCTCCGGCGGCAATCTTCTTCAGGATCCGCCGCATGATCTTTCCGCTTCGAGTCTTGGGAAGCCCGTCGGCAAACTGGAGCTTGTCCGGCGTGGCAATCGGGCCGATCTCCTTGCGCACGTGGGCCACCAGGGCCTTCTTGAGTTCATCCGACTTTTTCTGGCCGGCTTTCACGGTGACAAAGGCGTAAATCCCCTGCCCTTTGATGTCGTGGGGCATTCCCACGACCGCGGCTTCGGCAACGGCCGGATGGCTTACCAGCGCGCTCTCCACTTCCGCGGTCACGATCCGGTGCCCGGAGACATTGATGACATCGTCCACCCGGCCCATGAGCCAGAAATCCCCGTCCTCATCCACCCGGGCTCCGTCGCCCGTGAAGTAAAGACCGGGGAACTGAACGAAGTAAGTCTCCTTGAAGCGTTCATGCTGTCCGTATATCGTCCGCATCATCCCCGGCCAGGGCTTCCGGATCACCAGGTATCCGCCTTCGTTGGGGCCGGCCGTCGAGCCGTCCTCCCGGATGACCGCGGCGTCCACCCCCGGGAAGGGCTTGGTGGCCGACCCGGGTTTGATCGGCCAGGCGCCCGGCAGGGGGGTGATCAGCACGCCTCCGGTCTCCGTCTGCCACCAGGTATCGACGATGGGGCATTTTTCTTTGCCGATGACCTTGTAATACCACATCCAGGCCTCGGGATTGATGGGCTCTCCCACGGTGCCGAGGAGGCGCAGGGACGATAGATCCCGCCCGAGGGGCCACTGGTCCCCATCGCGCATCATGGCCCGCAGCGCGGTGGGAGCGGTGTAGAAAATATTGACCTTGTACTTCTCCACGATCTCCCAGAAGCGGTCAGGTTTGGGATAGTTGGGGACCCCCTCGAACATGAGGCTGGTAGCCCCGGCGGCCAAGGGACCGTAGACGATGTAACTGTGGCCGGTGACCCAGCCAATGTCGGCGGTGCACCAGAAAATGTCCTCCTCCTTGTAGTCGAAGATCCATTTGAAGGTAGTCATGACATACAGGATGTATCCTGCCTGGGTATGGAGAACCCCTTTAGGTTTGCCGGTGGAGCCGGAGGTATAGAGCATGAAGAGGGGGTCTTCCGCGTCCATGACTTCGGGCGGGCACTCCGGCTTGATATCCCGGGCCGCCATTTCTTCATGCCACCATAAGTCCCGTCCCGCTTTCATATCGATCTTGGTATGGGTGCGGTCATAGACGATGACCGTCTTGACCCCCGGGCAACTGGCCAGGGCCTGGTCGGCGTTGTTCTTCAGCCCGATGACTTTGCCGCTGCGGTAGCTGGCGTCGGTGGTGATTAAAACGGTGGCGTTGGCATCCAGGATGCGGTCCCTCAGGGAGTCGGCGCTGAACCCGCCGAAGACGATGCTGTGGATGGCTCCGATGCGGGCGCAGGCCAGGAGGGCGATGGGAAGTTCGGGAATCATGGGCATGTAGATGGTCACCCGATCGCCCTTCTTGACGCCCCTCTTTTTGAGCACATTGGCAAACTTGCAGACCTCTTCGTACAACTGCTGGTAGGTGTACTTCCGTCTGTCCCCCGCTGGTTCGCCCTCCCAGATCAGAGCGATCTTGTTTTTCCGGTGAGTCTTGAGGTGCCGGTCCAGACAGTTCACGGTGACATTGAGCTTTCCGCCCTGGAACCACTTGATGTACAGGTTATCGCCAAAGCTATAATCCAGGACTTTGTCCCATTTTTTAAACCACTCCAGGTTTTGCCCCTGCTCCCCCCAGAAGCCTTCGGGGTCCCGGATGGACCGGTCATACATTTTCTTGTACTCCTCCAAGCTTTTGATGTGGGCCTTGGAGCTGAATTCTTTGCTGGGAGGGAAAACCCGTTTCTCCTCCATCATGCTGGTAATGGTTTTCTTCTCTTCTGCCATAGATGTGCCCTCCGATGGGTTGTTTAAATCCTATAAATTTATTATCTTGGCTAGGGTCGTTTTCTGCAAGCCTAACTTTCCATGAATATAAAAAAACCTATACGTCTCCCCTGGCTTTCTTTATCCAAGAAAAGCTTTCGGATTCAGGAGGCATAATTTCGCCTGTTTTAAACCTATCTCCCAACAGGCTTTCAGTGGGTTGAATCGGCCCGTAAGGGACGAGGGTAAGGCATCCGATGAACCGGGGGCTCTCCGATCAGCTCCATGATCTCCCCCAAAAGCTCCCGAACCCGTTCCTTCAGGAAACGCAGCTCGGAGGCCATGGCTTGCTTTTCCAAAGCCTGTTTGATGGTCTTGTTCAAGGCCAGCTTGGTAAAGGGTTTCTGGATAAAATCGAAGGCCCCAGCCCGGAGAGCCTCCAGCCCCATTTCGGTCTTTCCGTGGCCGGTCATCAGGATGACCTCCACGTCCGGCTGGATGGCCTTGGCCAGCTTCAGCAGTTTGTTTCCGTCCATCCTCGGCATACATACATCGGAAAGGATCAGGTTGGTCTGGTTCTCCTTCAAAACTTCCAGGGCGGCCTGCCCGTCCTCCGCTGTTAAGACCCGGTATCCTTCCCGCTCTAGAATCTTAACCAGGGTTTCGCGTATAGTCTCCCCGTTGTCCACGACCAAAATCGTTTTCTTTTCCACGCTTCCTCCGAATTTTGGGACAGAAAAGAAACTGGCTGAATTTTCACGACGATCCAGAAAAATTGAAGGGGTCCGATCTGATAGAGGAGGGTTGTTGTTTCGGTTGCCAGTCACAGATGAGCAGGGGAGTTCGCTCGTTCGTAGCCTGTGAAGATCGGACCCCTTCAAATTTTCCAATTTGCGAATTTAATAAGCAAAAGATGTGCCAAAGAAGCTGCGGAAAAATACTCCCAATCATTACGTAATGATTTGAAATCATTAATTTTTTATTTTGGTCCTGCGGTTGGCCTGGGAGCCTTGTGGGGTTATCGAGAGGAAGAGGACATTTTGGCAAAATACCGAAATAAACCCTAAAAAAATGGAAATTCAGACAAAAAAACTTTTATTTTGCCAAATTGTCATTTGTTTTTTCTCCATCTTGAAAGGATCCTTCGCCGTACTCCTGCTTTTTTTCACCTTCTTTTTTATCTTCTTCCATTTTCCTGTAGATCGTCCGGGCGGAAATCCCCAGGATCTTAGAGGCCAGATTCTTATCGCCCCGGGAGTACCTCAGCGTCTCTTCAATGACTCGTTTTTCGATCATTTCCAGGGGGGTACCGAGGGGGATGGAGAGGTTCTTATCTTCCATGAAAATCGGCCTCTGGGTTGCAGGTTCCACGGCCTGCAGGATCTCCGGGGGGAGATCCCCCGGGGTAATCATGTCTCCCTTGGTCAAGACCACCGCTCGCTCGATGGCGTTTTCCAATTGGCGCACGTTCCGGGGCCAGGAATACTGGAGCATAATTTCCAGAGTCTCCGGGGAAAATCCTTTCACCTCTTTGTTATTCTTTTTCTTGAAAAATTCAAGGAAGTGGTGGGCCAGAAGCGGGATATCGCCTTCCCTCTGCCGCAGAGGGGGAAGGGTCAGGGTGATCACATTGAGCCGGGAGTAAAGGTCTTCGCGAAACGTCTTCCGTTCCACCGCCTCCAGAAGGTTGATGTTGGTGGCTGCCACGATTCGGACATCGGCCCGGATGGTCTTCGTGCCCCCCAGACGCTCAAACTCTCCCACTTGGAGGACCCGCAACAGTTTCACCTGGACCGTAGGGCTCACTTCTCCGATCTCGTCCAAAAAGAGGGTTCCTCCGTTGGCCAGCTCGAAACGCCCTTCTTTGCGGGAGATGGCGCCGGTAAAAGCGCCCCGCTCGTAACCGAAGAGCTCCGCCTCCAGCAGGGTCTCCGGCAGGGCCGCACAGCTAACCTTGATAAAGGGATTTTTGGCCCTGGGGCTCAGATCGTGGATCGCCTGGCCGATGACCTCCTTCCCCGTTCCACTCTCCCCTTGAATGAGGACGGTGGCTGAACTGGGGGCCACTTGGGCCACGATTTCCATGATATGCCTCATGGCCGGACTGCGGCCAACGATCTTATCCACTTTCTGAAAGTCTTTGATCCGTTCCTGGAGGAGGCGGTTTTCCAGGACCAGGGACTGCTTCTCCAGAGCCTTGCGGGCCAGCTTGAGAATCTCCCGCGGTTTGAATGGCTTCTGAATGTAATCGAAGGCCCCGTCCTTCATGGCGGTCACGGCGGTATCCACGGTCCCATACCCCGTCATGAGGATGACTTCAACCTCCGGCCGGATGGTTTTGGCCACCTTGAGCAGTTCCACTCCATCCATTTTGGGCATGTTCAGGTCGGTAAGGACTAGGTGGATGGATTCCTTGCGCAGGATATCCAGGGCTTCATCCCCGTCGCTGGCCGAAAATATTCGGTATCCCTCGCCGCCCAGAATCTTGGCCAGGGAGTCGCGGAAGGATTTGTTGTCGTCCACCAAGAGAATATTTCTGGGTTCTGGAAGGTCCATGGACGTCCTCGGGAATCACCCGACTTCTTATGGCTGGCCCGCCGCCGGCTTTTCTTCCCCCTGGGCTGGACGCGGGGAAGGAGCAATCGGCAGGCGGATGGTGAAAGAAGTCCCCAGGCCCTCATAGCTTTGAAACCCGATCGCCCCCCGGTGTTCCTTCACGATGTGGGAAGTGATGGAAAGTCCCAATCCCGTGCCCCCGTGCTTGGTGCTGAAAAAGGGAGTGAAAACGAGTTCCTGGTTCTCCGGAGGAATTCCTTTGCCCGTATCGCTGATGGTGATCTGCACCTTCCCATCCCGTTGACCCGTGGTAAGGGTCAATTTCCCCCCCTCGGGCATGGCCTCAAAGGAATTCTTGACAATGTTCAACAGGGCCTGCCGGAGCTGCTTCGGGTCCAGTTGGACGGGGGGAAGATTGGGGTCCAGTTCTTCCACCAAAAGGATCTTTCGTTCATTCATTTCTTCCTTAAGGAATAGGAAGAGATCGGAGATGGCCTCGTTCACGCTCCCTTCCTCCAGCTTGATTTTCGGCAGGCGGGCAAACTGCAGGTACTCTTCCACCACCTCGAGAAGACGGTCCACCTCGGATTTGATGATTCCCAGGAGTTCCTGGCATTCGGCGGTGCGCTCGGAGCCGATCTTGTCCAGTTCTTCCCCCAAAAGCTCCGCATTCAAAACGATGGTGCCCAGGGGATTCTTAATTTCGTGGGCCACGTTGGCCGCCATGCGGCCGACAACCGCCAGTCGCTCCGATTGAATGATCTGCTGCTGCAATTCCTTTTCCGCGGTCACGTCCTTGACGTATTCCACGACTTCCACGATATCCCCGTTTCGATCGCGGAGGGGAAAGGTAAAGATCTGCAGGTAATATTTCGTCCCCCCGGCCACCAGGCTGGCCCGTTCCCGGAAGGCCGGGCGGCCGGTGCGGAAAGACTCCTCCGCCGGGCAGTTGACGCACAGGTCGGGGCGGTTCTGGAATTCCCGATGGCAGAGTTTGCCGACAAAATCCTCCAGGCCCCGCTTATACCAGGTCTGGGCGGTTTTATTGACCGTCAAGATGCGGTAATTCCGGTCCACGATGGTAATGGCATCGGGGGCCCCGTCAAAGAGCGCCTGAAGCCGGTTCTGGCTGCGCAGGATTTCCTCGCCCCACCTGACTTTTTCCGCCGCTCGAACCCGCTCCTGGTTGATCTTGTGCCCCACGTAGGTCCCGGCTAAAAGAACGCCGGCCATAATCAGGATAAGGACGGCCGAACTCTGAAAACTCCCCCAGACCAATTGGGTCACGTCCGAGTACGGGACGACCACGGCCACCGGCCAGATTTGGCCGTCGAGTCGGACCGGGGCGTAAGCGATCAATTTTCTGATTCGGCCTTGATCCCCCAAATGCCAGCCGCTCTCGTATTCCCCCGTGCCGGATTGCCCCTTCAGCATCTTTTCCCTCATGATCCAGTCGATTTTCTCCGAGGAAAGCCCTGGGTCCCGCTCCTGGCGGGCGGAAAAGGCGTCCTTCCAAATGAGCCGGGAATCTTCATGGGCGATGAATCTCCCTTCCCCGTCGATCATCCAAGAGGAGCCTCGGGCTCCGGACCGGATGGGGTGGACGAACCGGTCATAGACCTTCTTAAAGTCGATTCCGGCGCCCAGAAACCCTGCCAGGTCCGGGCCGTGGAAAATGGGGGACAGGATCAAGAGAGAGCCGAAACGCCAAGCCGGGTCAGGGCCCTTTTTCCCCGGGAAGGGGCCGGTATGAACCACCGCCGTTTTTCCGGCGATGCGGGTTTTCTCCAGGTGGGGGCGAAGACGGAAGGTCTCCCCTTGCAGACCCTCCAAAATTTTCGATGGATAAGAGGAAAGCGGGTTACCCCGTTCACCCACATGGAAGAGAAAATCAAAGGACCCCCCGCAGGCTTCCCAAAGAGCCTTCAATTTTTCCTCCCCGCCCTCCCGGGCCAGACCCCGGGCTTCCGGGATTCGGGTCATGATGGTCAGGGTCTGGCGGAGAGTGGCCAAATGATTTTCCATCCCCTTGGCCGCCTGCTGAACCAGGACGAGTTGCTCCTGGTTGAACTGGTCGGCCATGGCCTTTTCCGCAGAAGAATAACTGTAGAGCCCGATACCCACCAGGACCCCGATGACCAGGCAGGTGATAACCCAGATCATCGGCATAAGGGGGAGGCGATACTTTTTCATCGCCTCTTCTAAGCGGGGGATTATGGCTTGGCTGGACATTAGGTTGAAATTATAGCGAATTCCTCCAACGAAGTCAAAGCTCGGCGATGCTTTGAAGGGGTGACCGCATTCGTCTTTTAAAAAGCTGAGCGGGGGGGGATATGAATGGGGGAACGGCGGGCCCTTTTTCCAGCTCTCTTTTCCCTTGCTTCTTTTTCCAATTTACCCCTATAATTTCAATGGAATATGAGCTGCTGGGAAACATGGCACTATAGCGTTGGGAAAGCAGCTCTAAACCCCGGCCCGGGACGAATTCCAGGCATCCGGGGGTCCTTCCTCTTGCTCTGCCATGGCCTGATGTATTGAAAATATGCGGATTGGCACCAAACTCCTTCTTGTTTTTCTCCCTCTGGCCGGTCTTACGGCCATGGTGGCCGAGGTATTGTACGTTAACTCCCAACGAATCAATGAAAGCTCCCACCGGGTGAGGCAGGCCTACCAGAATTACAGCAACATACTGGACATGCGCCGGCACGAAAAGAACTTCTCTTTTTACCGGGAAAAATTCTACCTCCAGCGCATCCAGGATGCCTCCTCCCGGGCAGCCGATTCTCTTTCCCATCTCAAGGGCCTGGGGGAGGAGAACGGAGCCTTCTTTAAATTCGCCGCAGCCCAACAAGCCCTGAAAGATTACCAGCGGGTCCTCGGTATCCTTTTTTCGGCCGAGGACCGTGCTCAGGTTGACTCTCAGATCGCTGAACTGGAAGCCCTAGGGGCCACGCTCGAGAAGATGGCCGAACAGGCCATCGGCCTTTCCTGGCTGCCGATCCAGGTGGCCACCCGCAAGGCCCAGACCTATGCCTGGGTCTTTGCCGTCCAAGCCGGCCTGATCGGGCTTGTTCTGGCCTTCTACTTCAGCCAACTTCTGGTGAAGCCCCTTCGACAGCTCCTCCAGGCAACCCAGAAAGTGGCCGAGGGGGATTTTTCCAGGCCAGTCGCTCCAAAGTCGAAAGATGAAATCGGAGCCCTTGCCGAATCTTTCAACAAGATGGTGGCCTCCCTGGAGAATGGGAGGACCCAACTCCAGCAGTCGGCCCAGGAGCTGCGCAAGACCAAGGACACCCTGGAGAATATCGTTCAGAGCTCGGTCGATGCCATCGTAGCCACCGACCCCAGGGGGGTGATCACCTTTGCCAACCGCTCCATGCAGGAGATGATTTTGGGCCAAGCCGGGCAGGAAGACAAGCTTCTGGGTGTCCACATCAGCCGGCTGTACTTGGGAGGAATGGGGGAAGCGCGAAAGATCATGTCGGTCCTGCGGGAGAGGGGCCGGTTGATGAATTATGAAACCACCATGGTCAGCGATGGGCGGGTGATACCCATTTTGACTTCGGCTTCCCTGCTCAAGGAGGAGCGGGGAGCGGTCATCGGCACCCTGGGAGTGATCAAAGACCTAACCGAAAAGAAGAAACTGGAAGAGGACTTGAAGAAGGCCCAGGCGGAGCTGGTCCAGACCGAAAAATTGGCGGCCATCGGCCGCCTGGCCTCCGGGGTGGCCCACGAGATGAACGACCCGCTCACCTCCATCCTGACCTTCGGCAATCTTTTGCGGGAAGACACCCCGGAGGGAGAACCGAATCGGGAAAGCCTGGACATTATCATCAAAGAGGCCACCCGGGCCAAAAGAATCGTCTCCGACCTTCTTTCCTTCTCGCGGGAGTCGAAGCCCTCCCTGGAATGGGTGGACCTCAATGACGTGTTGAACATGAGTCTCCTCCTCCTGGAAAAACAGGGGGTGATGGAAGGGATTGAAGTGGGGATGGAACTGGCCAAGGAACTTCCCCTGGTGCGAGCCGACTCCGGCCAGATGCAGCAGGTCTTCAGCAATCTGATTCTCAATTCGGTTCAGGCCATGAACGACGAACCTTCCGCCGGGAAATTCTCCGAATCTCCCCCGGGAGAAAGGAAGCTCTTGATACGGACTCTTTTCGGTGAAACCCCGGATGAAAGTTTCGTCCAATCCCCTTCCCTGGGCGGGCCGTTCATCCGGATCATCTTTCAGGACACGGGACCGGGAATCCCGCCCGAAAACCTGAGCCGGGTCTTTGATCCCTTCTTTTCCACCAAGGGCACCGGGGAGGGCACGGGCTTGGGCCTGTACATTGTTTCGGGAATCCTGAAGAACTACGGGGCGAAGTATCGCCTGGAGAGCACGGTGGGCCGGGGAACGACCTTCACCATCGACTTCCCCTTGTCCACCGCCCAGCAAACCTGATATGGAAAAAACGACCCCCATTCTCATCGTGGACGACCAGGTCAACACCTGCAAATCCCTCCAGGCCATCCTCAAAAGGAGCGGGTATCCTTCGGACTATGTTCTGAGCGGGGAAGAGGCGCTGAAGAAGGTCCAGGAGAAGCATTATGACATCGTCATCAGCGATATCCGCATGCCCGGCATGGACGGGATGCAGCTCCTGGAGAGGGTGAAACAGGTCCAGCCCTCGCTGGTGGTGATCATGATCACCGGGTATGCCACCATCAAGAGCGCCGTGGAGGCCATCCAGAAAGGGGCCTACGATTATCTGCCCAAACCCTTTACTCCCGACGAGGTCCGGGTGATCATCGAACGGGCCGCCGAGCACAGCCGCCTGGAGGGGGAGAACATCCTCCTGCGCCAGCATCTCCAGGCCCATCACCCCTTCGGGAACATCATCGGCAACAGCCCCCCGCTGCAACGGGTCTTCGAATTGATCCAGAAAGTGGCCGATACGGAGACCAACATCCTCCTCACGGGAGAAACGGGCACGGGAAAAGAGCTGGTGGCCCGGGCCATCCACGACCGGAGTAGAAGGCGGGAGAAGCTGTTTTTGCCCCTCAACTGCGGCGCCCTCGCCGAGGGGGTGCTGGAGAGCGAACTTTTCGGGCACGTGAAGGGGGCCTTCACCGGGGCGGTCTCCACGCGAAAAGGCCTGATCGAGGCCGCCGACGGGGGGACTCTCTTTCTCGACGAGATTTCCGAGACCGCCCCATCCTTCCAGGTAAAACTTCTCCGGGTCATTCAGGAGGCGGAGTTCATGCGCGTGGGGGATACCCATCCCCTCCGGGTGGACATCCGCATCATCGCCGCCACCAACCGCGACCTTGAAAAGGCGGTGGAAAGGCGGGAGTTCCGCCAGGACCTTTATTACCGGCTAAAAGGGATCGCCATTCACCTGCCCCCCTTACGGGAGCGCGCGGAGGACATTCCCGCCCTGGCCTACCATTTCCTGGCCAAGTACCGGGGAGACCGGAAGGCGGAGCGCCTCGACCCCCAGGCCCTGAAAGCGCTTCAGGCTTATAAATGGCCGGGAAACGTTCGCGAGCTCGAACATGTGATCGAATACGCCCTTTCCATGGCGGAGGGAGAGACGATCAAGATCACCGACCTTCCGGAAGAGTTCGTCAACCGGGCCGCAGACAGAGCCGCAGCCCGGGAGAGCTGGGCCAACGCTCCCTTCAGCAAGGCGAAGGAAGAATTCGAGAAAATCTATATCACCCAAATCTTGAAAGAAAGCAATTGGAACATCTCCGAAGCCTCCCGCAAGGCCCAGATGTTCCGGCAGAACCTTCAGCAGAAAATCCGCAAGTACGGGATCGTGGTCGAAGAAGAGAAGGAAGGGACAAAAGAATGAGAAGCCAGAAGAAAAAATCTTCTTATTCTGACTTCTGGCTCCTGGATTCTGTTTTTAGCCTCTCCTTTTCCTCCCGAACCTCTCCTCAAAAATCGGGGCGGTCAGGTTGTCCACCGGGGCGTGATCGTCGGTTAGGATCATGGCGAAGCGGTTCTGCAGCCTTCGGTCCAATTCCGGGGGGTCGATGACGTAGCAATTCTTCGGGTTTACCCTTTCCAGTTCCTTCCAGTCTTGCTCCCGGGCGCTGGCCGATACGATCATGGTGCTGATCCCCATCCCCTCGAAGCTGGAGTCCGAAACCAGGGCCACCTTTCCCTTGCCGAAGACTTCTTCCAGGGTTCGGACGTATGAAGGCATGAACAGCCCGGTCTGAAAATGGTCGATCACGTTGGCGATTAAAAGCCCGTCCGGCTTCAGCGCCGAACGGAGCAGGGCGCTGAACTCCCGGGTGGTCAGGTGGTAGGGGATGGAAAGATCGTTGAAGGCATCCCCCAGGATAAAATCATAGCTCCCCTTTTCCTTTAAGTTCATGAGGGTCCAGCGGGCATCTCCGTTGAACGTCCGAATCCGGGTCTTCGGGGAAAGCCCCAGGTATTCAAACGCCAGTCGGGTCAAATGGGGGTCGATTTCGAGCACCTCGATTTGGGCCTGCGGGTATTTGGCCTCCAGGAATCGGGGGAAGGTGTACCCTCCGCCCCCGATGATGAGGGCCCGGAACCGCGGATTGTTCTTGGCTTTCCAGGCGACAAGGTCGGCATAGGTTTTTTCGTATCCGTACTGAAGGTGGAGCGGGTCCTCCAGGTCCACGTAGGAATGGATCAGGTTATCCAGGACGACCATTTCCAGGGGGCGGCTGTCCTTCTCCGTTTTTTTCAATTCGATGGTGAAGTAATCGGTTTCCTTAAAGTAATAGGAGTGGTCGTCGCGCTGCTTGGTAAAGGCCTGGTCGTGGACCGCCCAGAGGCCGAAGAAGAGGACCGGGAAAAGAACCATGAATACCCGCCGCTTGAGGAAGGCGCCGCCGAAAAAAGGCGAGGAAACGATCAGGATCACCGACATGAGGAGGAGAATATTTCGCGTCCCCATCCAGGAGATCAAGAAGAAGCCGGTGGCAAAAGTTCCCAGGATCGAACCCAGGGTGGAAAAGGCATAGATCTTTCCTACTACGTTCCCCGACCGTTCCAGACGGTCCAATGAAAGACGGACCACTACCGGAGAGATCATCCCCAAAAGAGTGGCGGGAACGAAAAAGATGACCGTCGTGACCGCCAGGATGCGCAGCATGAGGCTGGTCTCCAACTGCCATTGGGCGACGATCCCGGTCAAGGGAGAAATAGAAAGCGCGGCCAGCCCGGATAGAAGGAGGAGCCAGCCCAGGGTTTTGGGCGTGGGATATCGGTCCGCCAGAATTCCCCCCAGATAGGCCCCGATGCTGATTCCCGCCAGAACCACTCCGATGATCGAGGTCCAGGTATATAGAGAGACCCCCACAAAGGGAGCCAGAATCCTTCCCGCCACCAGCTCGATAACCATGGTGCAGAAGCTGGCGATAAAAACGACCAAGACGGCTTTAACAACCTCTTTGCGCATTCCCAGAGAACTCTCCTTCCTTCAATTTGTCCGAAGGTTTTCAATTTAACACAGTTTTCCCTATTTTGCACTTATCCTTCATGGCCAAAATAACTCTGCTTTAAAAGGGATTTCCCATAGAAAAAGCCTGGTTTCCTCTTGGTTTCCTCCATAGGCCCTGATATAATCCCCCAAAAGTGAGACGCTGCGTAAATGACCGAGTTCGTCCCGACTGCTCCACCCTATATCAACCGAATCCCCCAAGGAGGTGCGCCATGCCGCCATTTTCAGCGTCAATCCTGCGTCTGCTGCTTTTTTCAGGCGCCCTGTCGCTAGCCACCATTTCTCCTGCCGCGCAGGGTCCATTGATCAAGGCGCCGCAGGTGGACACGCCGACCCGCGTGCTATTTGTTGGCAACAGCTATCTCTATTACGGCGACAGCCTACACAACCATGTGCAGCGGCTGGTGATCGCCGCCGATCCCAGCCTAAGCGGAAAACTGAGCTACAAGTCAGCCACCATCGGGGGTGCGGTGTTGGCTCATCACAACATCGACTACCTTACGAAGCCCGGACAGATCGGCGTGAAGGAGCCCTTCCAGCTAGTCATCCTCCAGGGCGGCAGTGCTGAACCTCTATCGGAAGAGGCGCGAGCCCAATTTCGGGCCAAGGTGTTCGAGTTTCATAAGGTGATTGCCGAGCGGGGTGGAAGGACCGCCCTCTACTTAACCCATGCCTATGTCAAACCGCACAAACAGGCCAAGCCGGAAAATATCCGGCTAACCGAAGACCTCTATGTCTCCGTCGGCAATGAAGTGGGCGCCCTGGTTATTCCTGTGGGTCTTGCTTTCGAAGAAGCCTATCGGCGCCGACCCGGCATCAAGCTTCACAAAGACTTCGATGGTTCGCACCCTGAACTCATCGGCACCTACCTTGCGGCCTGCACCGTCTATGCGAGCCTTTACGGGAAGTCGCCGGTCGGAAACAGCTATACCTACTTTGGCAAGATCGACAAAGAGACTGCGAGTTTTTTACAACAGGTGGCTGAGGATACCGTCAAGAAGTTTTACGCCAGGTAAGTTAGACTCAGCACTGCACGCAAGTGATGCAGCCGACTCTTCAAACCGAGCGTCTCATCCTGAGACCCTTTGAACTTACCGATGGGGAAGATGTCCGGCGTCTGGCCGGGGACCGGGCCATCGCCGACACGACCCTTCAGATCCCCCACCCCTACGAGGTGGGCATGGCCGAGGAGTGGATTCTGACCCGGAGGCCCAAGTTCGAAGCCGGCGAAGAGGTGGTTTTCGCCATTGTCCTCCGCGAGACCGGCGAATTGATCGGGGCCATGGGGCTGGTCATCGAAGGCAAATTCCGGAGGGCGGAACTCGGATACTGGATCGGCCGGCCCTATTGGGGGAACGGGTATTGTACCGAGGCGGGGCGCGCGGTCCTGGAATATGGATTTCATTCCCTGAATCTCAACCGGATCCACGCCTACCATTTCCAGCGGAACCCGGCCTCCGGCAAAGTCATGCGGAAGTTGGGTATGAAGCACGAAGGGTCTTCGCCCCAGCACGTAATGAAATGGGGTGCCTTCGAAGACATCGAACTGTATGGAATGATTCGTTCCGAATGGCAGGGCCCAAGAGGAGACGCTGGAGACCTGCCTGGTTAGGGCTTTCCCTCCACCGGGACTGGAACTGCGGCCAGGATCTCCTTCATGATATCTTCCGACGTTTGCCCTTTCATCCGGGCTTCGGTTTTCACGATGAAGCGATGGGCCAAAACCGGCGTGGCCAGGGATTTGACATCGTCCGGGATCACGAAATTCCTTCCCCGGACGGCCGCCTTGGCCTGGGAGGCGAGGTAGAGCCCCAGCGACGCCCGGGGGCTGGCGCCCAGCTTGATCTTTTCGTGACCGCGGGTCGCCCGGGTCAAATCGGTCATGTACCGCCTCACGGAGTCCTCCACGAAAACCTGCCGGCACCTCTTTTGGAGGTCCAGGATGGCTGCCGCGGTTAGTACGCTGGAGAGCCCATCCATCGGGTTCGCCCCGTGGAAACGGGTCAGGATGGCTTCTTCTTCTCCATCCTCCGGGTAGCCTAGCCTAACCCGGAGGAGAAAGCGGTCGAGTTGGGCCTCCGGCAGGGGGAAGGTTCCTTCCAGTTCGATGGGGTTCTGCGTGGCCAGGATCAGGAAAGGCCGCGGCAGGGGGACCGTTTCAAGGTCCACGGTGACTTGCTGCTCCTGCATGCACTCCAATAGCGATGACTGGGTCCGGGGCATGGCCCGGTTGATCTCGTCCACCAGGACGATATTGGCCAGGATGGGGCCGGGCCGGAACTCAAAGGCCGAAGTCTTCTGGTTGAAATAGTGGATCCCGGTCACATCCGAGGGCAGGAGGTCGGGAGTGCACTGGATTCTCTTGAAGCGGCAGCCCGCGGACCTGGCCATGGCCTTGGCCAGCAGGGTCTTTCCCACCCCGGGAACATCCTCGATCAACACATGCCCCTCGCAGAGAAGGGCGATGAAAACCAGCTCGATGGTTTCCTTCTTGCCTACCATAACCCGGTTGACATTCTGAAGAAGCCGATCCGCGGCTTCCTTGATTTGGCCCACATCCGCCGCCTGAGAGTCGATCGATTGATTCATTTTCGTCTCCTAACCCAGCCCAGCCGAAACCTAACAGGATCTGATTGCAGGGGCGGCCCGATATGGCCGCCCGCAGGACGGGCAACCATCACGCCTATGGCGTGATTGCCCCTACGATCTTGTTACCTTTTGTGCACAATTCTACTTTTTTCCACTATTTTTCGATTGCTTCTTGACACGGGTCTCCCGGATCCGCTGCCAGCTCCGCTGCAACTCCTGCAAACCGGCTTTCCCCGGAATGGCCGGGCTGTAACGCGTTTGGACGTACTGTTCGGTGATAAGGGTAAAATCATCCCCTCTCTCCGGAAGCCAGGCAAGCAGAGCCGGCAGGTATTCATAGGGTGTCTGGGCAGCCTTCCGACCCTGTCCCCGGGCCGCTGCCCAGGCCGAAAGCTGGCGATAGGTCTTGCGCACCAACTCGACTCCCACGGGGAGGGGTTCTGATCTTTTTCCCCTTCTAAAAAGCCATCGAATCCCGAAAATCCGAAGCAGCTTTTTCAAAAAATTAAAAAGGTCCTCGCGAAAAGCCCCGGGCAGAGCCTCCACCTCGGATTCCCTCATTCCCCCCATTTTCCGCCGGAGCCACTCGAAGACCTGGGAGGAAACCCGCCACAGGGCGGCCAGGATGAGGGATAGGACCCCGATTCCCCAGATAAACCGAATCACCTCGCGGACGGAGTCGGAAAACAGGATGAAGGGTTCCTCGGTTGGCCCTTTTATCGGGCCCATCCGCGTGCCCGGCGGGAGTTCAACCGGCTTGGGAGGGGGAATCAGTTCGCCCAGGAAAATAAAGAATTTTACGATCCATCCCCAGACCCACTGGCCGGCCGTGGCCAAAAGGGAAAGAATGAATTCGATCAGCGAAGGGTTGATCACCACGCTGATCAGCCAGCCGATCCCCAGGATAAATCCGATGGTCAAAAGCAAGAAGGCAAACCAGCGGTCCCGATATCCGCCCGACACCCAGCTTCCCCGCTCCGAGGCATGGGAAACCGCGATGCCGCTCAGGGCAAAGAAAAAGAAGGCCAGGCTTAAGGGGATCAGGGCAATCATGCTTAATTCCCATTGGGCGTTCAGAAGGAAGAGGGTCAAAAGAATGGCCAGCCCGAACTGGAACTCGCCGACCAGAGTGGAAAAATGAACCCGCCCATAGGCCAGGCGGCAGCCAAACCCCCAGAAAACCGCACTGCTAAACACCACGAGCGACTCCTGGGTCAAGCCATGAACCGCCCCGGCCAAGGCGTTCCCGAAATCCTTAAGCAATTGAGGATCCGCCCATCCCGAATTCGGAAAAAAATTGACTTTCCCTAAAATAAAAATCAAAACCGCCCAGACCAAGCCTCCCGAAGGGATAGCCTTCTTGCAGGAGAATCCGCTAAGCAAACGATGAAAAACGAAACTCAGGGGGTAAAAGCCGAGCAAGGAAACCAAAGGCAGGGAACCGCCCACCCCCTTCTGCTTCAGGAGGTCCAGGAATGCCCAGAACCAGGAGACTTCCAGCCCCGCCACCGCCCCGTAAAGGAGAATTGCCGTCCACGCTCCGTTCATCGGCTGCTCTCGGGATTGATCGTCAATAAGTCCCCCGGCTTGCGGATTGAATAGCTGGGAATCGTCCCATCCAACCCGCCTTCCTGCTGGTCCCCTACCCGCAGGAGCAACAATTTGGTGCCTCTATCCTTCAGGTCCCTAAGCAGCGGGAAAAATGACTCCGGGACTTGGGAAACTACGAGAATAAGGGTTGTTCCTGAGGGCAAAGACTTGCTTTGGGATTGCAAAAAAGCCTCCGATGAAATCTTTGCGCGGAGGGTGACTTTGGCCAGGGCTTCCAGGATTTCCATCAACTGATCGCGGCTCCCCCCGGGGGGGATTTGAATCTCCAGGCCTGAATCCGCCTGGCATCCATTGGAAATCAGCCCCACAGGGGTCCCCTGATCGATGAGATGATGGGCGAGCGAGGCCGCAGCGCTCACTGCCAGTTCGAACTCTTCTTCCGATTGCGGGTCCTTCGGTGAATATCCTTCTCCCGCCAGAAAGATGGAGACCTTCAAGGTGGTCGTGGGTTCAAAGACCTTCACCTGCAGCTCCTGGCGGCGTGCCGTGGCCTTCCAGTGAATGTACTTGAGAGAGTCTTGGGGGCGATAATCCCGCAGGCCGACGGGGCGGGTGGGGTCCTGGAAAATACGCCGCCGGGTCCGCGCTTCTCCCATGGGATGCAACGCTGGCAATTCCAGTTGTTCGATGGGGAAGACCCGGGGATACACAAGGACATGATCAGCCGAAGCAAATTGCCTCCATCGGGGGTAGAATCCGAAAATATCTCCCGACGTGGCGGTGAGAGACCCGAGGGGATAATACCCCCGCTTTTTTCCATAGATTTGAAATTTCCAGCCCACCTTGCGGTACCAAAGAACCGAGGCCCAACGGGTCAGGGAATAGTAGCCGGGCCGGGTTGCCGGAGTCGGGTCCAGGTCTTCGCCCAGGTCGGCGGGTATTTCGTCATCGATCTTGACCCAGGGAAGGGGCAGGGGCTTGCGGTTAAAAAGCTCCAACCGGAGTTCCGTAGATTCCCCGGGGAAAAGCCGCTTCTCCCCGATCAAACGGCGGCAGCGGACTCCGGCCAAGGAAAGCCGGCTCCAAAAGGCGGCCAGCCCGGCGACACTGAGGACCAGGCCGAGGAGGATGACGATTCCTGTCTGCCCTTTCCAGGCCGACAGGAGGAGGATGCCCCCCAAGACATAGAGACTTCCTTTATGCAGGATGTATCCGGAGGGTTGGGCCGCAAAGCTTCGGCCGTCTTCCGGGTTGGCGGGTTTTTTTGATTCCGGCATTTTAACCCTGACTTCTTCCCAATCTTCCCATTTGAATATATCACGCGGGTAATTTTTCTTTCCAGCCAAATCGGATTCCGTCTTCCGCTCAATCCTACTCAAACGGAAAATCTTGAAATTTTGGCCCGGGCTTTTTTGAACTGGAGGGGCGGCCCGATGTGGCCGCCCGCAGGATGGGCAAGCCGGATACCTTTCGCGTGATGGCTCGTGCGGTTTAGTTGACGCACCGCCGCTCTGTGGCCCCCCTTTTCTTTTTGCCCGAATCCGGGTATTTTGAAAATTACGAAACTCAGAGAGAAGGAGGTCCCTTTATGTGGCGATTTTTTTTCCGAAGCTGGACGACTCGAACCCTTTTTGTTTTTTTCCTGATTTTCTTCCTGTCTCCCAGCGCGCGGGCCCAGCAGTACCCCACAAAGCCCATCAACTTGCTCATTGGGTGGGGAGCCGGCGGATCTACTGATGTGACCCTGCGCGCTCTGTCGGAGGCAGCCAGCAAAATCCTGGGGCAGCCTATCGTAGCCCAGAACAAGCCCGGCGGCGGGTCGGCCGTGGCATTGGCGCTCCTGAAGAATGAAAAACCGGACGGTTATACTCTGGGGAATCTTTCTTCTGCGGGAATCGTCGGACAGCATCTGCGAAAAGTGCCCTACGATTCGACCCAGGATTTTACCCCTATCATTCGCTACGGGGATTACATCCATGGAATTACGGTCAAAGCCGATGCTCCATGGAAGAATATCAAGGACCTGGTTGCTTATGCCAAAGCCAATCCTGGAAAGCTAAAATACAGCAGCCCGGGGACGGGGTCCTCTCACCATTTGGTGGTGGAAGCCCTGGGGATTCAGGAAGGAATCAAATGGACCCACATCCCTTACAAGGGAGGCCACGAAGCCACGACGGCCCTCCTGGGAGGGCATGTGGACTTCCAGACCTGCGCTTCCGAATGGAAGCCTCACGTGGACAGCGGCGTCCTGCGGCTCCTGGCCACCACCGGCGAGAGGAGATACGAGAAATATTCGAATGTCCCCACTTTGATCGACCAGGGATACAGAATTTGGGCCATCACTCTGGTCGGAGTCATCGGCCCCAAGGGAATCCCGGCTCCCATCGTGGAGAAGCTCCACGGGGCCTTCAAGCAGGCTATGGAGACCGCGGAATTCAAAAAGGCCATGAATAACTTCGACATGCCCGTCGTTTACCGGAACGGAGAGGGACTCCTTAAAGACACGAAGGAAATCAGCGACATGTGGGGGCCCATCATCAAGCAACTGGGGATTAAGCAGGAATAGGAAAAGGTTCGAGTTTGGAAGCACTAAGACAGGGGTTGAAGAAAGATAGGGGGTGAGTAAAGTCCTTCTTGATCGAAATACTGCTGCCGGACTTGGGGCGATTCTCATCTGGAGCACCTCCATCGCCCTGGTCCGGTCCATTACCGAGCAGCTCGGGCCGCTGACCGGGGCTGCAGCCGTGCATTTGGTGGGAGGCGCCTTTTGCTGGGCCCAGTACTTTTTTCGTTTCCGGGGAGGGGCCCTTCCTTTTCTTCACCTTCGGCGAAAATTTCTACTCGGTTGCGGGTCCCTGTTCGTCTTTTACATGCTTGCTCTTTACCTGGCGGTGGGCCTTGCGCGCAGCCGAAGCCAGGTCCTGGAGATCGGCCTGATCAATTACCTCTGGCCGGCCCTCACCATCGTTTTCTCTCTCTTCCTGCTCCATAAAAAGGCCAACCTGGGGTTGTTGCCGGCGACCATCCTGGCGCTGGCTGGGGTCTTCCTTGTCCTTACCCAGGGTCAAAGGATCTCTATTTCTTCCTTATTCGCCAATGTGTCCGGAAATCCCCCGGCCTACACCCTGGCTCTAGCTGCGGCGATCTCCTGGGGCCTCTATTCCAACCTGACTCGCCGCTGGGCCGGTCCCCGGATGGAAGGAGGAGTAGAGCTTTTGGTCTCCGCTACCGGAGCCGTTTTCCTGATCCTCCGGTTGCTCCATCCCGAGGGAGGATCATGGACGCTTCGGGCAGTCCTGGAGGTTACCTTCATGGGAATGGCCACGGCCCTCGGTTATCTTCTCTGGGACCTGGCCATGCGCAAGGGCGACGTGGTATTTGTCGCCGCCTGTTCTTATTTCACGCCCCTTTTATCCACCCTTCTCATTTCTCTTTATCTTCAGGTCGCAGCCGGAGTCAGCCTGTGGCTGGGGTGCGTCCTGATTGTCGCGGGTTCGCTTCTCAGTTGGTTGTCCGTCTCCGACAGAAATATAACCCCCCTGGCCAAACCAAAAAGGATTTGAGTCCCGGCAGAGTCCTGGATAAAATGAAGATATGGAAAATAAGGCGGAGATCGTCATTATCGGCGGGGGGATTATCGGCACGAGCATCGCCTACCATCTGGCCCAGAAAAAAGCCAAAGGGGTGGTGCTTTTGGAAAAGGGAATGTTGGGCGAAGGGTCCACGGCCAAATGCGCCGGGGGAATCCGGGCTCAATTCTCCACGGAAATCAACATTCGTTTCTCCCTCGAGAGTTTCAAGACCTGGGACCGGTTCCGGGAAATCATGGACGCGGAACTCGATTTTAAAAAAGTCGGTTATCTTTTTTTGGCCACCACTGAAGACGAGTGGACGGTGTTCCGAAGCAATTCGGACCTCCAGCACAAGTTCGGAATTCCCGTGGAACTCCTCTCCCCGCAGGAAATTCAATATCGTTGGCCCTATCTGAGGATAGATGATCTAAAAGGAGGAACGTTCTGCCCCTGGGAAGGATACGCCGGCCCCTACGAAGCCCTGAGCGGCTTTGCCCGGGGCGCCCGCCGGGGCGGGGTCAAGATTTTTGAGGAAACCGAGGTGACTCAGATTCTCCGAAACGGGAACCGGGTGGCCGGGGTTCGGACTCGCCGGGGGGACATCTCCGCTCCCCTGGTGGTAAATGCCGCCGGGCCCTATGCAGGAGAAGTAGGCAAGATGGCCGGGGTGGAGGTGCCGGTTCAGCCTTTCCGCCGCCAGCTTTTTTTTACCGGACCCTTTCCCCATATCCCCGACCCCATCCCATTGGTGATCGACTTTCACCGGGCCTGGTATTTCCGCCGGGAAGGCGCCGGCCTTCTGATCTCTGGGCCGAAGGATAACTTCCCCTCCTTCAACCTGGATGTCGATTATGACGCCATGGTGGAAGTGGCCGAAAACTCCATGTACCGGGTGCCCATCCTGGAGAAGGCCGCAATCGACCGCGGGTGGGCCGGGTCCTACGAAATTTCCCCGGACAACCATGCCATCCTGGGGGAATTCCCTGGACTCAAGGGCTTTTTTCTGGCCAACGGTTTCAGCGGCCACGGCTTCCAGCACAGCCCGGCGGTGGGAAAGGTCATGGCCGAGCTGATCCTCGGTGAAAAGCCATCCATCGAAATTTCCAGCCTCTCGGTCGAGCGCTTCGCCAGGGGCGAACTGATCCGGGAACCCCTGACCGCTTTCAAAGACTGACGGAGCGCTGAATCTCTCCGCTTCCCCAACTTTTTTGAGCCAACCATGACGTTCGGTGAAAAATACGTGTTTTACCCTATTTACCCGGGATTCTGTTCCGGGTGATAATATAAAGGCTTGGGAACTGAGGAGTGCACCTGGTTCCTGGAGGAATAAGGATGAAAAAGGACTTGAATATTCTCATCGGAGGGGAAGCCGGGCAGGGGTTGGTGACCGTGGGAGAGATCCTGGCCAAGAGCTTGGTGCGAAGCGGGTACCACATTCTTGTCACCCAAAGCTACATGTCCAGAATCCGCGGCGGCCACAATACCTTTGGTATCCGAGTGAGCCCGGAGGAGGTTGTCGCTCCCCGGGAGGAGGTGGACCTACTGGTGGCCCTGGACGATTTAACTCTCACTCTTCATGAAAAGGAACTGGCCCCGGGAGGAAGAATCGTCGCCGACCAGGGATGCAGGGCGGATGAGAAGGCCTGCCTGAAAGTTCCCTTCGGCCATTTGGCTTCCGAGAAAAGCTCCAATATCGCCGCCCTGGGGGTCGTATCCGGGTTGATTGGTCTCAATGAAGAGGTCGTGGGCCGGACCCTGGAGGATTTCTTCGGGAAAAAGGCGCCCGGGGTTTTAGAAGAGAACCGCAAGGTTTTGCGGGACGCCATGGCCTGGTCCCTTTCCCAGCCTCCTTTTATGGGGAAACTCCCCTCTGCGCCGAATCCGAGCAAGCGGATGATGATGCAGGGAAACGAGGCCATTGCCCTCGGAGCCATCTCGGCCGGCCTGAAATTCTATTCCTTTTACCCCATGACGCCTTCCACTTCCATCGGAATAACCCTGGCCAAGTGGGCGGCAAAAATGGGATTGGTGGTGGAGCAGGCAGAGGATGAAATCGCAGCCATCAACATGGCCCTGGGGGCTTCCTATGCCGGCGCTCCCAGCATGGTGGGGACCTCGGGGGGCGGGTTCGCCCTCATGGTGGAAGGAGTCAGCCTGGCCGGCATGACGGAGACGCCGGTGGTGATCGTCGTGGCCCAGCGGCCGGGGCCGGCCACAGGCCTACCTACCCGCACGGAGCAGGCCGACCTGCATTTTGTCCTCCACGCGGGCCATGGGGAATTTCCCCGGGCCATCTTCGCCCCCGGGACGGTGGAAGAGTGTTTCGACCTGACCCGCAAGGCCTTCTTCCTGGCGGAAAAATACCAGGGCCCAGTATTTGTCCTGACCGATCAATTTCTCTCCGACTCTTATCGATCGGTAGCTCCCTTCGAAGTGGAAAGCCTGCCCGCGGTGCAGGTTCCGTTGAATTCCGCGCCCGGGAATTTGCCTTACCGCCGGTTTGCCCTCACCGAAAACGGAGTTTCCCCCCGCCTTCTTCCGGGGATGAGCGAACACCTGGTGGTGGCCGGGAGCGACGAACACACGGAAGACGGCCACCTCACCGAGGACCTTTCGGTTCGCAAGCAAATGGCCGACAAGCGGTTGAGAAAAGCGGAAGGAATCCGCCGGGAAGTCATTCCTCCGGAACTGAAGGGAGACCCGAATGCGGACCTTATTCTGGTGACCTGGGGGTCCAGCCGGGGGGCGGTGCTGGAAGCAGCGTCCCACCTGCGCTCCGGGGGAAGAAAAACGGCGACCCTTTATTTTTCCCAGGTGTGGCCCCTGGTCCCCGAGAACTTTCTTTCCGCTCTCCAGGAAGCTGGGCAGGTGGTCTCGGTGGAAGGAAACGCCACCGGGCAGCTGGCCAAACTGATCCGGCAGGAATCGGGCTTTGAAATCAAAAAGAGAATCGGTCGATACGATGGTTTGCCCATTACCCCGGAGTTCATTCTTCGGGAATTAATGTAATCCGAACGTAGGGGCGGGTTTGAAACCCGCCCTTACGGGGCATTCCTAAAAAACGGCGTAGGGGCAATTCATGAATTGCCCCTACGCAGAATTGGGGAGCATCCATGGTTACCTTGAAAGATTACGGGGATAACGAGACAGCCTGGTGTCCGGGTTGCGGTAATTTTTCCATTTTGAAGGCGGTGAAGCAGGCTCTGGTAGCATGCCGGCTGAGGCCCCGGGATGTCATCTTCGTCTCCGGAATCGGCCAGGCGGCGAAGGCCCCTCATTACCTGAACGTAAATCTCTTTGACGGCCTTCACGGCCGCTCGCTCCCATTGGCCACGGGGGTCAAGCTCGCCAATCCCAAGAAGACGGTGATTGTGGAGAGCGGGGACGGATGCAATTACGGGGAAGGGGGCAACCATTTCCTCGCGGCCCTCCGCCGCAACATCGATGTCACCCTCCTGGTTCATAACAACCAGGTGTACGGACTTACCAAAGGCCAGGCCAGCCCCACTT
Source organism: Syntrophaceae bacterium (assembly GCA_013388675.1). Taxonomy (GTDB): domain Bacteria; phylum Desulfobacterota; class SM23-61; order SM23-61; family SM23-61; genus SM23-61. Next base: position 75,868 of record JACAEW010000211.1, on the reverse strand, counting down.
CCGAGATCGGGTTTGTCACCAAGGTCCAGCCGGAAGGGGTCGCTTCTTCCCCCTTCAATGCGGCGGCGGTTGCGGTCGCCCTTCGGGCGGGGTTTGTGGCCCGGGCCTTTTCGGGAATGGTGGACCACTTGGCCTTGATCATCCAGGAAGCCATCGCTCACCGGGGGTTCTCCCTGGTGGATATTCTTCAGCCCTGCGTTTCCTTCAACAAGGTGAACACCTTCAGTTGGTATAAATCCCGCTGCAAGGAACTGCCGCCCGACTACGACCCCACGAACTGGGAAGCGGCCATGAAAAAGGCCGAGGAGTGGGGAGAAACCATTCCCGTGGGAATCCTTTACCAGAAGGCCCGGCCACCCTTTGAACCTCACTTCCCGGCGCTCAAAGAGGGGCCGCTGGTGGGAAAAGGTGTGGACCGAGGGTTATTGGCGAAAATTCTGGAAAGTTATCGATAATCGATCCTCCTGCAGAGGACCCGGGCAGTCCCTGAAATCCTGGGTTTCGTCCGATTTTTTTCAAAGCGATCTGCGGGATCTGTCTTGCTCTGCGTCGCGCAGAATTCAAAGGAAAGGGAGAAAAAATGAAACCGTTCGAGATTGGGAAAAATATTTTTTGGCTGGGAGCCGTGGACTGGAACGTCCGTGATTTTCACGGCTACTCCACCTACCAGGGAACCACCTACAATGCCTTTTTGATCCGGGGGGAGAAAAATATCCTCATCGACACGGTGAAACAGGAATTCTTCTCCGATTGGATGGACCAAATCCGCCTCCTCATCGACCCAAAGAAGATCGATTGTGTGATCAGCAACCACACGGAGCTGGATCATTCCGGCAGCCTGGAATGGGTTATGCATGTAATCGGGAGCGGAAAGCCGGTGTACTGCTCCAAAATGGGGGCCCAGAACCTGACCCGCCACTTTCACGGGGGCCTGAATTTAACAGCGGTGAACGATGGGGAGGAAATTAAACTGGGCGAGCGGACCCTCAAGTTCCTGGAAACCCGAATGCTCCACTGGCCGGACAGCATGTTCACGTACCTCCAGGAGGACCAGATCCTTTTCTCCAGCGACGCCTTCGGGCAACACTACGCCGGAACGGAGAGATTTGACGATCAGATCGGGGAAGCAATCATGCCCCATGCCAAGAAGTATTTTGCCAACATCCTCCTCCTGTACTCCACGCTGATTTTGAAACTGGCGGAAAAGGTTACCCGCATGGGATTACCGATCAAGATGATCTGTCCGGACCACGGCGTCATGTGGCGCAAGGACCCGCGGAAGATCGTTCAGGCCTACGTGGAATGGTCGCAGCAGAAGCCCAAGAAGAAGGCGCTGGTGATCTACGACAGCATGTGGCACAGCACCCAGGCCATGGCCGAGGCCATCGTCGAATCCCTCGCCCGCGAGGGGGTGGACGCCCGCCCCATGCACCTGAGGACCATTCACCGGAGCGACGTGATGACTGATGTCCTCGACGCGGGGGCGATTCTCATCGGGTCCCCCACCTTGAACAACGGTCTCTTTCCCACGGTTGCCGATTTTTTATGTTATATGAAGGGACTGAAGCCGCAAAACAAGATCGCCGCCGCCTTCGGCTCCTATGGTTGGAGCGGGGAGGCGGTTCAGTTGATCAACCAGGACTTGGAAGAGATGAAGTTCCGGATCGTCGATCCGGGTTTGAAAATTCAATATGTCCCCGACCAGAAGGGATTCGAGGCTTGCCATGCCTTGGGCCAAAAGGTCGCCCGGGCTTTCAATGGGTAAAACCCGCAATCGAAATTGCGGATTGTGGATTGCGGAAGGCGGATTAAAAGACAATAAGCGGAAAACCCGCAATCCGCAATCCGAAATATCGGATAAGCCTTCATATGTACCCGACCCTGGAATTCGCCGCCATTTCCCTGTCCTTGATCTTCTTCATCGTCGACCCACTGGGAAATATCCCCGTCTTCCTGGCCATGACCCAGGGAAAGAGCCCGGATGAGAAAAGAAAGACTGCCTTTCGGGCGAGCCTGGTCACCTTTCTCATTCTTCTGGTTTTCGCCTTCGTGGGCGAATGGATCCTCAAGCTCCTCCGGGTAACGATCAGCTCCTTTCAAATCGCCGGCGGAATCCTGATCTTCATCATCGCCCTGAGCATGCTCCAGGCCCAGCGGTCCAGGGCCAAATCCACTCCCCAGGAGGAGCATGAGAAGCTGGAAGGGGAGGACGTGGCGATCTTTCCCCTGGCCATCCCCATGCTCGGCGGCCCGGCGGCCATCACCACGGTGATGGTTCTAATCAACCTGTCGACCTCCGCCCTCCAGAGAGGTCTCGTCATCCTGGCGATCTTCCTGACCAGCCTTTCCTGCTACCTAATCCTGGCGGCCTCCGTTCAATTGATGCGGGGGCTGGGGCAGACGGGGATCAACATCCTGACCCGCCTCATGGGCCTCCTGCTGGCGGTGATTTCCGTGCAGTTCGTCATCGACGGAATCAAGGCCGCATTCCTGCAAACGCCCCCTTGATCCCCTCTGATTCCTTCATCCCCTGGAACAGTTTAGCGTTTTGAAACGGGCTTCCCCGAAATCCCTCCCCGCCTCCCTTTTCCAAAGGGAGGAGAGGTTCTTCTTCGCGGAAATTCGACGAATCAGGGAGCCTTTTCCCCCTTTGAAAAAGGGGGATGAAGGGGGATTTGATTTTTTTTTCTACCGGCTAAATTGTTACCATCCCTTGAGCTGGGCCAAAGCCGAGCGGACCCGATCCATGGCCTCCTCGATCTCTTCCACGGGGGCGCAGTAGGACACCCGCACGTACCCTTCTCCTCCGGGGCCGAAGGCGTCTCCCGGGACCACCGCGACCCTGGCTTTTTCGAACAGGAAATCCACGAATTGGCCCGAGGAAAGGCCGAATTTTTTGATGGAGGGAAATATGTAAAAGGCTCCCCGGGGGCGCACGTAGGGTATGCCCATTTGGTCGAATCGCGACATCATCTTTTTGCGCCGGCGGTCGAATTCGGCCACCATCTGCCGGACGCAGTCCTGGGAGGAGCGCAGGGCCGCCTGGGCTCCCATCTGAACGAAGGTATTGGGGCAGCTTACGATGTGCTGATGCAGTTTCAGAGTCTGGGCGATTAATTCGCGGGGAGCGATGAGATACCCGATCCGCCAGCCGTCCATGGCGTAGGTTTTCGAGAAGCTGCCGATGATCAGCGTTCTCTCCTTCATTCCTTCGGCCTTGGCCAGGGGGAAATATTCAACCCCGTCATAGAGCATGCCGTTGTAGATATCGTCGGCCACCACCAGGATATTATGGCGAATGGCAACCCGCGCGATCGCCTCCAGGTCTTCCCGGAGGAGAACTTGTCCCGTGGGGTTGTGGGGAAAGTTGAGGATCAACAACTTCGTTTTCCCGGTGATATGCTTCTCCAGGTCCTCGGCCTTCAGCAGGAATTGGTTTTCTTCCTTCAGGGGGACGGGGACGCACTTGGCTCCCCCCAGAAAAACATAGCCGCCATAGTAAACATACATGGGCTCGGGCACCAATACTTCATCGCCCGGGTCTAAAACGCTCATGAGACCGATATAAATCGCCTCCGCCGCCCCCGTGGTGACGATGATCTCCGAGGGGTCAATCTTGAGCTGGTGGTCCTCCTGAAAACGGCGGCAGATGGCTTCCCGAAGTTCCAGGGTTCCGGGGCTGGCCGTGTAGTGAACCCAGCCGTCGGCCAGGGCCTTGGCCGCGGCATCCTTAATGTGTTTCGGGGTGTCGAAATCGGGCCGGCCGATGGAAAGATCGGTAATCTTGATTCCTTTTCGCTTGGCCTCTTCCACGCGCCCCATGACCTCTCTTATTTTGGAGAACCCCAAGCCCTTGATTCTCTCCGATAACCAACGGTTCGACATCATCTCCTCCTTTATAGTCAACTTTCCAATCCCGAATCTGCTTGTGGCGGGATTCCTCCCGCCTCCTAAGGATATTATCACGGCCTTCCTGAAAAAGGCCATCCCTCCCTCCCGCGAAATACCATCCTTTGTTGTTCCCTGGCTGTTTATTTCGCCGGGCAACAGAGTTTCATTTGATTTTACCTTGAACCGACAGTTGACTTTTTAAGGCTATCTAGTTACACTAAAATAAATTGGTTAAACAATTAGGGAAAGGGTTTTACCAATGGCCATTGTTACGACTTCACCCAAAGGACAGGTCGTCATCCCCAAAGCGGAAAGGGAAAAACTGGGAATCAAACCGGGGGCAAAGGTCCTCGTGAAGGCCGTTTCCGACCATATCGAAATATATCCTCTGCCGGAAAACCCGGTGGAATACTTCTGCGGTGTTTTTGAGGAAGGCTCGTCCCTGACCCAAGCCCTTTTGAAAAATCGAAAGGAGGAAGCGGAGCGTGAGCGGAAAAAGGGTGCTGGATTCCTACGCCCTTCTGGCGTATCTGAAAAAAGAAGATAGGTACGAGAAAGTGAAGAATCTCCTCGGTTCAAAGGGGGCAGTGGTCTTGATGAACGAAATCAATCTCGGAGAATGCTTTTATATCCTGGCCAGGGAGCGAGGGATGGATCAGGCGGATTATTTCCTTCATACCATTCTTCCCAATCTCCCTCTCGTGAAAAGAGCGAATACTTTCGAAGAGGTCGTCGAAGCGGCCAAGATTAAGGCCGGCCACGCCCTTTCCTACGCGGATTGCTTCGCCATCCAAACTGCGCTGAAGGAAAACGCCCCCATCGTCACGGGCGACCCGGAATTCAAAAAGGCGGAAAGCCTGGTGAAGATCGATTGGCTGTAGCGATCCCGGCCCTTATTTCCCCATACAGCAATTCTTGTATTTCAATCCGCTTCCGCATGGACAGTAATCATTCGGTCCTGTTTTCATCGGCGCGGCATAAGTTTTGGGAGCAGCCGGCCGATGCTTCAGGAGCCGCTTGACATCGTCGATGTTCTCCGGTTCATCCGGCTCGACTCCCGCGATGACGATCCAGCCATGCTCATCGCAAAGCCGGGTGATCTCCAGAGCCCTTTCCTCTGTCTGAACCCTTACCACCGCAGGCTTCTTTTTGGTGCCCAGTTTGGCCACAGATCCCCCTACAATTCTGACCCTTTCCCCTACCTTCAAGGGTACCGCACAACCGCTTATGGTGCCGGGGATTCTTTTAAAAGCTCGCCAACAAATTCCATAAATGCTCTAAAGCCGGATTCGGGAGATTGGGGGAACGGAGAATCTTCCACCTCTTCTTGGGAGCCCTTGTGAAAATGAAAGGGAAATGTCGCGAGGTTTTTCCATCTCCGGTCTGGAACATTATCATATCGATAAATGGTTCCTACCAGATCCATCCGTTCCCAATGAAATCCAAATTTATCGGAAAGTTTCTCCGATAGAAATACATCCACAAAGCTATTGTCCAGAAGGATGATTCTTATTTTAAAATCCATCCGAATGGTGTCTTTGACTATGGAGGCAAATTCAACCTCGGCTATTCGCCTCAGACCATCCAGGTCGGCCATCAAAGTTTCTCCAGAGATTTGCTGATGCGTTCTTTCTCGGCTTCCAGATGGTCCAAAGCAAAATAATCTTCAAAGGCCTCCTTCTCGCTAACAATTCCTTCCCTGATTCGAGAATCAAGCTCCGAAACCTCCTTCACTCCATGTCTTTTGGCGATACGAAATATTTCCGTCTCGACTTTGATGAGGCGACGCGCCAGATAGATTTTTAGGCTTTCCTGTAGAAGCTCATTAGGTTCCATTTCCAATTCCTTGGCAATCAAATCTATTACTGCCATTGGGCGCCTCCTTCATCCCTTGATGATGTTTGGCGTTTCTTTGATTATACTGAATTTACCCAGGGGATAGCAAATACGCCGTTCATGATCCCTCAGGTTATATCTTCGGAAGGAAATTCAAAAAATCGGGCGCGGTTTGAGGCGAGGTCCCAGTCCGAGCCCTCAACCGGAAGATCATCTCCCTCACCCCGGAGTCTTCGATCTCCATTATTATTTTCAATAGAAGTTGTCTTTTTCTCCGATCGCTGATACCTTGAAAGTTGCCTGACCTCCCGAGTCCCCGGGGGCAATAAGGAGGAACAGAAAGGAGTGACGCCCCGGGCCCCGTCGCGGCCTGCCACCGATCAACTTTCCAGCTTCGATTTTTATTACAACCGGCAACTGCAAATTCCTCCTGTTGTGATATATTAATACTTAGCTGGTCTCCCGATCCCCCGGGCGGCTATGAAGGAGGCAAGAGAGGAGCGATGCTCCGGGCTCCATCGCAGCCAGCAATAAAGATTATTCCCTCCTCGAAGCTGGTCCAGGTTATTTCTCTGACCGCGATGTTCCTTTTCTTCGCCAAGTCCCAGTAGAGTCCGAATATCTCTTCTTCCTGTTTCAATCCACGCCCCCGCGCGGGGGGCGACTCAGAAGTTCCAAATCCTGGATTTATAAATCAAATTTATTTAATTGGCGCGCATCCCACCCAAATCGTTGCATTTCATATTCAATTTTCAAAGAACCATTTAGATAATCGAACAATTTCATTGGCTTACAAATGCCGCGAACCCCCCGGTGAACTCGTGCCCGCTTCGGGTTCGCGGACCTGCTTCAGACAATCATCGGCCCCTCTTGATCCAGCGATTTTTTAGCGCCCACGTGCTCGATCCGGCGTTTCCAGTTGGAACCGAGGTAATAGAACCGCAGGCTATCAACTTCTTTATCGATCAAATTGATCAACCGCTGCTTCATGTAGGTCCACTGAGCAGGGTCTAGGATACATTCGAAGACAGAATATTGAACCCGCTGGCCGTAGTTCTGGCAAACCTTGGCCACCTTTTGCAATCGCTTGGGGCCCTCGGGATCGGTAGTGGATACGTCGTAACTAACCAGCACAAGCATCTTGTTCTCCCTTATTTCCAGATAAACGGCGGATACCCGTCCAGGTCTCCCCGCAAATGCCTGGCCAGCAATAAAGCCTGAATGTGAAATAACATCCCGATCTTCACCTTTTCATCAAGAAAAGGATGGGTAATCTCTTCCTGTTTCCGTTCCTGGTAGGCCACCAGGACTTTCTTCCGTGCCTCATCATCCATAAGCACGGCCCCGGAATCCATCTTCTTGAATCCCTTGTCATGAACCTGCTGTAAATTGATCAAGGACAAGACCAATCGGTCGGCGATAAACGGCCTGAACTCCTCCATCAGGTCGAGGGCCAGGCCGGGTCTGCCGGGGCGGTCCCGGTGAAGGAATCCCACGGCGGGATCCAGCCCCACCGTTTCCAGGGCCGACCGGACGTCGTGCATGAGAAGCGTATAGACGAAGGAAAGGAGGCAATTGACGTTGTCCAGCGGGGGACGGCGATTCCGCTCTTCGAAACGAAAGGTCTCCTTCTGGGCGACGATTAAATGATCGAATACGCTGAAATAGGCATGAGCCGTTTCTCCTTCGATACCCCGCAGCGTATCCAGGTCTTGGTCCTGATTCAGCGTCTCGAGCACCCGATTCATGCGCATGACCGCGTGCCTAACTTCTTCCTCTTTCATTTTGTCCGCATGGTCCCGGAGGCCCCGTTGCAAGACGGTCCGGCAGTTGGTGATCTTCCCGGTCAGGATGAACTTGGTCATCTCCGCCGAAAAGGTAGGGTCATCCGCACGCCGGTATTGCTCCCTACGAAGGAGAACGTTTCCTGAGACCGGGCCCTGGATCCTGGCCAGGAACCGGCCCAATATTGTCCGACCACTTTCCGCGAAAAGCCGCTTGGTCCGTATTCATAAAGGCTTCGGTATCGAGAAAATCGGCGTCAACCAAGCAGGAAAATACCATACGTGTAAAAAATGCCACGGAGAATGCATCTTTTGCAGCAAAGGCCTTCTTCAATAATGCTGGTGCTTCGATTTTATTATACTTCGGGAGAAATTGAAGGCCATGTTGCCAAGGAAATACCTCTTTTCTAAGACGAGCTTCTTGGCAGCTTTCTGTATCTCTTCCATTAAGAAGCCCTGAATGATGTCCGGCAATAGCATAACTCGAAAGATGGCCCAAGATGGGCAACGCCTCTATAGCGTGATGGGCGCCGGCGCTGGAGTGGTCGACCTTACCTTGTATTGTTTCAATGCTGGCATCTTCACCACCTTTAGCGAGAACCTTCTCTTGGAACTCACGGGAAAATTTTCCCAGATCATGCCACAATCCCGCCAGATATCCCCAATCGCCCGCCTGAAATTTGTTGGCGAACTCTCGGGCCATTTCCGCGACTTTCTTCAAATGGTCTTCGAGCCGGTGCCATTCTTCGCGCGGTTTCCCTTCTTTGGAATGGGCATAGAATTCTTTATTCATGGGACCTGCCTTGAATTTTGTCCAACCGTCGGAGCGTTGCCGGGCAAACTGGTTGTGGATTGGTCATGAAAAACCGAGAATATGCCTGCAGGCTTAATCCAAGGATCTCTTTGCCTTCCCGCCATATTTAGCTGCTCTTTCCTTCACCTCAAACCCGATCTTCCGCGGTTTTTTTTCAACCCGGGGAAGGAGGCGGCGAATGGCCTCGAAGATCGCAACGATTTTCTCATCATGATCCCGGATACGGGTTTCCAGTTCGCTGCGTTTGGAGGCCAGTTCCTTATGCGTCGTCATCATTTCCCGTAGTCTGACGAAAACCCGCATGATGGCAACATTTACCTGGATTGCCCGATCGCTGTGTAAAACGCTCGATAGCATGGCCACACCTTGCTCTGTAAAAACATAGGGCAGGTACCGGCGACCTCCTCTTCCTTTTGAGATCCCAATTTGTGATCTCAAAAGTTGGAATTCCTCATCCGTTATTTGGAACATGAAATCGCTCGGGAATCTCTTGAGGTTTCTTTGGACTGCCTGCAGAAGGCTTCGGGTTTCCACGCCATATAGACCTGCCAACTCTGCGTCCAGCATTACCTTGTAGCCGCGGATTAAGAAAATTGACTTTTCAATGCGCTCAACCGAAATCCTCAAAGCTTTTTCTTCCATCCCCCTTTACTCCTTTTCCATTCAATCCGGAGATAGCCCATCTATCGAGTCGCCATCCTTACGATTTTTCCTCTGATTCCGGGTATGCCAGGTCACAATTCCCAAGGTGCCCGATAGCAAAAAAGCACTGCTCGGCCTTTGATCGGTGCAGTGCTTTTATGGTTTGCCTTTCCAGCCGATCACCCCCGATGGGCTAAAGGCAAATTCCAGGCTTGATCTGTTATCTTTTCTTATCCCAAATCAATTTCGCGCAAAGGACCTCGCATGCTTTCCCCCAATCGTTGAATGGCGACCAATATGTAACAGATCGCCAAGGGGAGATCAAGGTATTCTTGAAACTGGCATGAATCCCTGCTTAATATCCGCCGTGGTTTCGCCCGCGTGCCCGGCACCGGGGCAGATGACGACTTTTTGACCGTAAAGGAATAATTCAGCTACAAGGCAGGTTGATCATTCTCAAGAAAACGATCGATCTCCGTTTCGAGACGGGTGAATATCTCTTCGCACCCCAATACGAGTTCAGCCATCTTTTCCCATCGAAGTTCGAAGGTATAGGCATGGCGAAAAACGTGACGGAATTCCAAATATCCACGCAACTGGTTTTTCAACTCCCCAGAAATAAGGGCAGGCCGGTTTTTATCCGATTGGGCCATGGTTTCCAAAAGCTCCCGGCGCCATAGTTCCCCCTTAAACGCCTTCCCGTCGACTTCCACGCTCACCCGCCGAAAGATATTTTCGACTCCGTTGTAAAAGGAGTGAAGCATTGCTGCGAGGGCCGACCTTTCAATCGCATCGGGCTTTACCCTTGCACACTTCTTTAATAAAGGGTGATGGGTTTCCAGAAGCCTCCGTATTTGCTCCACTTCAACGGCCACCTGTTTCTTGAGCTTAGGCCACACGCTGCAATTCTCCTTCTTCTTGGAGATATTGGGTTAAAGAATTGATTTCAGCCAGGTCTACCAGATCAATATTCCGTCGCACAATATCCCCAACCTCTCCCATGGCCCTAAAGAATTTTTCAGGAGGAAGCCCGGAGACGGCAAAATCAATATCGGAGTCTTCGCGCAGGATCCCTTTGGCTGCCGAACCAAAAATATATACCTCCCTAGCTCCCGCTGCTCTTAAGGCTTGAGCCGCTTTTTCAATCAATAATTCTATTTTTTTTCCATAAGAACCCGCATTCCTTTATGCTTTTATCGATTCATTGTAGCACATTGCGGTTGGACCGGGGCTTCCATCCTTCCTTCTGGCGATTTTTTTTGCCGCCGGGCAGATGAAATGGGAAATTAAATTTGTCGAGAAAATGAATTCTTATCCGGCAAGAACCTGAAAACCTTTTCAAAAACCTTTTCGGCGAGATGAATCGCCTCCTTCGCCTCTTTTCGGGGGACGGATTCCAGGCTGAAATCCGTGCGGGAATACATCTCCGACAGCTTCTGAAATTCCTCTGCAACCTCGGGGCCGAAATGGGCACGGACCAAGGGCAAGAGAACGGCCACCTTGCTGGAATACCCCTCTCCCTTCATGGCCAGGGCCGCCTGGAGGGCGTGTTTCGCGGCCACAAAGCAGACCTCGGGGATTCCGGAGAGATAATCGTCTTCCAGGAGCTTCTTGGCCATTTCCAGCTTGCGGGACTCGAATTCTTGAGATTTCCGGAAAAAATCGGCGTATTTGACCTCGGGGGGCTCGGGGTTTAAATTGCGGTCTATGTTTCCCCATAGGATCTTCCCTTCCCGCTTTACCGCCGTATGGAGAGGAATGTTCTCCCTTCGGAATTCATCCTCGGTGCAGGTAACCAGAGATATTTCCCGGTTGTCAACCAAGAACAGGTCGGCGATGGCTTTTCCGTCTCCGAGCGCCCGTTCCTGCAAAACCGCCAGGAGATCGATGTCCGAGTCCTTCCGTGCCGTCCCCGTGGCCCATGAGCCGTAGAGCAGGACGCATTTCAGGCGGGTCCCGAATCTTTCAACGAGTGTATCCCGGATTTTTTCCAGGGTTGTTTGGATCATGATTTTTTTATCCAACTTTTTCCGAGTCTTGATCAAGGGCAATCTTTGGGTCAGCGGATCTCTGATGGAATGGACGGATCGTTTTAGGGGGACTGGCTCCGAAAACTACTATTTCCTCTTTTCCATGTCCCTCAGGGATCGCTTCAAGACCTTGCCCACCGAATTCTTGGGAAGCTCCTCCAGGAAGCCGATGGACTTGGGGGCCTTGTAGCGGGGTATATGTTTCAAGCAATGTTCGAGCAGTTCTTTTTCGGAAGCCTGGAATCCCTGCTTCAAAACAACGAAGGCTTTCACTTCTTCGCCGTAAACCGGGTCGGGGATTCCCACCACCGCGGTTTCCAGGACCGCCGGATGTTTGAATAGAATATCTTCAACGGCCCCGGGGGAGATGTTTTCCCCTCCCCGGATAATGAGGTCTTTTTTCCGGTCGGTGATGAAGAGTTCGCCCTCCGGGTCGAGGTACCCCACGTCCCCGGTGTGCAGCCATCCTCCCCTCATGGCTTCGCGGGTGGCCTCCTCCTTGTTGAGATAGCCTTTCATCACGTTGGGGCCGCGGACGCACACCTCTCCCGTCTCCCCCTGGGGAAGTTCGCGATTTTCGTCATTCATGATCCGAATCTCCACGCCGTCGAGGGGCGGCCCTACGCAGCCCGGTTTTCTGGCCCGGCCCACCCTCTGGCGGGAGACGGTGGGGGAACATTCGGTCAGGCCGTAGCCCTGGTAGAAGGGCTTGCCCCATTTGGCTTCCACCGCCAGTTGGGTCTCGGCGCTCAGCGGCGCTCCACCGCTCAGAAACCGGCGGATGGATTCCATGCTGTGAAGGGTGGGGTCAAAGGCATCCATCAGCCGGATGTACATGGTGGGAACGCCCACGAATTCGGTCACCCGGTTCCGGGTGATGCTGCGGAGGGCCAGCCCGGGGTCAAACCATTTGTGGAGAATCATCTTCGCCCCGGAGAGGTTACACTCGTTCACCATGAGGAGGCCGAAGATGTGATTCAGGGGCAGGGGGATTAGCATGGTGTCCGTGGGCGAGGTGGGAATGGCGATGGCCCCCGCTTCCACGTTGGAGCTCAGGTTGCCGTGGCTCAGCATGACCCCCTTGGGGGATCCCGTGGTCCCCGAGGTGTACATCAGGACCGCCAGGTCATCCTCCCGGACCGGGAGCATGGAGAATTCATCGGGATACTTCCCGAGAATCTCCTCCAGGGAGAGACCGCGGGAAACCGTCCCGCCGGGGTTCGTCACGATGAGATTCCGGATGCCGGCAAGACCCAGACGCGCCCCCTCGACCTTGGGAACCAGACTTTCCTCGGTAATAATGGTATTCGCGCCGGAGTCCTCCAGAATATACCGAATTTCAGCGGCGGTAAGGGCAAAGATGACCGGCAGGAAAACCGCCCCCATCTTGAAGATTGCCGTGAAGACGATCGCGACCGCGGGCCCGTTGGGAAGGACGACGGCCACCACGTCTCCGGGCCTGACCCCGGCCTCTTGCAGCGCGTTGGCCAGGGCGTTGGCTTTCTTCTGGATTTGGACATTGGTGAACTCCACCCGAAGTTTCTCTTCTTCATAGATGAAAGAAACGTACTCCCCGTACTTTTCAATCCCTTCCATCCCGTACCGGGCATAATTAAATTCCATTTTCGTATTCGCTCCCCCGCGCTTGGCTCAAAGGTCTGCCCAAATGGAACGACCTTTCCATCCGGTCAGCCAACCGATTCCCCAACCCGCTTTCTTCATTCTTGCCCCCAACCGGGTTATGAATTGGACTAAATGCCTCTTGATCCCCTCCCTGCTTTGCTGATTTCCTTTTGCACCTGCCCCAAAGCCTTGATCAAAGTCTGGTTCTCCCTGCGATTTCGAACGGCGACCCGGAAAAAATAGGGGCCCATGTGGTGGAAGGAACGGCAATCGCGGATGAGGATCCCCCGGGAGATCAGCCTTTCCCGGAGCTCGGCCGCGGTAAGATTGAGGGAGGGATGGATCTGGACAAGAAGATAATTGGCCGAACCGGGATAGGGGATAAAACCGGGAATCCCCTGCAAACCGAGGGTAAGGGTCTTTCTTTCCCGCCCGATGAAATCCAGGGTTCGCTTCATATAGGTGCGGTCCCGTAAGCTTTCCAGGGCGGCGAGCTGGGCCAGGGCATTAACCGACCAGGGTTCCCTTTTTGCCTGAAAGTCCCGGATGACCTCCGGGCTGGAAACCATATACCCCGCCCGCAGTCCGGCCAAGGCAAAGAAATGGCTCAGAGACCGAAAGATGATCAGCCGGGAGGAAGACGCCGCTTCCCGGAGAAGGCTTTCCCCGGGGATAAAATCAACGAAGGTTTCATCCAGAATGAACCAGGTCTTTTCTCTCTCCGTTCGGGCCAGGACCCGCAGGAGGTCCTTCTTTTCCGTTGGGATTCCGGTGGGATCGTTGGGGTTGCAGAGGTAAAGCGCATCGTACCCCTCGGTCAGAACCATCAGCAGCCCCTCCACGTTGAGTTCGAACCCGTCCTCCTCCCTGGTTTCAAAAAAGTGAATCCGGCAGTTCTTGTCCTGCATTTCCAGGGCATTTTCATACTCGCTGAAGGCCGGGGTCACCAGCAGGACCCGCTCCAAATTCAGCATCCTGGGTATGGAGTAAATAAACTCCGTGGAACCGGCGCCGGGGAGAATGCTTTCCTTGGGAATCGAGTGATATTCGGCCAGAACACTTCTCAGTTCCGTGCAGCGCGTATCCGGGAAGTGAAGAATGGCCTCCGGTCCCTCCTTGAGGATTTTCTTGCGAGCCCTGGGAGACATACCGAGGGGGTTGATGGAAGCACTGAAATCGATGATCCGGGCCGGGTTAAGCCCATGCCTTTCAGCTACTTCGTTTATATTTTCTCTTTGGGCGTTGTTCAAAGAAAAATTCCCAAAAAAGGTTTTCAGCGGTTGTGGGGGCACGATGTCCCGCGAAACCCGGGATGCCCCTACGGGCCCCGGCTTCGAATCCTGAAAATCTGCGTTCATCTGCGTCCCATCTGCCTTTCAGTTGTTCGAAAACCGCGGCGCCGGGGCGCGCCGGCAGAGAGTCCAGGACTGGTAGCGCGGGGTGTAACGGAGTAAAAAAAATTCCCCCTCCTTGGTCTTCACCCGGAAATAATCATGTCGCAAGGCTTTCGGGTCCACCCTCCCCTCATACCACCGGTCCAGGACCTCCACGATCTCGTACCGCCTGCCGAGATGGACAAAAGCCCGGGGGCTCTCTTCGCCTTTGTAGCCGGAGTAGGATTCCACTTCGATGTCTTCAAAAATCCACTCCATAAAGACCGCTTTCAGAGGTCAGCCGTCCGTTTTCAGCCGATGCAATAAATCGGATTTTTTGCGAATCGCTGAACGCAGACAACTGATGGCTATAGGATTTTAAAAACGATCACCACTTTCAGCCAGCCTTCTTTGTAAGGCAAAGGAGCGGCGCGCTGGACCGTTTCGATGGAAGCCTGGTCGAGAATTTCCGAGCCCGAGGACTCGATGAGTTCCACTCCTTCCACCTTCCCGTCGGTCTTGATTCGGAAACGAACCGTGGCCTTGCCTTCCTTTCCCATCCTTCGGGCCATTCGGGGGTAGAGCTTGGCCTTTTCGATCCGGCGCAGGATCTCGGCGACAACCGAATTTCCATCGCCCGAGGATTTTGGCACGTTGCTGAATCGAAGGGCTTCCCCCTGTCCTTGTCCTGTTCCTGATCCTTGCCCCCCTCCTCCAAGCGCTATGCCCCCCTTGCCCGATTCAGGCCCCGCTGAGGCCCAAAAAACGGCATCCCCATCCCCTCTTCCCCCGGAGCTTAGGCTTATACTCGGCGGTCCCGCCGACTTTCTTGATTCCCCGCTTTCGCCTCCCTGAGGGGCGGGTTCAAGCTGCCGGATCGCGGGCTCTTCACTCTTGGCCTGCAAGACGGGCGGTTCTGGCGTGGTCTTCTCTTCCGTTTTGGGTTCTTCTTCCCTGGTTTCTTGGGGGAGGGGATCGATCCTCTCCGGTTCCGGCGGTTGGATTTTCTTTTCTTCCTTCTCAGGGGCGACCCGCGGGGTCGCTCCCCCATCTTTTTTCTCCTGATTTTTTTCCTTCTTGCCGGATTTCTTTTCCGGCTTCTTCTCCGCACTCTTCTCCTGCCCCCCTGCCTTCCCCTCGATGCGCTCGATCAGCGATACTTCCACTATGCTCCGGGGCAGAAGGCGGTTGGCCATCGGAATCTCCCAGGAAAAGAGGAGAGCCAGAACAACCGCATGGAAAAAGACGGAGATGAAAAGAAAACGCTTCATAAACCTGCTTAGAATCTACGCTTTTTCCGCGAACCAGCGCGCAAGAAGCGGCTCCGCCGGAAATCGCGGTTTATCCGCAGGGGCAATTCATGAATCGCCCCTGCACCGGGCTGGCAAGATGTATATTCCGTTCTTACAAGCATATTTGTATGGATGGGGCGCTAAGTGCCTAAACCGGATTCAGATGTTTTTCCGCTTCTTCCAGCAATCGGGAATGATCGGGAATGAAGGCCGCTCCCCTCTCCTTCAGGCGCCGGTAATAATCCCGCGCTTCTCCCCCGGTAAAATCGTACTCCAGATGGTTCTCCAGGACGATTATCCTTTTCCCTCTTTCCAGAGCCTCCAGGGCCGCCCGGAGATTGGCCAGGTTTCCCGGGCCCACATGGAACCTTTCCACCAGCACCAGGTCCGCCTTTTCGATCAACTTCCGGTTCTCCTCCATTCCCCGCTCGGAGATGGCCGAAAAAGGACCCTCCAGGGCCATGGGCAGTCCGAGGGTCTTGCCGATTTTCTGGTCCGTGTCGCCCGAATTGAGGACCCCCATGGAAACCCGGTATCCCCTTAGGAGGAGCCGGCGGGCCGAATCCACGCCGCTTCCTTCACCGCAGATGATATGGACGGTCCTTTGCGGTCCCGTTTTTTCAACCCTTCCCTTTCCGAGCAGGGTGACCCGGGGGGCCCCGGAAATTGGGTTTTTTTCGACCAACACCTTGGTCTCGTAAACCCGGCGGATGTTTTCCTCGGTGATCACCTCCGCGGGGATCCCTGCGGAGAAGACCGCACCCTGATGCAGCAAAACGACCCGGTGACAATACTCCGCCGCCAGGTTCAAATCATGGGAAATATGGAGGACGGTTAGACCCTTCTGTAAATTCAGCCTGCGGATCAGTTCGTTGATCTCCACCTGGTGGTTGATGTCCAGGTGGGACGTGGGCTCGTCGAGGAGCATAACCCTGGGTTCCTGCGCCAGGGCCCGGGCGATGAGGACCCTTTGCTTTTCCCCCTGGCTCAGGTCCCGGAAAGGCCGTTCCTCGAGGCCGGCCACGCCCGTGAGAGCCATGGCCTCCCGGGCTACATCCAGGTCTTTCTGCTTTTCCCAGCCAAAGCGGGTCAGGTACGGCGCCCTCCCCATGAGGACGATCTCTGCAACGGTGAAGGAAAAGGGAACTTCCATGGCCTGGGGAACGACGGCGATGATTCGGGCCACGTTCCCCCGGGGAATCTGGTCCAGGTCCTTTTCTTCCAGTAACACCCTTCCCCGCTGGGGGCGGAGCAGTCCATCCATTAATTTCAGAAGGGTCGTCTTCCCCGAGCTGTTGGGCCCCATGAGGCCCAGGACCTCCCCTTCTTCCAGGGAAAGGCTCAATCCCGAAAAGATCGGCCTTTCGGGGTAGCGAAAATCAACTGCCTCGATTCTAACGATAGACGGCATGTCCCTTCTTCCTGAGCAGGTACACAAAAAAAGGGGCTCCTCCCATGGCGGTGACCACTCCTACGGGAATTTCCGTCGGGGCCATGACCGTCCTCGCTAGGGTGTCGGCCACGACCATGAGCATGGCCCCCACCAGGGCCGATGCCGGGAGGAGGAACCGGTGGTCCGGACCCCAGACCATGCGCACCACATGGGGCACGATCAGGCCTACAAACCCGATCAGCCCGCTCACCGAAACGACCGCCCCCGTTATCAGCGAAGCAAAGATGAAAGCCGTCTTCTTTACCCTCTCCACATCCACCCCCAGCTCGGAGGCGGTCTCTTCCCCTAGGGAAAGGAGATTGAAGTCCCGCGCCAACGATAAAAGGATTCCCCCTCCCACGATCAAAAAGAAAAACACGATCCAGAGGGGTTGGGAGGCCATGTATTCCAGGTTGCCCATGAGCCAGAAGGTCACGTTGTAGATCTGCTCGTCGCTCGTGGCGGAGATTAAGAACATAATGACCGCCGAGAAGAAGGAGCTGACGATGACTCCGGCCAGGAGCATGGTATTCGTCGGCGCGCGGCCCTCCGTGCGGGCGATGAAATAAACCAGGAAAAGGGTGAAGAGGGCGCCCCCGAAGGCGGACCCCGGGATTGCGTAGGCTCCCAGAAAGGTGGCCCCCAGCCCAAAGAGAATCGCCAGCACCGCCCCCACCGCCGCCCCGCTGGAGATCCCCAGGACAAAGGGATCGGCCAGAGGATTCCGCAGCAGGGCCTGGAGAACGGCTCCGGCCATGGCCAGGGCGGAACCCACTAACGCCCCGGATAGGATCCGCGGGAGCCGCAGGTCTAGGATGATCGAAGACTCGCTCGCCGTCCATTTCCCAACCCCGGAAAGCCCCAGGAGATGATGGCCCAGAATGGACCAACTTTTTGCAAGGGAGATGGTCACCGCTCCCAGCGAAACCGAGACCCCCATGACCCCGGCCAGAAGAAAGGACAGAAGGATCATCCAGAGAAGCCATCTTTTCAAGGTCCAACGAGGCATAAGAAAACCAGGTGTCTAGAGTTCAAGGATTCCAGGGGTCAAGGGCGTAAGAATTTCTTTCCTTTCTTCCGTTTATTTCGCTGGCCCCTTGGATCCTGGAATCCTCGAACCCTAGGGAAAGGCTTCCGGATGGATGGCCCTGGCGACTTGTTCCAAACCCTCTACCATCCTCGGTGAGGGCCGATGGATAAGGTCCGAGTCGAGAACGTAAATCCGGCCCTGCTTGACCGCGGATATCGTCTTCCATCGTTGCCACCATCTTCTCTGCTTGACCAGAGGGTCCCCCGATTTCATGGAGGCCAGGAGAATGACCTCCGGGTCTTGGAGTAAAATCTCCTCCATGCTGAAGCGGGGGTATTTTCCCACGGCCGCTTCAGCCACGTTCCGGCCTCCTCCGAGCCGAATGAGATCATCCACGAAGGTTCCTTTGCCAGCGCTGATCAGGGGGTTGAAATCCAGAATGTGGAGCACCCGGGGCCGGGGCCGCCCTTGGACCCTGTCCTGAACTCTCCGGACCCTTTCCTCCATGGACCGGACGATTCTCCGGGCAGGCTCCGGGGCAAAGGTAACCTCGCCGATCTTCTGGATGGAGGTCATTACTTCGAGGGCGTCCCGGGGATTGGTGATGTACACCGGGACGTTCAGGCTCGCCAGTTTGTCCACGAAGGTCTTCAGGTCCCCCTCGGCGATCCCGACGACCAGGTCCGGGCGCAGGGCCACGATCTTTTCCAGCGAAGGATTGATGTATCCCCCGATCTTCTCTTTCTGGAGGGCATCCGGAGGATACTGGCAGTAGGTGCTCACCCCCACCAGCCGGTCTTCGAGGCCCATGGCGAAAAGAATCTCGGTCACGTTGGGGGCAACCGAGACGATCCGTCGGGGCGCGCCGTTGACTTCCACCGTCCGGCCAACCTCGTCGGTAAAGGTGGCCGAAAGCGCAAGACCTTCGCTAACGAATAAGAGAGGGACTAAAAGAGTAACCAAAAGCCTTTTCATCCGCTCTTAATCCGGAGGGGCGACCCGGCGGGTCGCCGTTACAAAAGCGGGCTTTCTCAAGGGCGCGCGCCGCGCGCCCCTACAATCCATATTCCCCATTTTTCCTGCTTTTCCATTCCCCATTCCGCAATCCGAATTCCGCATTCATGTTACCCATTCATCAGCTTCACCACCGACCACGTGGGCGTGTAATCGATGATATTCAGGCAGCCATAACTCTGCTCCATCCGAAGCAGGTGGGCCATGGGCAGGTGGAGGGCCTCAGCCAGGATAACCCGGTTCAGCGCCCCGTGGCAGACCAGCAGGATCTCCTCCCCCCGGTGCCGGGCGATCAACTCCCGCAGCTTGGGAATCGCCCTCCGGTGCACATCAAACATGCTTTCCCCCTCGGGGATGCGGAAGTTCTCCACGTCGTTCAACCACTGGGGAATATCCGCGGGATATTGCTCCATAACCTGAGCATAATTCAAGCCCTGCCATCGCCCGAAATGCACCTCCCGAAACTCCGGGAAGGCTTGGGGCAAAAGCCCATGGGGCCGACCTATGATCTCCGCTCCCTTCTGGGTGCGCCTCAGATCGCTACAGTAAACGCCCTTCAAGTCCTTGTCCTTCAACAACTCCCGGAGCCTTTCCATTTGCTCGATGGCCTTGGGGGTAATATCCACGTCGGTCTGGCCGTTGTAAACTCCGTGATTTACCACTTCCCCGTGGCGGGTAAGGTAGAGTCGAGTCTGATCCGGTTCCATTCTTGATCCTCTCGCGGAAGTCCTGCAGGGGCAGGTTTAAAACCTGCCCCTACGCCCATAAAAATCCCATATTTCGCAGAGCGATTCGCAAATCGCCCCTCCAAGTCCGGTGGCGGCTAAAAAAACCCGTGAAAGATTCCTGAAACCATCAACAGGACCAGAAGTTCGTGGGTTTCATTGGCCGCTCCCAGGATGTCTCCTGTTATCCCTCCGATTTTTTTCTGGAACAGGAGTTGAATTCCCAGCGCCGAAACTCCAACCGCCAGCCACAGGACGGCTCCCCAGAATCTTAGAAGGAAAAGGGCGATGATCAAAGATAAAAAAGTTGCAATGACCATTTCCCGCTTCTTCACGTTCTCTCTAAACACCTTGCCCAGCCCTCCTTCCGGGCGGGCGTAGGGCGTCCGGTAGGTCAACTGGACCATGGACCACCGGCTCAGGGTCAGGGCCACGAGCAGGGTCTTGCCGGTGACGTCTTCGGGGAGGGAGTTCAGAGCCAGGAATTTCATCCCCAGGATCAGAATCAGGCCCACGGCCCCGAAGGTGCCCACCCGATGATCTCTCATGATCCGGAGTCTTTCCTCGGCCGTTTTGCCGGCCGCCATTCCGTCCAATGTGTCGGCGAGCCCGTCCAAATGAAGAGCCCCGGTGATAACCGCCAGGAGAAGAATTACCAGCCCGTCGCAGAGCGTCCGGGGAAAGGCCTGAGAAAAAAGCCCATAGGCTCCCCACAGAAGGATCCCGAGAAGAAGCCCGACCAGGGGATAATAGGACATAGAGCGACCGAGATCCCGAGGGTTGATTCCGGTGTCCTTCTTCCCGCCGGGAAGAATGGTTAAGAACTTCCAGGCCAGCAGGAAACCGGTCATTTCTTCCCTTCCGATACTCCCGCCTCGGAAAACGTGGCCATTTCGTTCAAAACCTTCACCGAGGCTTCGATGACGGACATGGCCAGGGCCGCCCCCGTGCCTTCTCCCAGGCGCAAAGATAGGTCCAAAATGGGTTTCTGCCCGATATACTCCCACATGAACTGGTGTCCCACTTCGACGGATTTGTGGGCGGCGAAGAGGTAGTCCCTCACGCGGGTATTGAGGGCCACGGCGATCATGGCCCCGGCGGTGGAGATAAAGCCGTCCACCACCACCGGGACCCGGTATCCCGCACAGCCGATGATGAACCCGGCGATTCCCGCGATCTCCAACCCTCCCACCTTGGCCAGTACATCCAGGGGATCCCGGGGGTTGGGAGAATTGATCTCCAGCGCCTTTTCAATCGTCTGGACCTTCCGCCCCAGGCCCAGGTCATCGATGCCCGTTCCCCGGTGAGTCACCTGGTTCACGGGAAGGCCGGTCAGGGCCGCCAGGATGGCGCTGCTGGGGGTCGTGTTACCGATCCCCATGTCCCCCGTTCCCACCAGGCCCGCTTTCCGGTTTTTGGCATGGTCCGCCATTTCCCATCCCACGGAGATCGCCCGCAGAGCCTGTTCCCGGGACATGGCCGGTCCCCGGGCGATATTCCCGGTTCCCCGGGCTACCTTGCGGCCGACCAGGCCTTCCATGGGTTCGAAAACATGATCTACCCCGATGTCGATCACGACCACCTCGGCATTTACATGGCCTGCCAGGACATTGATGGCCGCTCCACCACGGATAAAATTATAGACCATCTGCGGAGTGACGTCTTTGGGATACGCGCTGACGCCTTCAGCGGCTACCCCATGGTCGCCGGCAAAAGTATAGATGATTTTACGCCGGATCAGGGGATGGACCTCTTCCACAATGGCCACGTAGCGTTTGGCAATCTCTTCCAACTGCCCCAGGCTTCCCCGGGGCTTGGTCAGTTGATCCAAACGTTTCTGGGCTTGATCGAAAAACTCCTTCTTCAGCGGCTGAATCGTCGACAGCCTTTCTTTTAGCTCCTTTTCCAATCCCATTTCCTTAAGGTCTTCCATGAAGATTACTTATTTATTTTTTCATTGACCATTGATTATTGGTCACTGCTCCTTGGTCATTGATCATTGCCCACTGCGCATTGATCATTGGTCAATGGTCATTGCCCATTGATCACTGATCTTTCCTCTATGCGCCTTTAATCTTCACCGGGAGTCCGCTCACCATGAAATAGACCTCATCCGATTGCCGGGCCGCATTCTGCTGGATAAATCCGCTGAGGTCCCGGAAAAGCCTGGCCTGAGCATTCTCGGGAACGATTCCCATCCCCACCTCGTTTCCGACCAGGATCAAGGAACACTTGGCCTGCCGGCATGCACCCAGCAGGCGATCCCCTTCCTCCAGAATCTTCGCCCCGTCCCAGCCGGCCATCATGAGGTTGGAGACCCAGAGAGTCAGGCAGTCCAGGAGAATGAGATGGAATCGATCCCCTTGGTCCTCGACGCATCCGGTCACATCCATGGGCTCCTCCAGGGTCTGCCAGTCGCCCGAACGGGTTTCCCGATGCCGGCGGATCCGCTCGGCCATCTCCTCATCCAACGCCTGGGCCGTGGCCAGGTAGGCTTTGGGGCCTGAAAACTGCCGGGCCAGTTCTTCGGCAAACCGGCTCTTGCCGCTCCTGGCACCGCCAGTAATGAAGATGATTCTCTTTTTACTCGCACCTGGATGCGGAAGGGACCTATCTATTTCCATATTCTATGCAAATTGCGGATTGCGGGCAACCTGGTAAGACTGTGCTTTAAATAAGACCGGTTTCACTCCGCAATCCACAATCGCCAATCTACCATAAAAGAAAACCCCAACCTTCTGGGGAGAAAGTTGGGGTTCTGGGAAACAAACCGGCTACCCGCCCTTCCCCGCGGAAGGATTGCAAGGGTCGATACGAGTTGGGCAGGTTTCCTGGCTTGCGGCTGCCTACTTCCCACGCCTTCCCGGACTTGCGTCCAGTGGCCTAAAAAGCGGTCCTGGGTCCGAGGTCATAGGTTATGGGGAAAGATTTTCTCCCCTCTCACCCATTACCCCTTACCTCTAACCTGACTTTTGTGAGTTTCGTTCCGCTCACAGTTGCGGGGCAGCGGTAGATTTGCACTACCTTCCCATGCCGGCTCGCAAAATTTCAGGGAATTCGGGCAACCTCCTCGAAAAAGAAGCTTTCAGCGATAACCGGTCAGCGGGAGATTCTTTGTTTCTGCATTGGATGAAAGCCGATCGCTGACTTTTTCATCTTCACACCCTGAAAAATAAAAGTCAATCAAAATCTCGAACCATCCGACATGTCCCGTGAACGTGGGGGCTGGAAACCTGACATCAGGTCCAGCAACCCGGGGGGATCCTTTTCATGGCCTTTCCCTTTGACACCCAAGACCTCCCTTCTTATAATGAGCAGGGTTTAAAAAGCCCATCTTGCAAGGAGGGAAGGATGGAATTCAAAAACATCATGTATGAAAAGAAGGATTTCCTCGCCTGGATCACCCTCAACCGTCCCCAGCTTCGCAATGCCCAGAACGACGAATTGCGGATGGAAATCCTCTGGACCCTGGAGGATAGCAGGGACGACGACAATGTCCGCATCCTGATCATCACGGGGGCGGGAGATAAAGCATTCAGCGCCGGGGCGGACATCAGCGAGTTTCCCAAGAGGACGCCGGCTGACATTCTCCGGGGCAAAGGCAAGAGGCGGATGACGGATTTACTCCGGGAAATTCCCAAGCCGGCCATCGCCATGGTCAACGGATTGGCCCTGGGCGGAGGCTGCGAACTGGCCATGGCTTGCGATATCATCATCGCCTCCGAAAACGCTCAGTTTGGCCAGCCGGAAATTAATGTCGGCGTAATCCCCGGGGCCGGGGGGACCCAGATTCTTCCCCGGCTGGTGGGTGAAAAGAAAGCCAAAGAACTGGTCTTTACGGGGGGTTTTATCTCCGCCCAGGAAGCCCTGGCGCTGGGGCTGATCAACAAAGTGGTGCCCTTTGAAAAACTGCGGGATACGGTCCTGGAAATGGCCAGAGCCATGCTGCGCCACAGCCCGGTTATCTTAAAGCTGTGCAAGCTGGCCATCAATAAAAGCCTTGAAGTCCCTTTGTCGATCGGCATGGATTACGAGCGGGACCTCTTCGCCATGTGCTTCGGCACAGAGGACCAGAAGGAAGGATCGAGGGCCTTTCTAGAAAAGCGAACGCCCCAATATAAGGGGAGGTAGGTTATTTTCCTATTTCCGGGCGCTTTGCGCCCGGTTCATAAAGGCCCGTTTGTATAAACCGTAGGGGCGGTTCGCGAACCGCCTCTAAGTTGGGTTGCTCCGTTTATGGGCGGTCCAGCCCGCGCGTTGGGGCCTCGGCTACAATCTTCTCTTTGCGTCCGGCTCGGCCCGGTGGGAAGCCTTCCATTGCTTTGACGGTTTACCCCAGGAGATACTTGTGGATCGCATCCGCGGCCTTCCGCCCGGCGCCCATGGCCAGGATGACCGTGGCCGAACCGGTCACGATGTCCCCCCCGGCGAATACGCCCTTCTTGCTCGTGGCTCCGGTCTCCGGGTCGGCGATGATATAACCCCACTTGTTGGTCTTTAAATCGGGGGTCGTGGAAGGGATCAAAGGGTTAGCGCCGGTGCCGATGGCCACGACCACCATATCCACATCCAGCACGAATTCCGAGCCTGGAACGGGAATGGGGCGGCGACGGCCGGAGTCATCGGGCTCTCCCAGTTCCATCCGCTGGCATTTCATCCCGCAGACCCAGCCGTCATCCTTGCCCAGGATCTCCACCGGCAGGGTGAGGAAATGGAACTTGATCCCCTCTTCCTCGGCATGGTGGACCTCTTCGATCCGGGCGGGCAACTCTTTCTTCGAGCGGCGGTAGACGATGTAGACCTCGTCCGCCCCCAGGCGAAGGGCGGTGCGGGCTGAATCCATGGCCACGTTTCCGCCCCCCAGGACCGCTACCTTCTTTCCCCGGGCGATGGGAGTATCGTACTTGGGAAAGAGATAGGCCTTCATCAAGTTGGAACGGGTTAAATATTCGTTGGCCGAATAAACCCCGTTCAGGTTTTCGCCGGGAATGTTCATGAAGCTCGGCAGGCCGGCCCCGGTTCCCAGAAAAACCGCGTCGTACCCGCTGGCCATGAGCTCATCCACTGTGTATATCTGCCCGATGACCATGTCGCATTTCACTTCCACGCCCAGCTTTTCCAGGTATTCCACCTCCGCCTGAACGATGGCCTTGGGAAGGCGAAACTCCGGAATTCCATAAACGAGCACTCCCCCGGCTTTGTGCAGGGCTTCAAAAACCGTCACCTTGTGGCCTTTCTTGATCAGGTCTCCAGCCAGGGTCAAGCCCGCGGGACCCGACCCCACCACCGCGACTTTTTTCCCCGTGGGGGGAGCCATGGCGGGCATGGTGAACTCCCCCAGCTTCTGTTCAAAATCCGCCGCAAACCGCTCCAGCCGTCCGATGGCTACGGGATCTCCCTTTTTCCCCAGGATGCACAGCTTTTCGCATTGGTCCTCCTGAGGACAAACCCGCCCGCAGACAGCGGGCAGGCTGTTCATTTCTTTAAGCTTCCGGGCCGCGCCGCGATAGTCTTCCTGCAGGATGAGCCAGATAAACCCCGGGATGTCGATGGAAACCGGGCATCCGGGGACACAGGTCGGTTTTTTGCATTGCAGGCAGCGGCTGGCTTCCAGCTTGGCCAGCTCGGGGGTGTAACCAAAAGGCACTTCGTCGAAGTTCCTCGCCCGGACCTTAGGCTCTTGTTCGGGCATCGGAGTCCGGGGAATCTGGGTTTTCTTCTTCTTTTCGGTCGGCTCAGTCATCCGTTCTTTCCTCCCAGGCAGGCTCCGGCCGGGTGGAGGAACAGCTTGGATGCCTGCTGTTCCTGATCTAGGTAAGCCCTCTGGCGCTTCACCAGTTCGGCAAAGTTTACCTCGTGGCCGTCGAACTCCGGCCCGTCCACGCATACGAATCGGGTTTTGCCCCCCACGCTGACGCGGCAGGCTCCGCACATTCCCGTGGCATCCACCATGATGGGGTTGAGGCTCACCACGGTCTTGATGCTCCGGCTCCGGGTCACGTTGCACACCACCCGCATCATGGGTACCGGCCCGATGGCTACGACCAGGTGGATCGGGTTCCCCTCGTCGATGACGTCCTGCAACACATCGCTGACGAAGCCGTGGTACCCGTAGCTTCCGTCATCGGTGGACACCTTCAGGACGTGGGATACGGCGCCCATTTCCTCTTCCAGGATCAGAAGGTCCTTGGTACGGGCGCCGATGATGGAAATCACTTTGTTCCCCGCCTCCCTCATCCCTTTGGCGATGGGATAGACCGGGGCAATACCGATCCCCCCGCCGATGCAAACCACCGTTCCGAAGTTCTCGATGTGGGTGGGGCGGCCCAAGGGCCCGATCAGGTCGAGGATGGAATCTCCCGCTTTGAGTTTGCCGAGCTGCATGGTTGACTTGCCCACTTCCTGAAAGATCAGGGTGATGGTCCCGGCCGCCGGGTCGGCATCGGCAATCGTGAGGGGAATCCGCTCTCCTTCTTCATGGGTCCGGAGGACCACAAACTGGCCGGGCTTCCTTTTCTTAGCGATCTCCGCGGCAGAAACCTTGAATTGTTTCACCGAGGCCGCCAGAAGCCTGGCATCGACAATAGGGAACACTCCTTTTTCTCCTTTTTCGGGAATGATGGAAGCGCAGAGCGGGGTTACCCGTCAGGATGGCTTTGATGACTGGTCTGGAAGCCCCCTGGGAGGCAGGCGCTCATTCTTCAAATGGACCTTACCACAGCCCTTTCGGGCTTGTCAAATTCCCGCCTCGCTTCCCAGGGGACTCTTGCCGCAAGGAAGTTATTTTTTGGGGAAGGATCCTTCGAAAGGCACGATCATGTCGCCCTTTTCTCCGGTGAAGGTGGCGCTCCCCTCCGAAACCCTGATGGCAAAGGGGAAATCGCCGATTTTTTCGTACCAAAATTTAATCAAATCGGGGGCTTTCAAGCCTAGTGCGGCCATCCGGGCGCCGCTGGTAACCGCCAGGTTCCCCGGCACGACCTGGGAGTCTATGACCGTGGTCACCCGCAACTGATTGGCCGTCTTCGGGGGAATGTACTGGCTTTCGTAGACCATCGGGGTGGCCAGGTTGAAAAATTCTCCCGGTTTTCCCTCGGCTTCGAACCCGACGGTGAATTTAATGGACTCCAGCCCCATTTTGATCTCATTGGGGTTCTCCAGCTTAAAGATGAAGGCCAGGATGAGAGGTACGCGCACTTTCGGGTCGTAGGGAAAATAACTGGCCACCTCCACCCTTTCCAACTCCACCTTGGGGGGTACAACCGCACCCCCGGAGGCCCCTTGCGGGAGGGTAGCGCAGGCCCCCAGGGCCATCCAGGCAATCAGCATACCGACAAAAACGACGAAACTAAATTTGCGCATTTCCGTACCTCCTTGGCTGAGAAGTGGCGCTGAGACGCGGCAGGAAGTAGATCCCCGCGCCATCGCGTCCGGGCGTCATCAAATCATGGATTTTCCTTTTTCCGTGTCTTCTGCCTACGTCAGCCAGCGTTTCCGGCGTTTGTAATGTTTAACCTGACGAAAACTCTTTCGCACTCCCAAGTCGGTCAAACCGAGGTAAAAATCCCGGATGTCGGGGTTTTGAATGAGCCGTTCGGAGGTCCCATCCATGACCAACCGGCCGTTCTCCAAAACATAGGCATAGGGAGCGACGGTCAGAGCCAACTTCACATTTTGTTCCACCAGCAGAATGGGAACCTTCTCCTCCCGGTTCAGGCGCATGGTGATGTCGAAGATCTCCTTGATCAACATGGGGGCCAACCCCATGGAGGGTTCATCCAGGAGGATCAACCGGGGTCCGGCCATCATGGCCCGACCCATGACCAGCATCTGCTGCTCCCCGCCGCTGATGAAACCGGCTGTCACGGATCGCAGTTGGTTGAGGCGGGGGAAAAAATGGTAAACGGCCTCCAGTCCCTCTTTGACCGTGGAGGTGTCTTTGCGAAGGTGCGCCCCGACCCGGAGGTTTTCCTCCACACTCAGGTGCTCGAAGACCCTCCGCCCCTCGATCACCTGGATGATTCCCATCTTGGAAACCTCTTCGGCGCCCAGCCGGTCGATTCGCTGTCCCATAAACTCGATCGATCCGTCCGTTACCTCTCCATCCTCGTGCTTCAGCAGCCCCGATATGGCCTTGAGGGTCGTACTCTTCCCGGCCCCGTTCGCCCCCAGGAGTGCCACAATCCCCGCCTCGGGCACCTCCAGGGACACTCCCTTGAGCACCAGGATGACTTCGTGGTACATCACCTCGATATTGTTCAGCTTGAGGATGCTGCTCTTTTTCTCCAACCGGTTCTCCCCGTTTTCCGGACCTTAAGGGCGCGCGCCGCGCGCCCCTACGATCCGCATTCCGAAATCCGAATTCCGTTTTGGGGTTACCATCCCAACCACGAGGGCCATCCGCCGGGATACTTGGCCTTCATGTCCAATTCGGCCACCCCCACCGGTTTTCCCCCCTTGATCCTGGCCACTCGGACCACGGAAGTTGCCCGGTGATCGGTGGGAGTGTAATTCATGACCTGCCCGCCGAACTCCTTGAGGCTGATCAGGTTATTCTCAAAGGCCTCGCGAATCCCCGGCCCGTTCAGCTTTCCCGCCTTGTCGGCGATCTTCATGGCCTCAACAGCCAGGGTTACTTTGCACCACCCCTGCACGGTCCGAATCAGGCGGGTGTCCATCGAAACGTTGGGACTGACCTTTTTGGCATAAGCCACGACTTTGCCGGCCTTCGCCGGAAAATCCTCGACGAAATAGGCGCAGGCCGCGAGCCCGATGGCCCCTTCGGCCGCCGGCCCGGCCAATTTGGGCAGGTTCTCGTCAAAACCCCAGTTGTTGATGATGTGGTCCGCATTCACTCCCAAAGCCTGACAGTCTTTCAAGGCCGCGGAAACCGACATGGTCGTATTTCCGTGCCATATCAGATGGGGCCCGAAATTTTTGGCCGCCAGGACCTGGCTCTTCGTATCCAGGGCGGTCAGGGACACGTCCTGGTCCGGACCCACCTCGAACCCCAGAATTTTGGCTTGATCCTTGATCGCTTTAATGGGAGCGCTGGCATACGGAGAAGCCCACATGAAGAAGCAGAGGAAACGGGGCTTCGTTCCCTTCTCCCGCTCCGCCTTCCACTTCGGGTCCTTCATCCACACCTCTTGGAACCAGTAGGTGATGGCCCCCCGGGCGTTGGTGGAATAATCGGTCCCGTAAACGAAGTTGTAAGGGGTCTTCTTCGGGTCGCAGAGGTGGCCGGAGAAGGAACTGGAAAGGTAGGGCATTTTATCGGCATTGATCGTCGGGGAGAGGGCCTCCGTATCCCCCGTCCCCCATCCCAGGACCATCACCACCTTATCGTAGTCCCGGAAACGCTTGTACGTAGTCACCGCTTCCGGAACCCGGTATCCGTAATCGTACTGGAAGAGTTTGATCCTTTTTCCGTTGATGCCCCCCTGGTCGTTGTAATACTGCACCGCTTCCTTGACCCCCAGGGCTTCATCCTTGCCCACATCGGAGGTGGCGCCGGTCAGATCCTGAAGGGCGCCGAGCTTGACCATCTGCTGGGCTGGGGCGGGAGGAATGCCCAAGAAAAGCAAAATCAATGAAAACAATATGATCCCAAACCAATACCCCTTTTTCATCATCTCACCCTCCTCTCGAAAATTCAGATCGAGGCTTCAAGAAGACTACCTCTTCTCTTCCCACTCTTTAAGCCTCGCTCCTTTTTCTGGACCCCTGGTTTTGAACCTTC
Source organism: Syntrophaceae bacterium (assembly GCA_013388675.1). Lineage (GTDB taxonomy): Bacteria > Desulfobacterota > SM23-61 > SM23-61 > SM23-61 > SM23-61. Next base: position 46,640 of record JACAEW010000211.1, on the reverse strand, counting down.
CTTCCCCGAAAATCTTGAGAGTCCGGCTCCTTTCCCTTCCCTTTTCACCCCCTCTCTACCCATCAGGCTAATAAGAAAACGGCCAAAGGTTAAAGTAGTTCTTGATCTGCCACCATCGGTAGGCCAGCCCCTTGGGCTCGAAAAGGAGGAAAAGGCAGATGGCCAGCCCAAAGGAAGATTCTTTGATAAAGAGGAATTTTTCCTGAAGCTGGGGAAAATCCTCACTCAGGGGGATGACGGCAAACTTCAACCCCTCCAGGATCAGGGTCATGAAGAGCGCCCCGAAGATGGTGCCATGGGTGCTTCCCACCCCCCCGATCAAAATCACCCCCACGATCCAAAGGGACCAGCCCCACTGGAAATGCTCCGGGCTCAGGGCCGCCAGGGAACTCACCCAGAAGGCCCCCGCAATCCCCCCCAGGACGCCGGCCACGAAGAAGGCCAGGAGTTTATAGGCTACAATGTTGACCCCCATCGTTTCGGCGGCAATATCATTGTCCCGGATGGCAATCCAGGCCCTACCGATCTTGGTTCGCATCAGGTTTGAAACCCCCAGGGTGCAGAGGGTTACCAAGGCGATCATGAGGAAGTAAACCTTCAGGTCATTATCGATGGCCCAGGGTCCGACGGAGATGGTCCCGGGGGGAATGGAGAGGGCCACTCCCCGGCCTCCGATTTGACTTACATATTGGGTGATGACGAAGTCAACGGTAATGAACTGGGCGGCCATGGTGGTCATGATCAGGTAAAAGCCCTTGACCCTGGCCGACGGCAGGCCGAAGACAACACTCCAGAACCCGGCCACCAATCCGGCCGCCGCCAGGCTGAGAAGGTAGGGGGTCTCATACTGGAGCATGAGGATGGCGCTGGTGTAAGCTCCCACGGCGATGAAGGCCGCGTGGCCCAGGGTGACCTGGCCGCAATATCCGATCAGCAGCTGCACCCCCATGGCGGAGAGAATCGTATAACCGACCAGGCTGGCGACCGATAACCAATAGTTCCCGGCATACAAGGGGATGAGGACCAGAAGAAAGACGAAAAGGAGAATCATCTTTCCCCGGACGAATGCGGTTTGCCACCAGGAATGCTGCTGGCTGTATTTTTCGTGATAAACGCCGCAGGGAAGAAAGCTCATAAAACCCCCTTCATCTCACGCCAAGGCGCAAAGATCGCCAAGAATCCGAAGGGCGAGAAAAAATGAATTCACGGTGGATTTTATTCCGATCTTGTCTTGAATCGGGGCTCCCCCTTTTTATTTCTGCTTTGCGCTCTTTGCGCCTTGGCGAGAGATCGATTTACACCCTCTCAATCCGAACCCATCCCCATAACCCATAGGGCTTGAATAGCAGGACGATGACCATGATGGCGAAGGGAGCAATCTCTTTAACCCCTCCGGGGGTGAAACGGCTCAGGTACCCGTCGGCCAGGTTCTGCAGGATTCCGATGATGATTCCCCCGAAAATCGCCCCGGGAACGGAGTTGAGCCCCCCGAAGACCACCGCCGGCAAGACCAGAAGCCCCAGATAGCCCACGGATATATTCAAGCCGTTGATATTCCCCAGGAGCGTTCCTCCCACGCCGGCTGCCATGAAAGCGATGGCCCAGGCCAGGGCATAGACGAACTTGGCGCTCACCCCCAGGGAAAGGGCGGCCATTTCATCGTCGGCGGTGGCCTGCATGGAAAGTCCCCAGCGGGTGTACTTGAAGAAGGCCACGAAGACCACCAGCAGGATAAGCGCAGCGATGAAGGACCACAGATATACCTGGCCGATGACCATATTCCCGAGCTTGATCTGTTCCATGGGAAAAACCGGGGGTTTGAAGACCTGGGTGTCGGTCCCCCAGATAAAGGCCACGATCCCCTTGAAAAAGAAAGAAAGCCCCACCGTGACCATGATCACCGTCAGCAGCGGCTCCCCGATGAGCCGCTGCAAAAAGAGCCTTTCCGTGAGGAGCCCCAGGACAAAGCCGATCACCAAGGTGCCCAGCAGGCTCACCAGGAAAGGGACCCCCCAGTTGTAGAAGGACAGGCAGACATAGGCCCCGATCAAGGTAAGCTCCCCCATGGCCAGGTTGAGCACGCCGGAGCATTTATAGATGAGCGTCCAGCCCAGGGCCACCAGGGCATAGATGGAACCCACCATGACTCCGGTGATGAGGAGCTGCAAGAATACGTCCATCAGGCCACCTCCTGGGCAACATCGGCCACGCGCATGTCGGCCTTGATCTTCACTTCCGTCCCGTCTTCGTAGGTGATGGTCGTATCCATGTGCACGATGGATTGGGAGGAATAAATCGCCTCCATGATGTCCCGGTAGCGCTGCTCCACGAAGGCCCTCCGGATTTTCCGGGTGCGGGTCAACTCGTCGTCGTCGGCATCGAATTCCTTGAAGAGGTTGACGAACCGGCGCACCCGGGCCGCCGGGGGAAGGCCGGCGTTCATTTTCACGATCTCCTTCTGCACCAGGTCATAAACCTGGGGTTTCTGGGAGAGTTCGGGATAGCTGGTGTAGGGAATGTTCCGGTCTTCCGCCCATTTGCCCACCACGGTGTAGTCGATGCAGAGGACTGCCGCGACGAAAGGCCGCTGGTCGCCGATGACCCACACATCCTTGATATAGGGGCTGAACTTGAGGCGGGTCTCCAGGTATTGGGGGGAAAACTTGGTCCGATCGGCGAGGATCATCACGTCCTTGCTGCGGTCGAAGACCACCAGGTGCCCGTCGCTGTCGATGAACCCCATGTCCCCGGAATAGAGCCACCCGTCCCGGAGGGTTTTTTCCGTCTCGCTCGGCATCCGGTAATATCCCAAGAAGACCGAAGGGCTTTTGGAGATGATTTCCCCCTCGGGGGTGACCCGGACCTCGGTCCCCGGAATGGGCTTGCCCACCGTGTCGAATTTGATGTCTCCGTCCCGGTGGAGGACCGATATACCGGCGATCTCCGTCTGCCCGTAGATCTGCTTGAGGTTGACCCCGATGGCGTGAAAGAAACGGAAATGGTCGGGCCCCATGGCCGCCCCGCCCGTGTAGGTGTGGCGGATGCGGGAGAGCCCCAGGTGATCCCGGAGCTTCTTGTGCACCGACCCGTAGGCCAGGAGGTTCAAGACCCGCAACCACAGGGGGACGGGCTTTTTGGCGAACCGCAGGTCCGCGGCTCGATACCCTATAGCCATGGACCATTCGTACATCTTTCGCTTGATCCAGGAGGAATCGAGGTACTTAACCTGGACGGTCCGGACCATCTGTTCGTAGATTCGGGGCGGGGAGAACATGACCTGAGGCCCGATCTCCCGGATGTTTTCCTGGGCGGTCTCCGGCTCCTCCGGAAAATTGATGGTAAATCCGGCCAGGAGGCCGCAGGAGATGGACATCATCTGCTCCCCAATCCAGGCGAAGGGCAGGAACGAGACAAAGTCGTCGTCTTCATAACAGGGGTCCACCCGCATGAGGTTTTGACCCATGGTCAGCATGTTGTAGTGGCTGAGGAGGGCGCCCTTGGGCAGGGCCGTGGTCCCCTAGGTATAGAAAAGCAGGGCCACATCGCCGCCCTTGCCCGCCTGGACCAGGCGGTCAAAGAGATCGGGTTCTTTTTCATCCAGCTCCCTGCCCCTCTCCTGGACTTCCTTCAAACTGATCAGGAGAGGGTCTTCGTATCCCCGCATCCCCTTGGGGTCGTCCCAGATGACTTTATGCAGCTTGGGGCACTTGCTTTTAATGGAAAGGGCCTTATCCACCTCCTCCTGCCCTTCGCCCATGAGGAACCGGGAATCGGAATGGTCGATGATGTAGGCCACTTCGTCAATCAGCGAATCCTGGAAGAGCCACACCCCGACCCCCCCCGCGCACAGGGTGGCCATCTCCACCATGAGCCCTTCGGGCCGGTTGTCCCCGATCATGGCCACCTTGTCCCCCCTCTGGAGCCCCAGGAAGTGGAGGCCGAGGGCGATCCACTTAACCCTTTCGTAGTAATCCTTCCAGGTGATGGGCCGCCAGATGCCGAACTCCTTCTCCCGCAGGGCCACCTTGCGGTTCCAGTACTTCCGGCAAGTCTCCTGGAACAGCTTGGGGAGGGTTAGGCTCGGATCGATCTCCCGGTCCAGGTACTTGAGATCATCTGCGCGTGGCATAGAGACTTTCTACCTCTCCCAGATAGGCCTGAATGACCAGCGGGTTTTTTTGGATTTCCTGGGGAGTGCCCTCGGCGATCTTCTCCCCGAAGTTCAGGACCGCCACCCGGTGGGAGATGTCCATGACCACTCCCATGTCGTGTTCCACGAGGAGGCAAGTGACCTTCCAGCGGTCCTCTTCGTTCACGTCCAGGATAAACCGGGCCATGTCTTCCACCTCTTCCAGGTTCAGCCCCGCCATGGGCTCGTCCAGGATCAGGAGTCTGGGGTTCAGGGCCAGGGCCCGGGCCAATTCCACCCGTTTTTGGAGGCCGTAGGGCAACATGCCCACCACCTTGTCCCGGATGTGCTCGATTTCCAGGAGGTCGATGATCTCTTTTTCGATGAATTCCCGGTGTTCGATCTCCTGCCGGGCGGCCCGGCCCAGGTAAACCGCCCCTTCGATGAGGTTGGTCTTCAGGTGGATATGCCGGCCCAGCCGGATGTTGTCCAGGACGGTCATGCCTTTGAAGAGTTCGATCTTCTGGAAGGACCGGGCGATTCCCAGCTTGGCCCGCTGGTAAGGTCTCAGGTGGGTGATATTTTCGCCTTCAAAAAAGATCTTTCCTTCCTGAGGGTGATAGAGGCCGTTGATGCAGTTCAGGCAGACGGTCTTCCCCGCCCCGTTGGGTCCGATCAGGGAGAAAATCTCTCCCTTCCGGACCTCGATGCTCACTTCCCGCAGGGCTTTCACGCCGCCGAAGGCGATATGGATATTCTCCACCTTCAGCTGGACTTCATTCGAGACGTACATCGCTGGAACCCTCGAACTGGGTCATTCTGTCTGAAATGGAAGGAAAGGGAATTCGTTTGGGGGAGCAATCTCGCAATGGGCCGCTCACTCCCCCCTTCCCCGGGAGCGAGAGAATCTGCCGGCAGAGAAAATACCGCATACACCTTGCCCCTTTCCGGGACTCAGGTATTCAATTTCATCTCATGTGACAAATGGGTAGGCTACGAACAAAAGGCGGGAAATAATATATACGCCCGGACTTCCAAAGTCAATAAAAAAAATTTGCAACTGTTTAGCCCCATGAGAAAAGAGCTCCCCATAGATGAGGAATCCTGGAAATCCCCCTTGATCCCCCTTTTTCAAAGGGGGAAATTCGCTTTTATTCCCCTGCATAACTCAAAAAAAAGGTCTCCGCCCTTTGAAAAAGGGAGGACGGGAGGGATTTTTGGAGGAGCCTTTTTAAATGGCTAAACAGTCAGAAAGATTTAGATGACCTTGTTCAGGGAATACTCAATAATGCCCTCGGCCCCTTTTTTCAGGAGTTGGGGGATGAGCTCCCGCACCACTTCTTCCCTAACGACGACTTCCACCGAATACCAGTCGCTCTGGTAGAGGGAGGCGACCGTGGGAGCGTTAAGGCAGGGGAGGATGGCGATGACCGTTTCCAAGTTTTTTTGAGGGACGTTCATCTTCAACCCCACCATTCGGTCGGCCCCCAGGGCGGCCTTCAGCAAGGTGGCAATCTGCTCGATCTTCTCCTTCTTCCAGGGGTCCTTCCAGGAATCTGGGTTGGCGATGAGGCGGGGGGTTGACTGCATGAGCTCGTGGACGATGCGCAAATGGTGGGCCCGAATGGTCGAGCCGGTTTCGGTCACATCCACGATGGCATCCACCAACCCTTCGACCACCTTGGCCTCGGTGGTCCCCCAGGAAAACTCCACCTTGACCGTGATTCCTCGGTCGGCAAAATATTTTTTGGTGAAAGAGACCAGTTCGGTGGCGATCTTCTTTCCCTGCAGGTCCTCGATCCGCCGAATGGGAGAATCCTCGGTTACCACTAAGACCCACCGGGCGGGCCGGGGGCTTTCTTTGGAATAGATCATCTCCTGGACTTCGACCACCTCGGCGCCGCTTTCCAGGATCCAGTCTTTTCCCGTGATCGCCGCATCCAGGACGCCTTCCTCCACGTAACGGGCCATTTCCTGGGCCCGGATGATGGCGCAGGAAAGATGGGGATCGTCCACCGTCGGGAAATAGTTCCGCGAGCTGGCTTTGATCATCCATCCCGCCTTGGCGAAAAGATCGGTGGTGGCTTTCTCCAGGCTTCCCTTGGGGATCCCGAACTTGAGCTTATTCACCGTAAACCTCCTTGGGGTCGAAGACCCTCTCTCCCACGGGCTCCAATCGGTCCCCTTCGATCCGGCGGTAAAAGCAGGACCGGAACCCGGTATGGCAGGCCGCCCCGCCCACTTGTTCCACTTTCAAAAGAAGGGCGTCGTTATCGCAGTCCAGGTAAGCTTCTTTGACCCGCTGCACGTGGCCTGAGGTCTCGCCCTTGAGCCAGAGTTTTTTCCGCGAGCGGGACCAGAAGCAGGCCTTACCCGTCTCTTGGGTTTTGGCCCAGCTCTCGGCATTCATGTAGGCTACCATCAGGACCTCCCCGGTCTTCCAGTCCTGGACGATGGCCGGGATCAGTCCCCCCGCCTTGGCAAAATCAATGGCCCCTTTCTCCATAAAAACTCCTGAAAAACATGAACCCCGGAGATCGAATCGCACCCGGGGAACGGAAAGAAAAATAAGGGATGCTTACGATGAAAGGAAAGAAGCTTTTTGCAAAAACCTTAAATTATTTTAACAACCCCGGCGTTTTTTGCGATGACTCCCTTTTGTTTTTGCGCTCCCTTCACGCCGCCGGGATAGACTCCTCCTTGATTTCTCCCCGGAGGAACTTGGGGGCCACGTTCGGGTAGAGGGCATAAGTGATCAGGTCCTCTTCCTTTTTTAAAAGGCCCATTTCCTCCATCTCCTTTTTGAGCCCTTCGAGCTGGGGCTTGATGAGGTCGGCAGGCCGGCATTCGATGGGTTCCTCCTGGCCGATAATTTTCTTGCGGATGTCCGGATCGATGGGCGCCGGCGTCCGGCCGTAAAAGCCCAGGCAGTATTCTTTCACCTCTTTGGTCACGCTCGCGTACCTCTTTCCCAGAATCACGTTGATCACCGCCTGAGTTCCCACGATCTGGGAGGTTGGGGTGACCAAAGGGGGATAACCCAGGTCTTTACGAACCCGCGGAATTTCCTCCAGGACGGCCGGGTATTTTTCCGTCTTCTTCTGTTCCTTGAGCTGGGAGAGAAGATTGGAGAGCATTCCCCCGGGTATTTGGTGCAAAAAAACATTGATGTCCGGCCGCTCGGCGATTGGGTCGAAGAGGCCTTTATATTTTTCCCGAAGGGGATTCAGGCCCCCGCTGATCCGGGCTAGAAGGTTTAGGTCCAATCGGGTATCGAAGGGGGTCCCTTGAAGGGCAGCGACCAAGGCCTCGGTCGTTGGCTGGGATGTGCCCCCGCTGAAAGGGCCAAGGGCTGTATCCAGGATATCGACCCCCGCTTCGGCCGCCGCCTGGTAGCTGAAGGGCGCCACTCCGCTGGTGCAATGGCTGTGAAGATCGATGGGGATGGTTATGACTTTTTTCAGGGCGCGGGTCAGCTCGGTCACCGCCTTGGGGGTGATCAGCCCGGCCATGTCCTTGATGCAGAGGGAATCGCATCCGGCCTTTTCCAGTTCGGCTCCCATCTGGGTGAATCGTTCCACGGTGTGAACCGGGCTCACCGTGTAGGAGATGGTCCCCTGGACATGGGCCTTGCCCTTCTTGGCTGCGGCGATGGCCGAAGTCATGTTGCGCACATCGTTCAGCGCGTCGAAGATGCGAAAGATTCCGATCCCGTTTTTAATGGCCAGGCGGACGAATTCCTCCACCACGTCGTCGGCGTAATGCCGGTATCCGACCAGGTTTTGTCCGCGCAGGAGCATTTGCAGGGGCGTCCGGGGAAGGTGAGCCTTTAGGGTCCGCAGACGTTCCCAGGGGTCTTCATTCAGAAAACGGATGCAGGCATCAAAAGTCGCCCCGCCCCAGGTCTCCAGGGAGAAGAACCCCACCCGGTCCATCTCTTCGGCAATGGGCAAAAGGTCTGCCGTTCGCAGTCGGGTGGCCATAAGGGACTGATGCCCGTCCCTCATTGTGGTGTCCGTAATTTTAACCCCCATGCTGAGTCCTCCTCCGGTGATAAAAAAAGCCAACACCGTTGGCTTGCGATTCCTTGTTCCTGATCGGCCTGTCCCGCTGGAGCGAGCGGCTGAAAAACTTTTATGATATTATGCTGGCAGGAATCAGCAAAAGTCAAGGATGTTGACCCGATGAAATTCTGATTGCTCTAATTTTTCGCTCCAACAGGCTCTGGATCGAGTCGGGCCAAAAGAGAAAACTCTATTTATTTCCATAAGTTATAAATCATTAGCCCCCGGTGTTGCGCGGGGCGGCCCCGTTTGCAGAATCAACAACAACCTATTTGGGGAAAAGCTTTCCTTACAAAAGGGGGGATGAGCTTTTGGGACCGAATATTTGCCGGCCGGGTGGTTAAGGATTTTGGGGCCTTGGAAGAGAAGTCCTTTCTGATGGGAAAGAGCAAGAAAAGCCTTCTTCTGGTGAAGCGGAGGGGCAAGTTGAAGATCGTTTTCAAATGGTCGGGAGTTGTCCCTTTCGGGGCCAGCGTGAATTACTTCGACCTAAAGTCCGATTCGCTGCCCAAGCTCCGTCAATGCCTGGATGAAATTGAATCCCTCGCCCGCCAGCGTTCCAGCCCCACGCCGTCCCTTCCCAAGGTCGAAGGAATCATCCCGGGGAGGTGAAATTTGATCAAGATCGAGCGCCTGGACCATTTGGTTCTGACCGTAAAGGACATTTCCGCTACTTGCAAATTCTACTCCAAGGTGCTGGACATGGAGATTATAACCTTCGAAGACAAGCGGAAAGCCCTAGCCTTCGGTTCCCAGAAAATAAACCTCCATAAGGCTGGCCAGGAGATGGAACCCAAAGCCCATAGGCCGACTCCTGGTTCCGCAGACCTATGTTTCCTCACGCCGGTCCCCCTGCGAAAAGTGATAGACCACCTCGGCCGATGCGGCGCAACAATCATCGAGGGCCCGGTTCGACGAAGCGGCGCTCAGGGGCTTATTGAATCGGTCTACATCCGGGACGCGGATGGAAATTTGATCGAAATTTCAAATGAACAAAATCCGGTCCCTTAGACTTAAGAGTCTTCTCCCAATCGAGTGGGTGCTTGAGAAAGATTTTGAGCTTCCCGGGTCTACCCCTGCCGGAAGAAAGCTGGCCGGGCCCAGGGGGGCATCCCGCCCGGGCGTGTGCGGTGGAGTTGTTTTCTCCCTTCTTACCCAATCGATTGGGAGAAGACCTATACTTAAAAAACCAAAAAAGGTGAAACGTTCCTTCCCACCCAGACGGATCCGGAATGATCCGCTTGCCCCTGCTCTTCAGTCAAGGTCTGTTTTGGGCATAGATAATGATGGGTAGAAACGGGGTTACCGCTTGGGTGGGAAATTCATTAGGATCTTTTTTACGGTTTCAGCTAGGTCGGGGGAGGCAGCGTCGGCATTGATGGCTCCATGGGCGGTCCCCTGCCAGATCAATTCTTTGCCTGGCGTCTTGTGAACGAACAGGTTTAGCAAGCGCATCCTGTAAGGGTCCGAATATTCCAATTCGTAATTCATCGAGAGCATAAAATCAGGCTTATCGGTGGAAAGGGTGAAGCCTTTTTCTCTGAGGGATTTGTCGGCAAAGTAGCGCACGTTTTTCTCGATCAGGGGTTCCTGGCGATTGGCCAACCACCCCGGTGCCCAGCTATAGCTTTTGCCCGTCGAGAAATCCGCCATCGGGTCGTAGGTGTGGTTGATGGTGGCTGCGCAGCCCCCGAGGAAAATCCCTGTCCCGAAAAGAATTGCCGAAAGGAACCCAAGCCGTGCATCTTTCCCAAAACATCTCATTTTTTCCTCTCCTCGCGTTACCGAAATCCTTTCCATCCGCTATCCATTGCTTTGCCCCGATTCGATGTATCCTTATAGCATATCCGCCGGGGGTTGTCGATACCCGTCGCAAGGGGAAAATTCGGGCTTATTCTTTCCAGGGGAGAATGACAACCTTGATCGGTTCTTCGGCTTCGAATTCCCCGGCGACCAAGCGGACCGCCCTTTCCGCCTCTTCCAATGGAAACCGGTGGGTGACCATCATTTCGATCGGATATTTCCTCGCTTCCGCCAAGGCAATGGCGGGGAGAACCGATTGGATATTTTGGCTCAAGACTCCTTGAATTTTGACTTCTTTGAAAACCAATTGATCCAGGACCAAGGGGATCGATTTGCCGGCTCCATAAATCCCCGGCAACAGGATCGTCCCTCCTTTCCGGACCAGGTCCAGGGCCTTTACGGCCCCTTCCGGATGGCCGGTCACATCGATGACCACATCGGCCATGGTTCCTTTGGTTATTTCTCTCACTTCCTCCACCGGGTCTCGATCTTCCGCATCGAGGCAATGAGTCGCCCCGAATTCCCGGGCCAAGGCAAATCTCTTTTTATCCCTCTTCAGGCCGGTAACGATGATGCGAGAGGCTCCGGACTCCCGGGCCACGATGACCCCGGCCAGCCCCTGCAGGCCCGGACCTTCGATGACCACCGTGTGCCCGATGGAAACTCCCCCCACCTGCCGCAGCCAGCGGACGGCATTGCCCAGCACCGCGCAGATCAAGACCGCCGCTTCGGCAGGCAGATCGTCGCCGATTCTATGGAAATTCGCCCGGGGGGCCAGGTACAAATATTCCCCGTAGGCTCCCCATAAATGGGGCGGCTCCTGGCAGGAAATCGTGTGCCCGTACATCAGGGAAGATTCGCACTGCACGTACTTTCCCGTCAAACAGGCAGGGCAATGGCCGCAGCCGAAGGCCGTTTCCACGATGACCCTGTCCCCTTCTTTCACCCTATGTCTCTTCGCCGCCACCCCTCCGATTGCTTCGATATGCCCCACGACCTCATGGCCCAGGATCAGGGGATACCTAATGGGCAGGGCAGTGGCCTTCCCCCTGAACATTCCCGGGTCTGATCCGCAAACCCCCGCCATCTCCACCTTGAGCAGCCCATCCTCCGGGCCGATCGCGGGTCGTTCAAATTCCCGCAAAACCATCCTCCCGGGTTCTTCCACAACCATGGAACGGGTTTTTCGAGTCATTTTCTAGCCCCCCGCAAAACCAATGATCCTGCCGCCCCCAGAAGGGACACGGCGGCGCATAGAACGAAGGCATGGGTAAAGGTGCCCGTGGTATCCTTTATCCATCCCCCGATCGCCGGCCCCAGGGCCTGTCCGATCCCGAAAAAAAGAGTGACGAACCCGAGTGCGGCGGGCGCCAACCTTCCCCCCACCGTATCCCCGGAAGCCGCCGCCATGATGGTGGGGACCGAAAAGGAAGCAATCCCGAACACCACCGCGGATAGATAAAAACCGGTGGAATCCTTCCAGAAGGCAAAGATCAAATAAGCAAGAGCAAGCGTTAGATAGGCAAGCATGGAGCCCAACCGCCGGCCCAGAACATCTGAGATCCACCCGAAGATGACCCCGCAAAATATACTGAATATGCCGAGAACGGCCAAAATCCTTCCCGCCGATATGGCCTCAAGTCCCATTTCTTTATTCAGGTAAGCTATGAAAAAGGTCAGATAGATAACATAAGAAAAACCAAACATAAAATAGACGCAGCCGAGCTTCCATAACTCCGGCTCCCCCAGCACATCCCGGAACGCGGAGAAGAATGTGCTCTTCGGCCCCTCCTTCGGTTCCTCCTTACCCCCCAGCATGGATAGGCCTTTTTCATGGGGCTGATTCCTCAAGACGGCATAGCATAAGAAAGCCAGGACAAATACAACCAGGCCCATGAAAAACCAGGCATACCTCCAACCCTCCTTTCCAAAGGCGGCGATCAGGGGCGGCAGGATGATCCCGGTCAAAAATAATCCGGCCCCGATCCCCCCCGACACAATGCCCGTCGCAAGTCCCCTCTTCTTCATGGCAAACCAAGCGGCGGGAATGGCCATGATGGGAACGAAACTCCCCCCGTTTCCCGCTCCCGTGACGAGCCTCATAAGAAAGGCAAAAAGAAAGGAATCAGCAAACCCGGTTAAGAATAAACTGACGCCGATCACCAGGAGCGATAGAAAAACAATCCGGCGAATCCCAAACCGGGCGGCCAGAAACCCCCCGATAATGGCCAGGGAAAGATATCCGATAAAATTCCCCGTGGCCAGGGCGCCCAGTTGGGTGTAATTCAGGAGCAATCCCTCCTTCATGGAAGGGAGAATGACCGAATAGGACATTCGGCCGAAGCCATGAGCGAGGATCGTGACTAGGGTTCCTGTGAAGGCTATTACCCAGGCGTAATGGATCATTTTTTTCACTCCGATGATCGGAAGCCGCTTTTCCCAATTTCGTTGCCGGAAGGGAAGATTCTTGGAAGAGTTCGCCACCCGTAGTATATCAAAAAACAGATAAAGAAATAGTCGAAAGATCGGGCGGATTCGTTTGACCCTGCAACCTCGGCATGCTACTTTAAATAAGGTTTCTCCTCGGGTCTTATTCAATGGACCCAAAAGCAATCAATCAAAGCCGGAAAACCCATGAATCCCCGAATCTTCAGGGAATATGACATCCGCGGCGTGGTCGATCAAGACTTAACCGTCGAAGTCGCCCGCCTGATTGGCCGTGGCCTGGCCACTTATTTATCCCGCCAGGGGAAGCGAAGCGTCTCGGTGGGCCGTGACGGCCGCCTAAGCTCCCCCCGCCTTTGTGCACCCTTGATTCAGGGTATGGCCGAGGGAGGGATGGAGGTGGTGGACCTCGGGGTCTGCCCCACCCCGGTTTTCTATTTCTCTCTCTTCCACCTGAACCGGGACGGCGGGGCCATGATCACCGGGAGTCATAATCCCCCCGAATTCAACGGGTTCAAGGTCTGTTCGGGTAAAGATACGCTCTATGGGGAACAGATCCAGGACCTGCGGCGGATTATCGAGTCCCAGAATTTCATCCGCGGCCAGGGATCGATTTCCCGCCGGGAAATCATTCCCGCTTACCGGCAATACCTGGCGCAGAACATAAAGCTCCAGCGGAAGATCAAGGTAGTAATCGACAGCGGTAACGGGACGGCGGGCCTGGTGGCCCCGGAATTGTTAAGAGACCTGGGCTGCGAGGTCATCGACCTTTACTCCGAGGTGGACGGCCGCTTTCCCCATCATCATCCCGACCCCACCATCCCGGAATACATGGAAGCCTTGATCGCCAAAGTGAAGGAGACCGGAGCGGAAGTCGGAATCGGGTACGACGGCGACGCCGACCGGATCGGGGCGGTGGACCACCTGGGAAATATCATCTGGGGAGACCAGTTGATGATTCTCTTCTCCCGGCAGGTCCTGAGAAACCACCCCGGGGCGACCATCGTCTCCGAGGTGAAATGCTCCCAGAACCTTTACGACGATATTGCCAAGAGGGGCGGGCGGGCCATCATGGGACGGGCCGGACACTCCCTCCTCAAGAAGCAGATGAAGGAGGAAAAGGCGCTTCTGGGGGGGGAGATGAGCGGGCACATCTTTTTTGCGGACCGCTATTTTGGGTACGATGACGCCATCTACGCTTCCTGCCGGCTGGTGGAGATCCTGTCCCAGACGGAAACGCGGATCCCCGACCTTCTCAGCGATGTTCCCCGGACCTGCAACACCCCCGAGATTCGGGTGGACTGCCCGGAGGACAAAAAATTTTCCATTGCCGAAAAGGTCAAGGAGTCCTTCCGCAAGGAATACCCCATCGTGGACGTGGATGGGGTGCGGGTTATCTTTCCGGACGGATGGGGCCTCGTGCGGGCCTCCAATACCCAACCCATCCTGGTTTTGCGCTTCGAAGCCCGGACGCCGGAGCGGCTCCAGGAGATCCGAAATCTTGTCGAGGAAAGGGTGGAAAAACTTTCAAAAGAATGAAGATACCGGATATCTATGTAATCGTCATGGCCGGCGGCGGCGGGACCCGTTTCTGGCCCTGGAGCCGGGAAAAGCGGCCCAAGCAGGTCCTACCCATTCTTTCTCCCCGGACCATGATCCGGGAGACGGTGGACCGGGTCCGCTCTCTGGTACCCCCCGAAAAGGTCCTCATCGTCACCTCCCGCTCCCAGGCCCGGCAGCTTCGCCGGGAGGTACCCGAGATTCCCCCCGCAAACCTTCTTCTTGAGCCGGAGGGGAAAAACACGGCCCCTTGTCTCGGCCTGGCGGCGGTGCACGTGCAGAGGGCGAACCCCAACGCGCTGATGATCGTCCTGCCGGCGGATCATTACATCGGAGCACCGGAAATATTCCTGCGGACCCTTCGCCGGGCGGCTGAATTCGCCTCCCGCGAAAATTATCTCCTCACCCTGGGAATCACTCCGACCGGCCCGGAGACGGGATACGGGTACATTCAAAAAGGCCCGGTCCTCGCCCGAGTTCGAGGAACGGATGTATTCAGCGCCAAGGCCTTCCGGGAAAAGCCCACCCTGCAGAAAGCGAGGGCTTACTTGCGCCGGGGGGATTTCCTCTGGAACAGCGGCATGTTCGTCTGGAGGCTGGGGGTATTCCTTGAGGCTCTGGAAACTTATCTTCCCCAGCTTTACCGGGACATGCAGGAGGTGAAAGCCTCCCTGGGCAAGCAAGATGAAAGGAAGGTCCTGGAGAAAGTGTATTCCCGCTGCCCTTCCATTTCCATAGACTATGGAGTTATGGAGAAAGCCCCCAACGTGGCCTTGATCGAAGCCCGGTTCGGCTGGAGCGATGTGGGAAGCTGGAATGCCCTTTGGAACCTCTGGCCCAAAGACCCTTCGGGGAATGTCTGTATTCCGGGGGAGAGAAAAGGGGAAAGCGGGGTTCTGGCCCTCGAAAGTTCGGGTTGTTTGATCCGCGGCGAAAGGAGTCTCATCGCTGTTTTAGGTTTAAAGGATGTCGTGGTGGTGGAAGCTGGGGATGCGTTGCTGGTCTGCCCAAGGGACCGGTCCCAGGACGTCCGCCGCGTTCTCCAGCAGTTGAAGGAAAGGGGGCCGCGGCAGTACCTATAATTCCCGAGGGCATAGGGCAAAGCGCAGAGAGCATAGGGTCAGAACTGAAAAAAGACTTGAGGCGCTGAAGCCCACTTAAGCAAACGTAAGGCACTTTTCATGTTAATCATCCCGGCCATCGACATTCGGGGCGGAAAATGCGTGCGTCTTTTCCAAGGAGATTACTATCAAGAGACGGTGTATGGGCAAAACCCTGCGGCCATGGCTAAGAAATGGGTCTCCCAGGGGGCCCGGTTTCTGCATGTCGTAGACTTGGACGGGGCCCGGGAAGGAGTTCCGCGCAACCGCGCGGCCATTTTGGCCATCGCCCAAAAATCACCCGTTCCGGTGCAGACGGGGGGAGGAATTCGCGACCTCGCAACAATCCATGATTACCTTTCTTCGGGCGTGCAACGGGTGATCCTGGGGACCGCTGCCTTTGCCAGTCCCGATTTTCTCAAGGCTGCCTGTGACCGCTGGCCTGGCAGGATTGCGGTCGACATCGCGGCAAAAGCCGGCCGGGCGGCGGTCTCCGGCTGGACCGAGGAAACCTCCATAGCCGCTGCGGAACTGGCCCGGAAGTGTGAAGGATTGGGGGCCTCGGCCATCATTTACACCGACATCCTTCGGGACGGAACCCAAAAAGGGATTAACCTGAAGGATACCCAGGAATTGGCGAGGTCCTTGAAGGTCCCGGTCATCGCTTCGGGCGGAGTCTCCACCCTGGAAGACCTTCGAGCCCTCCTCCCCCTGGAAAAGGACGGGGTGAAGGGGGTGATCGTGGGAAGGGCCCTTTATGCGGGGACCCTGAAGCTACCCGAGGCCATTCGGCTTTCGGAAGGGAAGGCCGGAGATGTTGGCTAAAAGGATTATTCCCTGCCTGGACGTGAAAGACGGGCGGGTGGTGAAAGGAATCAACTTCATCCATTTGCGCGACGCGGGAGACCCGGTGGAAAATGCCCGGGTCTACGATCAACAAGGGGCTGATGAGCTAACCTTCCTGGATATCACCGCCTCCCATGAACGAAGGAAGATTCTTCTGGAGGTGGTCCGGCGGACTGCGGAGGAAGTGTTCATGCCGCTAACCGTGGGAGGGGGAATCCGCACCCTGGACGAAATCCGGGAGCTTCTCCAGGCAGGAGCCGACAAGGTCTCCCTGAATACTGCCGCGGTCCAGAGACCGGACCTCGTCCGGGAGGCCTCGGAAAGGTTCGGAAGCCAGTGTATCGTGGTGGCGATCGACGCCAAACGCAGGCCCTCGGGCGACGACCTTTGGGCGAAAGCCGATCTCCTGGCCCGGGAGGGAAAAGGGAATGAACTCCTTTCCCTGGGGAAAAGGGTCTCTTGGGAGGTATACGTCCACGGAGGGCGCACTCCCACGGGCATAGATGCCCTGGATTGGGCCCGGAAGGTGGAAGAGGGGGGGGCCGGCGAGGTTCTTCTCACCAGCATGGACCGGGATGGGACCAAGGAGGGATACGATATCCCCCTGACCCGCCTTTTTTCCGATTCCCTGTCCATTCCCATCATCGCCTCGGGGGGAGCTGGAACGATGGACCATTTGCTCGAAGCGCTGAATCAGGGCCGGGCCGATGCCGTTCTGGCGGCCTCCATCTTCCATTTTCGACAGCATACTGTCCGGGAGGTGAAATCCTATCTGCAAGGAAAAGGCGTCCCGGTCCGTTAAGTTTAATCATATTCGATAGTTGGATTATTAAGGGGGTATGATTCCTCGAGGCCGGAGCAAAACCCAAAAAAACCTTTGACTTTTTGAATATTTGCTATTAATATGATTATTTAATGCTGGGAAAGGAAAAAGTCCCCAAAATACGGAGGGAAGGCTTTTCCGTTACCCATCTTTTGTTTTCAAAAGTATTTTTCAAGGACGAGTTTTTAATTCAGTGATTGCAAAAAGATTCAAAAAATTCCGGCAGTCCGGAGGGAGGCGAGCATGAATGCCGGGGGTCAGAGTAAAAGAAGGAGAATCCTTCGAAAATGCCCTGAAGCGCTTTAAAAAACAGTGCGAAAAGGCCGGGATTCTTTCCGAAATCCGCAAACGGGAGCACTACGAAAAACCCAGCGTGAAGAGAAAGAAGAAGGCCTTGGCCGCCAGGAAGCGGGCCATGAAGCGCATGCGGATTTACGAAGATTGATTCACCATGACGACCAAAGAACGGATCGCTCACGATTACCAAGCAGCGCTGAAGGCTCGGGATGAACGCCAGCTCTCCGCTTTGCGTATGATTCGGACCGAAGCCAAAAAGCGTGAAGTCAGCGGACAGAAGAAAGAGCTGTCGGACGCCGAGGTACTCGAGACCATCTCATCCCTCGTCAAACAGAGGCGCGAATCCATCCGCCTTTTTGCCGAGGGCAACCGCCCCGACCTGGTGGAAAAGGAGGAGGCCGAGCTGAAGGTCCTACTCTCCTATCTCCCCCAGGCGCTCTCATCTGCCGAGCTTGAGGACCTCGTCCATCAGGGGATCCAAGAGACGCAAGCCGCCGGGCCCAAAGACCAGGGAAGGGTCATGAAATGGATCATGCCCAAGGTGAGCGGGCGGGCGGACGGAAAGGCGGTCAGCGAGATGGTCAAGCAGAAATTGGCCCAAAGGGCGAGCTGAAGGCCCACTTCATCGGCTCCCATCCCTACATAATTCCGAGGCCCTGACAACGCGTACTTTGCCATCCTGGAATCGAACGGGCAACTCCCTACGTCAAACGGGCACACCCTTTTGCGGCCGCGGAGCGCAGGGACGGCGGATATCCTTATCCCAGCCCTCATCTTTAGACCAGCGAACATTCTTTGCCGTTTATTCCGGACCTTCCCTTTTCGGGAAAGCGGCCCTGGGGTCTCTTGAGAAAAGGGAAGAAGTCGCTGACGCGGTTCTTTCAGCGGGTTAGAGCGGGGCCATGGAGGAACGGTCACTCCGGGTTTTAGAGTTCCATCTTTTTTTGCAGGGGCTGCAGGCTTATGCCTCTTCTGAGGTGGGGCAGGCTCTCTGCCTGGCGTTGCGCCCCGCTTCCCGGGCGGGGGAAGTGGAAACGCGGCTGCGAGAAGTTGCCGAAGCCCGGGACCTCCTGGAATTGGACGGAGATATTCCTTTGGGAGGGCTTGCGGAACTCCGCCCCCTCCTCCATCAAGCCCGGGCCGAAGGGACTTGCTTGCCTTCCCAAAGCCTTCTTCAGGTGCAGAGCACGGCGGTGGCGGCCGGCAATGCCCGGCGGTTCCTGCAAAAAAGCGAACGTCCCCATCCTCACTTGGAAAAATGGCGTGAACGGATCCCCGAATTGAGGGACCTGCACGAGGCTCTCCATTCAGCCATCGGTCCCCGCGGGGAGATTTTGGATTCGGCCAGCCCCGAGCTTCGCCGTCTCCGCAGGGAGATTTTGCTTTTGCGGTCCCGGATTCGCAACGCCCTGGAGAATCTCTGGGAGAAAGAGGACCTGCGCAAAGTCTTCCAGGAGCAGATCATCACCCTGCGAAACGATCGTTATGTGGTGGCGGTCAAGGCGGAGTTCAAGAACACCCTCCCGGGGATCATCCACGACCAATCCCAGTCCCGGGCCACTTTTTTCATCGAACCCCTCTCCACTCTGGGGGAAAACAACGAACTCAATATGCTCCTCCAGGACGAAAAAGAAGAGGAGCGGCGGATTCTTCTTTTTTTGACCGACCGGGTCCGGGAAAAAAGCGGGGAACTCAAGCAGGCGGTGGAAGTGCTCGGCCATCTGGACCTGGTCTTCGCCAAGGCCAAATGGGCAAAGGCCTGCCGGGGGACCCTTCCCGAGCTCAATGGCCGGGGATATTGGCGGTTGCTGGGTGCCCGGCATCCTCTGCTGGGGGCCAAGGCGGTCCCGATCGACCTTCGGCTAGAACCGGGGCAAAGCATCCTAATCCTCACGGGGGCCAACGCAGGAGGCAAGACCGCGGCTCTTAAGACGCTGGGCCTTCTCACTTTGATCGCCCAGAGCGGGGTTCCCATTCCGGCGGATGAGGGGAGCGAGGTTGCCGTCTTCGGCAAAGTCTTCGCGGATATCGGCGACGAGCAGGATTTGCGGGAGAACCTGAGCACCTTCTCCGCCTGGGTCCGATCGGTCGCCCATATCCTTGAGGAGGCCGATGAAGCCTCCTTGGTGCTCCTGGACGAAGCGGGGGGAGGAACCGACCCTGGGGAGGGCGCCGCCTTGACCATGGCCATCCTGGACGGCTTGCATAAACGGGGGGCCAAGGTCATGGTTACCACCCACCTTCATCTTCTCAAAGCATATGGCGCCGTACATCCCCACGTAGCCAATGTTTCGGTGGAATTCGACCCCGAAACCCTCCGCCCGTCTTACCGTCTCCTCTACGGTCTGCCGGGAGAAAGTCATGCCCTGCTCATGGCCCGGAAATGCGGGCTTCCGGCCGAGGTCATCCGCCAGGCCTATTCCTACCTGGGGGAGGGGGAACAGAAAACCAGCCAACTGCTCCAGAGCCTGGAACAGACCCAGCGGGAGTTGGAAAGGAAGCTCCAGGAGGGGGAAGAGGCCAGGCGCGAAGCGGAGAACTTGCGCCGGCAGGCCGAGATTCTCTGGCATCAAACCCAAAAGGAAAAAGAGAAGCTCTTGATTCAACTCCGGGAAGAAACCCGGTCCGAGGTCCAGCAGGCCCGGGAAGACCTGCGGCTGCTGATCAGCGAGTTTAAGGCCAAAGGCCGGACCGACCTGCATCGCCTGGGCCGGGAAATCCAGTCCGTAGAGGAAAGGGTCGGCGACTGGGCAAGGGAAAAAAGCGAGGAGGGCGGACCCTCGGGAGCGCCCGGGGCCCTTCCCGCATCCGATTCCCCGGATGCCGGCCTAAGCCGGTTGAGGGAGGTTTTCGCCCAAAGGTCCGCGGAAAAGCCCCCCCGGCCGCCGAAAAGGGGGCGCATCGATTATTCAATCCCCTCGCCCAAGCGGGAGATCAACCTGATCGGCCTTCGGGTGGAAGAGGCCATTCCCCTGGTCGATAAGGCCATCGATGAAGCCTTCCTGGGCGGGTTGAAAGAGCTGGAGGTAATCCATGGGGCGGGCACGGGCCGGTTGCGCCAGGCCATTCGGGAGCATCTCCAGGACCACCCCCTGGTTAAGGCCTTCCTTCCCGGCGGCCCGGGCCGTGGGGGGAACGGCGTGACCGTGGCCGACATCGGCCCGGCGATCTCTTCCCGTGGGGACCAGCGGCGGTCGAACAAAGCAGGGGCGGGGGATAAACCTTGAGCGACCTCATCCCCAAAGAAAAAATCGAGGAAATCCGGCGGCGCGCCAGTATCGTCGAGGTGGTCTCCGACTTCGTCTCCCTGAAGAAGGCGGGCAAGAACCACCTGGGGCTCTGTCCCTTTCACTCCGAAAGGACCCCTTCCTTCACGGTGAACCAGGAGAAGGGGATCTTCCATTGTTTCGGCTGCGGGGCCGGGGGGACGGTCTTCCATTTTCTGATGAAAGCCAGCCAGATGAGCTTTCCCGAGGCCGTCCGGGCCTTGGCCAAGCGGTATGGCATCGCCCTTCCCACCCGGGAGCTGTCGGAGGAGGAGAAGCGTCGCCGGACTCTTTGGGCCAAGCTGTACGAGGTGAATGAGGCGGCGGCCGAATATTATCACCGGACTCTCACTTCGTCAAAAATAGGGGAGGAGGGGCGACAATATTTCTCCCAGCGGGGGATCTCCGAAGAAACCATCCGGGAGCATCGGTTGGGCTTCGCCCCGGACGGATGGGACTCTTTGGTCCTTTTCCTGCAGAAAAACGGAACTCCCCTGAACCTGGCCGAAACCGTAGGCCTGGTCCTGCCCCGAAAAGAGGGATCGGTTCCGGCGGGGCGGCCCGCGTTCTTCGACCGTTTCCGCCGCCGAGTCATCTTCCCCATCATCAGCGAAGGGGGGCGAGTCCTGGGGTTCGGGGGGCGCATCATCGCGGAAGGCAAGGGCGAAGCGGACCCCCCTCCCCCCAAGTACATGAATTCGCCCGAGTCGCCCATTTACAGCAAAGGTCACACCCTATACGGGCTCAATGCGGCCAAGGGATTCATCCGCGAAAAGGGGCATGCCCTGATCGTAGAAGGATACATGGACCTCCTCTCCCTGCACCAGGCGGGTTTTCGCAACGCGGTGGCTTCCTTGGGAACGGCGCTGACTCCCTCTCAGCTTCAGCTTTTGGGGAGATACGCCCGGGAGGCGTTCCTCGTCTTTGACGCCGACGAAAGCGGAGAGAGGGCCACCCAGCGAAGCCTGGACCTTTTCCTCCAGGAAGGAATCTCCGCCAAGGTCGTCACCCTGCCCGCGGGCTATGACCCGGACAGCCTGATTCGTAAGGAAAAAGGCGAAAGGTTCGAACGGTTGTTGGCCGATGCGCTTCCGCTGGTGGAATACCTTTTCCAGCAGTCCATCCGCCGCCACGGGGACGATTCGGTCGAGGGAAAGGTCCAGATCGTCCGGGATATGATCCCGGCTCTCGGCCGTCTGCCCGATCCCCTGCAGAGGAATTTGTACATCGAAAGAATCGCTCTTCGCCTGGGGCTGAAGGAATCGCAGGTCCGGGATCAGTTCCGGGGGAGGGAACCGGGGGAGGCGGAGGCTGGCAAGGCTCCTTCGTCCGCCCATCGCGGCCCGGCTCACGAGCGGGTGCTCCTGCAGCTTATGCTCCTGAACCCGGCGGTCATCTACCGGGTGCAGGAAGCGGTGGGCAGGGAAGGTTTTTCCGATCCCCGCCACGAGAAGCTGGCCCGCAAGCTCCTGGAGTCCAGGGAAGGGAGGGAGGAAATCGAAATCCAGGGGTTTCTCGGCGGGATGGAGGAGGAAGACCTACGGAACCTGGTTTCGGAACTTCTCTTGGAAGAGGAGAGCCTTCTGGACCCGGAGCGCATGCTGGAGGATTGCCTGCGAAAGGTCAGGCTCTCCCGGATTCGGCAGGAGATCCAGCGGGTCGATGAAGAGATCCGGCAGCGAAGCCGGGAACGGAAGGACGAACCCTGGGGGGTGCCGGGTCTGAAGGAACTCTTGATGAGGAAACAGCGGCTCCTCCTGGAGCAGAAGAGGTGGTTGGGGGAAACGCCCCCCCGCCTCCAGGCGCAGGCAGGGCAGAGAGCAAAGGTTGGGTGAGGGAAATGATGGCCAAAGAAGAGGAAATGGAAAAAGTAAAGGCGCTGATCCACATGGGAAAGAAGAAGGGCTTTCTGACCTACGACGAAGTCAACAATCTCCTTCCCCCGGATATCGTCTCCTCGGATCAGATCGACGACCTGATGATGATGTTCGGGGAGATGGACATCGAGGTCGTCGATGCGGCCCACAAGGTCAAGGTGAGCAAGCAGCGGGATGAGGCGGAGGCTCTGCCCCCGGAGGAAGAGCTCGAGCTCGATGCGGAGGGGCTGGGAAAATCGATCGACCCGGTCTACATGTACCTGCGGGAGATGGGGTCCGTGTCCCTCCTGACCCGGGAAGGGGAAGTGGAGATCGCCAAGCGAATCGAGCAGGGGGAAAAAGAGGTCATCAACGCCGTCCTCGACTCCCCGCTGACGATCAAGGAAATCATTCAACTGGGGGAGCGACTCCGCTCCAAAAAGGTTAAGCCCAAGGAACTGGTTCCCGAACTGGAAGAAGAGGACGAATATTTTTTCGAGGAGGAGTTCAACGTCCAGAGAATTTTGGCCCTCATCGATCAGATCCGGAGGCTCGACGAAAGGAACCGCCAGCTTCGGGAAAAACTGCCCAAAAGCGGCGCCGCGGCCAGGCCCCAACTGGCGAAAAAGCTGCGGGAAAACAAGGATAAAATCGTCTCCCTGCTGAAGGATATCAATCTCAAAACCAAGCATATCGATAAAATCGTGCAGAAGCTCAAAGGCCTGGCCGAGCGGGTGGAGAAGGCGGAGGGGGAAATCCAGGAAGTTTTGAACCTGGCCCATCTCCCCCTGGACCAGCTCCAAAGAATCCTGCGGATGATGAAGAAAAACCCCGGAGAGTTCCGCCGTTTTCTCCGGAAATCCACCCTGAAGAAAGAGTTTCTGGAGGAGTATGGCCGGGTCATCCGCAATGCCCAGCGAAAGGTCCGCCGGGTGGAAGCCGAATCCAACCTGCCGGTGGAGGAACTCAAGCGGACGCTGGAATCGGTCCGGAATGGCGAGATGAAGGCCGAGGTCGCCAAGAACGAATTGATCAAGGCCAATCTTCGCCTGGTGGTCTCCATCGCCAAAAAGTACACCAACCGGGGACTGCAGTTTCTCGACCTCATCCAGGAAGGAAACATCGGGCTCATGAAGGCCGTGGACAAGTTCGAGTACCAGCGGGGGTATAAGTTCAGCACTTATGCGACCTGGTGGATTCGCCAGTCCATCACCCGGGCCATCGCCGATCAGGCCCGGACCATCCGGATTCCGGTTCACATGATCGAAACCATCAACAAATTGATCCGCACTTCGCGCTACCTGGTCCAGGAGTTCGGCCGGGAACCCACCCCGGAAGAGATCGCCGAACGGATGGACTTTTCCCTGGATAAAGTCCGTAAGGTTCTCAAAATCGCCAAGGAGCCCATTTCCCTGGACACTCCCATCGGGGAAGAGGAGGACAGCTACCTGGGAGATTTTATCGAAGACAAGAAAGTGGTCGCCCCTTCCGAGGCCGTGGTCCAGTTGAACCTCTCGGAACAGACGCGAAGGGTCCTGTCCACCCTGACGCCCCGGGAGGAGAAGGTTCTCAAGATGCGCTTCGGCATCGATGAGAAGGCCGATCACACCCTGGAAGAGGTAGGACAGAACTTCGACGTCACCCGGGAAAGAATCCGGCAGATCGAAGCCAAGGCTTTGAGGAAACTGCGCCATCCATCCCGGTCGAAAAAGCTTAGGGCCTTTATGGAAGGGTGAGCCCTGCGGGGCCGCCCGGCCGGGCGCTCCCCCAATCTTGACAGGGCTGGGGGAAACGGATATTTTAAATGAATGGGAAAGGGGCCCATAGCTCAGCGGGAAGAGCCACCGGCTCATAACCGGAAGGTCCCTGGTTCGAACCCAGGTGGGCCCACCAGATGGTCCAAGATGAAGATTCGAAAGACCCTCGAAGCGGTAAAATGGGATAGGCCTACGGAAAAGGCCGACAGGGAGTAAATTCATGAGTGCACCCCCCGGGGTGCACTTCTTTTTTCAGGAGGGGGAAATTGCGGGATCAATTGGAAAAGCTCGTGGTCTTACAGACCATCGACCAGCGGGTCCTTGAGATGGAGAGGGAAAAGAGCCAGATTCCCCAGTCGATCGCTTCCCTGGAGGAAGAGTTACAAAGGGAAGAAGAAAAGCTGCGCCTGAGCAAGGAAGGCCTGGAGAAACTGCAGAAGGACCGGCGGAAAAAGGAAAAGGACCTGGAAGAAGAGGTCGATAAGGTGAAAAAAACGGAGGCGCGGGTCCTCGAAATCAAGACCAACAAGGAATATCAGGCGGTCCTGAAGGAGATCGACAACGCCAAAAAGCTGAACCGGCAGCGGGAAGAAGAGATCCTCGAAATCCTGGAGAAGCTCGAAGAGTCCCAGAAAAGGATCGCCCAGGAGGAGAGGGCACTGGAAGAAAAACGCCAAGCGATGGAGCGGCGGGTCACCGACCTGCGGCAGAAGGAATCCTCCTTCGAAAAGGAGATGGCCGGAAGCGTCCAGCAGAAAGAGCAAAAGGAGAAGGAAATCACCCCGGAACTTTTGAGCAGATACCGGATGCTGGCGGAAAAACGCCAGGGAATCGCCGTAGCCCGCGTGGTCCAGGGGGTATGCCAGGCCTGCAATATGAACCTTCGCCCCCAGCTTTACATCGAACTGCAAAAGCAGGAATCGCTGATCCTTTGTCCTAACTGCAACCGGATTCTATTCTGGGACAATGGCGCGCTGAAGGCCGAAAAGCCGTGAGGGAAGACCCCGCTCCCGATTCGCCTCCCCTCTTCGAGGAAAAAAAGGAGTCCTCTTCTTTTTCGGAAGAAAAAATCCTCCGACATCTCTCCCAGACTCTCAGCGTCGCCAAAACCTTCAAGCGTTTTCCTTCTCTCACCCCCCGGGCCCTTCAGGAAATCTTGGATCGCTGTGCCGAACGGGCCAAGGAAGAACTTGGGATTCCTTCGCCGGAACTTCCCCCGAAAGAATTTCCGGAATTTTTCATCCATGCCGATGGGGCTTCGCGGGGAAACCCCGGCGAGGCCGGTGGAGGAGCCGTCATCTCCGACTCCCAGGGGCGGACTCTCAAAGAATTGAAGGTCTATCTGGGAATGGCTTCCAATAATGTAGCCGAATATCGGGCGGCCATTCTGGCATTGGAAAAGGCCCTCGAAATGGGCGCCAAGCGGGTCAACCTATTCCTCGACTCCGAACTGGTCGTTCGCCAGCTTCGGGGAGAGTACCGGGTTCGAGAACCCCACCTCAAGTCCCTCCACCAGAAGGCCCGGGAGGTGTTGAATCGGTTTAGCCAATATAGTATTCTTAGGATACCCAGGGAAGAGAACCGCCGGGCCGATCAACTGGCCAATGAAGCCATAGATCAAAAAATAAAAGATTAGGGGGAAAAAGGGTGCGGAAGGGGGTCGGGGGATCGCTCGCCGGGCCGATGGCTTGGCGGGAGGAAAGTCCGAGCTCCACAGGGCAGGGTGGTCGCTAACGGCGACCGGGGGTGACCCCAGGGAAAGTGCCACAGAAAACATACCGCCCCGCGTTTCGCGGGGTAAGGGTGAAAAGGCGAGGTAAGAGCTCACCGCAGCCCTGGTGACAGGGCTGGCACGGCAAACCCCACCCGGTGCAAGACCGAATAGGGGAGCGTTGGAGAGTGGCCCGCTCGATGCTCCCGGGTAGGTCGCTGGACCCGGGCAGCAATGCCCGGGCAAGAGGAATGGTCCCCGTCCCCGGACTCTCCGGGGAAACAGAACTCGGCTTACAGACCCCGCTTCCGCCTTTTCTTTTCGCCCCCCCATATTCCCGCAAAGAGCATACCCTATCCCATGCCTTGCCAGGATTTTCCGGGATTTTCTGAAAGGACAATAAAGATGCCCATCTACGAATTCGAAGGAAAGCGCCCCAGCGTCGGATACACTTCTTTTGTTCATCCGTGCGCAGTTTTGATCGGCGGGGTGACCATCGGCGAAAACTGCTACATCGGTCCGGGTGCTGTTTTGCGGGGCGATTTCGGCTACATCGAGATCGGCGATGGCTCCAACGTCCAGGAAAATGCAGTCATTCACACCTTTCCCGAGCAAACCGCCCGGCTGGCTAAAGACAGTCACATCGGCCACAGCGCCATCGTTCATGGCTCGCAGATCGGAGAAAACGTCCTCGTGGGAATGGGCGCCATCCTTCATGAAGGGGTGGAAATCGGGAAGGATTGCATTATCGGGTCCGGATGCGTGATTACCGATAACCGGAAAATCCCGCCGGGAAAACTCGTGGTTGGCGTTCCCGGCAAAATCGTGGGCGACGTTTCTCCGGAAATGACCCGGGCCAAAGTCGCCGGCACCCGCCTCTACCAAACCCTGCCCCGCCGTTACCGCGAGACAATGAAATTGATCGGATAAACATTCAATCGAGAGCCGGCTTGGATTTAACCTATCCTAACTGGCTTGCGATTGCGGAGTGAGAATTGCCTCCCATCTAAGAAGCTGCAGGAACGGGGCCCGAACCGCTCTATGCCAAGAACATCTCCTGGACCGCCTATTCTCCGGGTTTCAGATAGACAAAATCCTTTTCCCAAGGCCCCCGGATGATCTTGCGGAAAAATTTCAGCGACCCTTTGATTTCCTCGTATTTCAGGTTCAAAAATCGGGCATTCTCCCGGGCATGCTCTCGGTGGGTCTCTCCCATGCCCAGCTCCGACTCGACCAGGGCGATGCGGGTATAGTTCTTCAGCTCTTCCCGGATCACCCACTCCGCCGTTTCCTTGCCGTAGCGCCCGCAGTACTCTTCAAAGATCCCCAGGGGAGACTTTTTTTCCTCGATCCAGCCCTTGGTCAGATAGTACGTCCCGGGCTCCCTATGATGTTCTTCCATGTAGCGGTCATTGGACCCCAGAAAAAGGGTTATGCAGTCATGAACCCTG
Organism: Syntrophaceae bacterium; assembly: GCA_013388675.1. GTDB lineage: Bacteria > Desulfobacterota > SM23-61 > SM23-61 > SM23-61 > SM23-61. Next base: position 19,532 of record JACAEW010000211.1, on the reverse strand, counting down.
GGGATGAGGACAGGATGGCGGTTTGCCCGGATGCCCAGGATGCCGTTGCTGCACAGGCCGTAGGCCAGGACGATCTGGTCTCCATCCCAGTTTTCCGCCTTGTCGATTTCCTCCTGAATGGCCCCTTTCATTTTTTGCGGGGTCCGGTGCAGGGACTGCTCCAGGAAGACGAAGGAGGTCCCGTCCGGTTGGACATGCATCAATTCTTCTTTCATGATGTTGCAGGCGATAACCAGGGACTTTTTGGTTTGCATGGCGGGCTTAGGCTATCCGAGTAATGAAATTCCTTTCCCTAACGGTATGCCATTCAAAGCCGGGAGTACATGAGCAAAGTCATTTCCCGCTAAACCCTGACCAGTTTGCGGAAGGTGGGCAGTTCCCGGGGCGGGGTGAGGGTTTTCCCCTTGAAACTCCAGGAGACCTCCCCCACGTAAATATCCCCATGGGAATCCACGGTCATGCCGTGAGGGGCCAGAAACTGATGGGGCTCCTCGCCCGCAAGATAGTCTCCCAACCGGGCCAGGCGTTTTCCCTTCAGATCAAAAATGCTGATGCAGCCTCCCAGATTTGGGTATTTCTGGTTGAAGGGGTAGGCGGGGGCCAACTCTCCAACATAAACCAGTTCCTCTCCGTCCCCGGCGATATGCATGCCGCATGGGCGATGGATGTTATTCCACATGGTCAGGAACTTGCCCTGGCGGTCGAAAATCTGGATGCGCAGATTCTCACGGTCCGCCACGAAAAGCCGCCCATCTTTGTCCAAAGCTACGCTGTGGGGAAGGTTGAACTGCCCGGGGTCGATCCCGGGTTCTCCCCAGGAGGACAGATATTTCCCCTCCGCAGTGTACCTGTGGACCCGCGCGTTCCCGTAGCCGTCAGAGATGTAAAGCTCACCGGTTTTGGGGTCCCGGGCCACCTTAGTCGGCTGATTGAAGGGCCGCCCTCCCATGAATTCGGCGGCTTTTCCCGGACTCCCGACGGTCATTAATAACTTTCCTTCCAGGGTGAAATGATAGATCGCATGACCGCCGTCATCGGCCAGATAAAGGGTGTCGTTTGGACCGATGGTGATTCCATGGGGTCTTTTGAATTTCCCTTCTCCCCACGAGGACAGAAAATTCCCCTCCCGGTCAAAAACCATGAGCGGGTGCTCTCCCCGGCTGAAAACATAGACCCGGTCCCGGGAGTCCACCGCCGCGTCCACCACCTCTAGGAATGTCCAACCCTTGGGCAGCTTAGCCCAGTCAGGATGGACCTCATAAATGAATTTCCCAGTTCCCATTCTGATAGCCATGTTTTCTCCTTGCCGATAGTGGGGGGATATTCCTGCCCCTTCACGGCGGGATTTGGCGGGATTACGAATCGACAGCCGGAATAAGAAAGGGGGACCTTGCGATCCCCCTCAATGTACGGTTGTTTCTTCGGGGCTTCATCCCCAGGGTGGGAGGGTCCTCCCGAACGCCGTCCTAGGAGGTTTTAGCCGCGGGCGGAGGTTGCATGCCGAGGGTGTTCATGATCTCCGTAGCTTTGGCCTTTACCGCGTTGCCTTTGGAAAGGGCGTCGGCAATGTTGCCGCCCTTGAAAGCTCCCTCTGCATCCATCCAGGCCTTGTTGATCTCCTCCAGACCAGCCTTGGCGCCCTCAAACTTGGCTTTGTCCAAATTTGCGGGGAGCTTCTTACTCTTGGAGAGAATGTCCACCCGGCTCTTGATGGCCTCAACCATCTTTGGAAGGCCGGCGGCCATTTCTTCCCAGCTCTTGGTCAGCTCTGCTTTTTTGGCGGCGGCCGCAGCGGCAAGATCTTTAATTTGGCCGGGAAGATCTTTGGCCGCATTCAAGGCCTGGGTATATTCCTTTTTCTCGAAGGCGTCTTTGGCCGCCTTCAAGCCATCTTCCACGCCTTTGACCTTGTCGGGAACGAATTTGGCGGCTTCGCCCTTGGCCGCGGCCCACGCGGACTCAGCCGCTTTAATCGCCGCTTCCGCCGGTTCCTTGTCCCGGGAACAGCCCACCGCCAGCATCAGCCCTACGAGCAAAACCGCAACCAACGAAAAACCCTTCCTCATCGTGACTCCTCCTTTTATGGGATTCTAAGTTTCTGACCCACCTTGATCAGGTTGGGATCGGAAAGAATATCCTTGTTGGCCTCAAAAATCTTCCGGTAAAGGTTTCCGTCCCCGTAATACTGTTCGGAAATTTTCCAAAGGGACTCCCCTTTCTTCACCACATGCCACTGGGTGGAATCCCAAGCGTCGCCCCCTTTTTTTTCTTCGGTCATGGTTCCTCTCCTTTTTTAGGATGAATTTCAGGAATTCCCCGGTCTTTTCCGGTTTTGACGAGAACCTTTTCTTGGGGATGGGCAAAAAGGGATTCGCTTCTTCTTGAATACCCCCTGGATAAGAACATGCTTCAAAGCGATAATGAATTAAGCTATTAATTACAATAAAAATATTAATAAACCTGTTGGTTTCCGTCAAGGGATTTTCAGGATTTTTTTGCAGAAAGGGATTGGACTGAAACTTTGTAATATTTGGGGCCGGAAATCCTTCTTGCTCCCGAAACCCCCCGGCTGGTTCTTTATCCCTGAATTCATTCTGGAAAAAACTTCCATCTTTCGGCGATCTAGCGCATCTAAGAAAATAAAAGACGTTTTTTCGTGGCATATTTTTTTTTAAACATTATATTAATATTATGCATAAATTCCTTCTGGGCGGTTTTAATTTTATTGGGATTAAGAAGCCGGGAGATATGAGTATTATTTAAAGCCGGGCAAAAGATTGCCGATATAACTTTGTTCTGGTTCCTTCGACCACCTTAACTAAACAATTTTCTTTTGTTTTTTGAAAGGCCCGATAAATGGAAAAGCTTAACCAGCTTATTAAAATAGGAAAGGAAAAGGGGTTTTTGACCTATGCCCAGGTCAATGAATTTCTCCCTCCCGAAGTCGTTTCTGCGGAAGAAATAGATGAAATTATTACTAAAATTGAAAAAATGAACATCGAATTAGTCGACTCCGCTCCCAAGGCGGGAAAAAACCTAGAACCTGAGCAGGAAGGCCCCTGCCTCCTTGAGGACGAAGAAACCGATTTCGACAGGGAAGAAAAACCCCAGGACCCTGTTGCCCTGTATCTTCGGGAAATCGGCGCGGTGCCGCTCCTGACCCGTGAAAAAGAAGTGGAAATCGCCAAAAAAATCGAAGAGGGAGAACGAGAGCTGGTCGATGCCGTATCTTCCATTCCTCTTTACCTCGAAGACTTGGACGATCTTGAGGAGAGATTGAAATCCATCGAAAAGGCGCCTGCCCATCGGGGCCCGGAGGGATATGGAGAGTTTCCTTTCGAGGAGGAATTGGATGTAAAAGCCGTTCTGGCCAAAGTTTCTGAAATTCAGAAGCTCGGCAAGCAGGCCCAGAAAGTGCGGGAACGCCTGGAAAAGAAGAGAATCAGCGCCGAGAATCGCTTCAAACTCGAATTGCAGCTGCGCGAAATGAAAGACAAAATCGCCCAGGCCTTAAGAGAGGTGAACCGCAAAACGCAATTCCTGGACACGATCATCGGTAAGCTTAAGGGATTGGGAGAGCGCGCGGGAAAGCTTGAAGATGAAATCCTGGACCTTCAAGACCGGGCCCGCATATCCATCGAAACCCTCCGAAGGCTCCTTCAGTTAAAGAAAAAGAACCGGCGGGAATTCAGGAAAAAGCTTTCCGAAATGGACCTTACCCAGGAGGCATTCGAGGAATACGGGCAAAAGCTCAGAAAAGCCCAGGCCGAACTAAGCCGGATCGAAAGGAAAGCCCAACTGCCGGTTGACGAACTCAAGCGTCTCCTGCAGACGATTTACCGGGCCGAGATCAAGGCCGAGATGGGCCGGAACGAGATGATCAAGGCTAATTTGCGCTTGGTGGTCTCGATCGCCAAGAAATACATCAATCGCGGGCTTCATCTTTTGGACTTGATCCAGGAGGGAAATATCGGGCTGATCAAGGCGGTGGAAAAATTCGACTACCGGCGGGGACATAAATTCAGCACCTATGCCACCTGGTGGGTCCGCCAGGCCATCACCCGGTCCATCGCCGACCAGTCCCGAACCATTCGTATTCCGGTTCATATGAACGAAACCCTCAACAAGCTGCTCAAGGTTTCCCACAGCCTGCTCCAGAAGATCGGGCGGGAGCCTACGGCGGAAGAAATCGCCAAGCGGATGGACCTGCCCGTCGATAAGGTCCGCAACATCCTGCGGGTGGTGCGCGAGCCCATTTCTCTGGATACCCCGATCGGGGAGGAGCAGGAGGACTTTCTCGGCGATTTCATCGAGGACCAGAAGACCGTCTCCGCCATGGAAGCCATGACCAACATGGACCTGGGCAAACGGGCCCGGGAGGTCTTGTCGACGCTGACTCCCCGGGAGGAAAAAGTCCTGAGAATGCGCCTGGGCATCGACGAAGAGGGGGAGCATACCCTCGAAGAGGTGGGAGAGAACTTCTCCGTCACCCGAGAGCGAATCCGCCAGATTGAAACCAAAGCCCTCCGCAAGCTGCGGCATCCTTCCCGGTCGAGAATACTTAGGGCTTTCGTCGAGGGCTGAAGGCCCAAACGTCAACCCGGCGGCCTAGTCGTTCCAGTAAAACTCCCGAATGGAGGTTACATTGCGAATCCGGTCACCCCGGACAAGGCCGAAGACACCCGGAATACAGGACTTTTTAGATTAAATTTGCCTTGACAGGCAGGGTGGGCAATTATATGATGTTTTTATAAGTTGCACAGAGTTTATGGTTTGGTAACAAAACAGGCCGCAAAGCTCTCGAAGCTTATGCGGCTTTTTTTTGCTCCTGCCTTGAGCCTTGTGCCTTGAGAATCCCAAAAGGAAAGGAGGTGGTAGCAATGCCCAGAGGCCGAGTGAAATGGTTCAATGAGCAGAAGGGGTTTGGATTTATCTCCCAAGACGGGGGCGAGGATCTATTCGTGCACTTCTCATCCATTCAACAAGATGGTTTCAAGGTTCTTCATGAAGGCGACGAGGTCGAATTTGAAATCGCCCAGGGAAAGAAGGGCCTTCAAGCCGTGGATGTAGTAAAGCGATAAGGAATCGTCAAGCCGGACTTCCGCCCCCGGGGGGTCGATTTCCCCGGGGGATCCTCCAACCCAAGATCGTCCCGGCCCGTTCCATTCCAGCCCATGGGGGGAAACATGAATACCAAAATCTATGTGGGAAACCTAGCCTTCCAGACCACCGAAGGCGACCTGAAAACCCATTTCTCGCAGGCCGGGGACGTGGTCTCCGTCAAGATCCCGAAGGACCATCAGAGCGGCCATTCCCGGGGGTTTGCCTTTGTGGAAATGTCCACTCGCCGGGAGGCCCAGAAGGCGGTTTCCATGCTGAATAAGAGGCCCTTCATGGAAAAGGAGCTGTTGGTCAAAGAGGCCCGAGAACGCCGCGGATTCCGGGGTAGAGCGTTTTAGCCCTTTCCGAAAACAGGGGAGGTTTACCATGGGACAAGCGATCGGGTCCGTTTTCCGGGAACCAGGCAAAAGGCGCAGGCTGAGGATTATCATTCCCGCCTTTCCCGCCTTCAACGTCTATTCCCGAATTGCCCGCGCGACCACCGCCCTGGGACCCTTGACCGTGGCCACCGCCGCCCGGGAGGTGGAAGGGTGGGACGTCGAGATCATCGACGAGAATAATTACCAGAGGTCCGGTCCGGTGACCCCGGCGGGCCTTCCGGACCATGCCGCTCTCCAGCAAATGCGGCCTGCCGATATGGTCGGGCTTTACGGGGGCTTGACCAGCACCATTCCCCGCCTGTACGAACTGGCCGGTTTTTACCGCGAACGATCGGTTTCCACCATCGCCGGCGGGCAACACTTCGTCGAAGAAAACATCGCCGAGGGCCTGCGCAATGGAGTGGACGTCGTGGTCAGGGGGGAGGGGGAAGAAGCCATTAAAGAACTCCTGCAGGTTTTCGAAGGGCGGCTCCCCCGGGACCAAGTCGCCGGCATCGCCTACCTGGCGGGAGACCAAGTGGTCTTGACGCCGGAACGAATCCCCCTATCGGAATTCGACTCCTTTCCCCTTCCCGACTTTTCGCTGGTCCGGTATGCCCGGGTCCGGATCTATCCCGTGGGGCGGGTGCGGGGATGCGGGATGGATTGCGAGTTCTGCACGGTCAAAGGAAAACCTCGCTATGCCCGGGTGGAACGGCTGATGGAGCAATTTGCCTCCCTGTACGAAACCCGCGGCGCCAGGCACTTCTTCATCGTCGATGACCTTTTTGCCCAGAACCGGCAGGAAACGCTCCGGTTTTGCCGTCTCCTCCGGGATTACCAGGTAAAAATCAAAACCCGGTTCAAAATTACGGTTCAGATTCGCCTGGACAAAGGCAGGGACGAGGAACTTCTTCAAAGCATGCGGGAAGCCGGCATCCAGAACGTGGCCATCGGTTTCGAGTCTCCCATCCGGGAAGAGTTAGAGGCCATGGACAAGCGGCTCAAGCCCGAAGACATGATCGCCCTGGCCCATAAATTCCACAAGGCCGGTTTTTTTATCCACGGAATGTTCATTTTTGGGTATCCCGTGGCCAGGGGAATCAAATTTTCCATGCCGGCCAAGGAAAGAGTCCAGCGGTTTAGAAAGTTCATCCGCAAGGCGCGCCTCGATTCGGTCCAGGTTCTCCTTCCCGCCCCCCTGCCGGGAACCGAATTAACCCGCCGGCTGAGGGAGCAGAATCGAATCTTTCCCAAAGACTTGGTGGGGTGGGAATATTACGACGGCAATTTTCCCCTTTTCGTTCCCGACGACCCCATGACCCCGGAAGAAATGCAGTCTTCGATTCACCATATCATGGGACGATTCTACCGCTTCAACCATTTTTTCAACATCGGGTTGAACCTCCTCTGGTTTCCGATAGTCGCTTTCTATCTCCCCAACCTGAAAAGGGGATGGGAAAAATGGTACCGAATCTGGGCCAACCAGGTGACCCGCTTCGGCGGCTGGCTGATCATGCACCGCTGGTTTGCCGCATTCCGGAAGGACCCTTTTCCCATGAAACTGGCCGAGGCCAAGAGGTTCCTTTCCCGTTCCCTTCCCGGCCCGCTCGAAAACTGATATATTTCGTTTTACTTTCTCTGCGTAATCCGCGGATTAAGAAAGTTCCGAAAGCCCTAATTCCGACGGCCTTCTTTCACGGAATGGCAAGCCACGAGGCTGTCCCCCACCGGCTGCAGAGTCGGCCGGTCGACCCGGCACCGCTCGGAGGCTTCCGGGCAGCGGGGATGAAAGGCGCAGCCGGGAGGAGGATGGATGGGGTTGGGCACTTCCCCCTCCATGGGCTGCCGCCCCCGCTTCTTCAGGGTGAGGTCCGGTATGGTTTCAAGGAGGAGTCGGGTGTAGGGGTGGCGGGGATTCATGAAGAGGGCCCGCTTCGGGGCCACTTCGCAGAGACGGCCGAGGTACATGACTCCAATCTCATCGGAGACATGATCGATCAGGGCCAGGTCGTGGCTGATGAAAAGATAGGTCAAGCCCAGGTCTTTCTGCAGTTCTTTCATGAGATTAAGGATTTGGGCCTGAACGGAAACGTCCAGCGCCGAAGTGGGCTCATCGCATATCAGGAATTCGGGGTTACTGGATAGGGCCCGGGCAATGGAGATCCTCTGCCGCTGGCCCCCGCTGAATTCATGGGGGTATTTTTCCCCGTCCCCTGGAGTCAGGGAAACCTGTTTCAGCAATTGGGCAACCCGGTCCCTGAGTTCTTCCTTCGTCCGGACCAGCCTGAACGCCCGGATGGGCTCGGCAATGATATCGAAAACCCGCCAGCGGGGGTCGAGGCTGGCGTAAGGGTCCTGAAAAATCATCTGCATCCGGCTTCGAACCTTTTCCCCGGAAGCATTCCCGTTTTCCTTCTGCAATGAAACTCCCCGAAACCGGATTTCCCCTTCTGTGGCCGGGTAGAGCCCGACGATAGCTCGGGCCACCGTGGATTTCCCGCACCCGGACTCCCCAACCAGGCTGAAGGTTTCCCCCCGGTTTACCCGGAAACTGACTCCATCGACCGCTTTCAAATTAAGCCGGGGTTCCCCGGTAAACACTCTCCGGAGCCATGGGGACGATACATCAAAGTGGACGGCAAGGTCACGGACATCCAGAAGCGGTTGAGTTTTCGAATTATCTTGGGACATACCGATCCGAGATATTTAAGCTCCCCGCAAAAAACTCCCCCCGGGAAGCCCTTTTTCTCTTTCTCCTCTCCTTTCCTCCTCAGCCTCAACCATCGGAGGAGCTTTTTCCATCATACAGCCAGCACGCCGCGCGGACGCCCTGCATTCCGACCGCCGTAAGTTCCGGCCTTTCCCTGCGGCACCGGTCGAAAACCTTCGAACAACGGGGATGAAAGGCGCACCCGGAGGGGATCTCCTGCAACCTGGGCATGGCCCCTGGAATGTGGGACAGCTCGGCTTTTTCCTCGCCGATGACCGGGATGGACCCCATTAAACCCACCGTATAGGGATGGCGGGGAAGTTTGACCACCTCGTACAGGGTCCCGATTTCCACGATGCGCCCGGAATACATGACCGCCACCCGGTCCGCCGTTTCCGCGATCACCCCCATGTTGTGGGTAATCAGGAGGATGGCCGTCCCGTGATCCCGGCACAGCTTCTTGAGCAGGTTGATGATCTGCGCTTGAACGGACACATCCAGCGCGGTCGTGGGTTCGTCGGCGATGATCAGTCGGGGGTTGCAGCAGATCGCCAGGGCGATGACCACCCGCTGCCGCATCCCCCCGGAAAATTCGTGGGGGTAGGCGTTGAAGCGCTCATCGGCGGCGGGGATGCCCACTTCTTTCAAAAGGGTGATGGCCCGCTGGCGGGCGTCCTCCGTGCTTAAATTCATGTGGGTCTGGATGGTCTCGGTCAACTGCTTGCCGATCGTATAAAGAGGATTCAGGCTGGTCAGCGGGTCTTGAAAGATGGCCCCGATTTTGGCTCCCCGGATCCGCCGCATGGCTTCGGCGGAAAGCCCCACGATGCTTTCCCCCTCCAGGCGAATATCCCCCTTGGCTATGCGCCCGGGAGGCTCCAGCAGATCGATGACCGCCATCCCGGTGAGGGTCTTGCCAGCCCCGGATTCGCCCACCAGGCCGAGGACCTCTCCCTCCTCGATGGACAGGGACACGTCATCCACGGCGAGTAAAATCCCCCGGCGGGTGGGAAACTCGATGCGCAATCCTTCGATCTCTAAAAGGGCCATTTCCTCAACGCAATTTGGGATTAAAAACGTCCCGCAGCCAGTCGCCCACCAGGTTTACCGAGAGGACCAGAAGGACCAGGGCGGCGACCGGGAAAAGGGTGATCCACCATTCACCCGAGAAAAGGAAGTCGTTGCCGATGCGGATCAGCGTTCCCAGCGAGGGAGTGGTGGGAGGAACTCCCACCCCCAGGAAAGACAAGGTCGCTTCGATGATGATCGCCAGGGCGATTCCGATGGTAGCGATCACCAGGGTGGGGCCCATGACGTTGGGCAGAATATGCCTAACGACGATCAGCACGGGCGGAACCCGGATGATGCGCGCCGCCGCTACGTACTCCTTATTTTTTTCCACCAGGGTGCCGCTGCGGGTGACCCGGGCGTACTGGGGCCAGTGGGCAATCCCGATGGAGAGGATCAGCACATAGATGGCCATATGGTCGATCATGTCCCGGGGAAGGACGGACCGGGCGATGCCGTCCACGGTCAGGGCCACCAGAATTCCGGGGATGGTAAGCTGGATGTCCGCCGCCCGCATGATCAGCGCCTCGATCCAACCCCCCACGTAGCCGCTGAAGGTCCCCAGGGTCACCCCCATGACCATGGACAGAAGGACGGACAGAAAACCTACGATCAGGGAAATGCGGCATCCAAAGAGAATGGTGGAATAGATATCGCGGCCCTGGTTGTCGGTTCCGAGGGGAAATCTCCACTCTCCCCCCTTTACCCATACGGGCGGTTTGAAGGCGTCCATTAGGTTGAGGGACGCTGGATTGAAGGGATCGTGGGGCGTCAACCAGGGGGCCGCGACGGCGCCGAAAAAAAACATGAAGGTCACCACCGCCGCGATCACCGTCACCGGCGAACGGGTGAAGCTATAAAAGATATCGTGATCCACGATGCGCCGGAAAAGGCCTCTTTGAATCGTTTTTCCCGCAGGTTCTCCGGTCTGCATTCTGCTTTACCGACCCTCCCCGGGTTGGGCCACTTTCACCCGCAACCTGGGGTCCACCACGAAGTAGAGTAAATCCACGATGAGATTGATGATGACGAAAAACAGGGCCACCAGGACCAGGTAGGCCACCATGATCGGAATGTCCACGAACCGCACGGCCTGGATGAAGAGAAACCCCATCCCTGGCCATTGGAAAACCGTCTCCGTAACGATGGAAAAGGCGATGAGCGAACCCACTTGGAGGCCGGTTACGGTGATTACCGGGACCAGGGTGTTTTTCAGGGCATGACCGAAATAGATGACTCGCTTGGCCAGCCCCCTCGCCTTCGCAAACTTGATGAAATCGGTGCGCAGGACCTCGAGCATCTCCGACCTTACGATCCGCAGGATCAGGGTCATCTGGTATAGGCAAAGGGTAATCGCCGGCAGGATAATGGACCTCCTCCCGCTGGGAGTCAAGAAACCCGTGCTCCACCACCCCAGGTTCACCACCTCCCCCCGGCCGTAGGACGGCAGCCAGTTCAGGGAAACGGAAAAGACATAGATCAGAAGGATTCCGATGACGAAGGTGGGCAGGGAAACCCCGGCGAGGGAAGCTGACAGGATGCACCGGCTGAACCAGGAATCCCGGTTCAGCCCGGTGTAGAGGCCAGCGGGAATTCCCAGGCCGAGGGCCAGGACCGCCGAAATCAGCACCAGCTCCAGGGTAGCGGGAAGTCGCTCGGCGATCAAAACTTCAACAGGCCTCTGAAGACGGTAGGAAATTCCGAAATTTCCCCGCACCGCATTACCGATAAAGCGAAAGAACTGGACCGGGGCGGGGTCGTTCAACCCCAGCCGTTCGCGCAGGGCTTCCCGCATTTCCTTGGTGGACTCCTGCCCGGACATGATATCCACCGGGTCCCCCACGTAGTTGAACAGGAGGAAACAGATCAAGGCCACGAACACCATGACCCCGAGGGATTGGAAAAGCCTTTTCAGGATGTAAAAAAACATCCGGGTTCCTTGATTGGGGATCTTGTAAAAAGTCAAAAATACTCCCTCCCCCTTGATGGGGGAGGGTCAGGGTGGGGGCGATGTTTGGAAATCATTTTTTGGCAACGTTAGGTAAACCTAGGGAAGTCAGGCTTTCCCCATCCAAGAAACTGTTTCCCGCTCGCCCTTTGCAAAAAGGGGGGCTCGTTTCAAGCGCTTTACTGCATCCGCCCGAAACGGAACTGCGGGGAATCCTGGGCGTCGATCGGCAGTTCCAGGTTTTTCTTCATGGCCCAGACGATCACCTGGTGATGGATCGGAATATAAACCACGTCATCATTAACGATTTTCCAGACTTCGGCGATCATGCCGTCCCGCTTGGACAGGTTGGTTTCCTCATTGATCGCCTTGGTCAGCTCATTCACTCGGGGATTGTCGTATCCCGTGGCGTTACATTGGCCGCCCTTCTGGTACAGGTAGGAGAAAACGTACGCAGAATCCAGCGTCGGGACTCCCCAGCCGAGCATGTAGAAATCGGAGGTCTTCTTGGAGATCTTGGGGAAATGGAGAGCCTTGGACTGGCTCACCAGTTTCACCTTGATCCCGATCTTGCCCAGCATCCCCACCGTGGCCTGGCCGATGGCCTCGTCATTATTATACCGGTCGTTGGGAACATCCAGGTTCACTTCAAACCCGTTGGGATAGCCGGCTTCCGCCAGAAGCTTTTTGGCCTTTTCCAGGTCCAGCGGCGGCAGGTTCTTGTCCAGTTCCTGGGGATACCCGTGAACACCCGGGGCGGTGATGACCGCGCAGGGAACGGAGAGCCCCCTCATGACCACTTTCTGGATGGAAGCCCGGTCGATCGCCATGTTGATGGCCTGTCTCACCCGCTTGTCCTTGAAGGGGTTTTTCCCCTTTATGTTGGAAGAGCGAAGCTCGGCGCTGCCCTGGTCCAGGCCATAGAAAATGCTCCGGATCTGGCTGACCTGCTGGGTTTTGAGATTGGGGGACGAGGAAATGCGGGCCAGGTCTTGGAAGGGCGGGTCGAGGACAAAATCGACCTCACCGGACAGGAGAGCGGCAACCCGGGTGGCCGCGTTGGTAATGGGGGTGTAGATGATCCGGTCGATGTTGTGCGGGTTCTGTTTCAGCCCCCACCAGTCGGGGTTCTTTACGATGATGGTTTTAATATCCGGCTCGCGAAGCTCGAGCTTAAAGGGGCCCGTGCCGTTGGCGTTTCGTACGGTGTACATCTCCTGTTTTTCCTTAAAATTCTGAGGCTGGACTGAGTTGTGCTTTTCGCACCATTTTTTGGACATGATAAAAATATTGGTGACCTGGTCGGGCATGATTGGGTTGGGGCCGGAGGTGATGATATGAATGGTAGAATTATCCACGGCCTTCACATCCACCACCGAAGGGATGTACCCTTTGAATTCCGAGGTTGGGCTCATGGCCCGTTTGAAGCTGAACACCACGTCTTCGGCGGTGAAAGGCGTGCCATCGTGAAATTTAACCCCCTGCCGCAGTTTAAACTCCCATGTTTTGGGGTCGAGGACCTTCCAACTCGTTGCCAGGCAGGGCTCTTTTTGCTGCCGGTAATCCCGGATGACGAGAGCTTCGTAGACCTGCCGGGAGGCACTGATCGTGGGCCCCTCGTTCTGGGACATGGGATCATAGGTCAAGGCATCCCCCTGGCTGGCCCAGCGGAGGACTTTCTCGGCCATGGCCGGAGTGGACATTAAGAAAATAAGAGCCGTCACCAGCAAAATCTTGATAAATCCTTTTCTCATCGGGGTCTCCTTTCTTTTTTAAAGATGATCACGCGTCTGCTAAAACTGTGGCGTTCCTTCCATTTCCCTTCCCAAGGCCTGGTTCAGCCGCCGGCGTGCTGGAAATGGCCTCCCGGCTGGAGGTTTTTCCCTCTGTCTTTATCCCCATCCTGGTTGGTTTTCATACCATAAATCAAAATATTTGTCACCCATTTCATTATCTTTTTCCCCTTGACCCCTTGACCCCTTTTTTCTTATACTCAGGTCGCTTAAGTTTAAACCCCTCGATCCATTCGTGGGGCCCCCCAGTTATAATCTCCGGAGAAGCCTTGGGTTTGGAAAAGAGTTTTCGAGATTACGAAGCCTTCTCGGAGAGGAAAGGAAGAACCGATGGACCGAGAAAAATTGAAGAATATGCCCCCAAAGGACGTCCGACAACTCATCCGGGAGGGAAAATGGAGGGGAGTAACCGCTTTCGTTTCCGCCGGGTATGCCCAGGCCAACCTGGCCATTCTTCCTAAAAGCCTGGCGTTTGAATTCCTGCTTTTTTGCCAGCGAAACCCAAAGCCCTGCCCCGTTCTGGAAGTCACCGAACCGGGAAACCCCATTCTTACCCAGATCGCCAAAGGGGCGGACATCCGCACGGAGATTCCGAAGTACCGCATCTACCAAAATGGGAATTACATAGCGGAAGTGGAACACATCAAAGACTACTGGCGGGATGACCTGGTGGCCTTTCTGATCGGGTGCAGCTATACCTTCGAATCGGCCCTGGTTAGGGCCGGCATTCCCCTGCGGCATGTGCAGGACAACAGGAATGTTTCGGTTTACATCACCCATATTCCCTGCGTTCCCGCGGGAATCTTTTCAGGGCCTATGGTCGTCTCCATGCGCCCCATTCCCGAGAAATTGGTAATTCGCGCGATCCAGGTTACATCCCGATTTCCGGCCACTCATGGCGCCCCGGTGCATGTCGGCGACCCCCAAAAAATCGGGGTCCAAGACCTGCAGAAGGTGGACTGGGGCGACCCGCTTCGCTTCGAGAAGGACGATGTCCCCGTATTTTGGGCCTGCGGCGTAACCCCCCAGGCCGTGGCCATGGCCTCAAAACCCGAGATCATGATCACTCACTCCGCCGGCCACATGTTCCTGTCGGATATCCGGGATGAAGAATTGGCGGCTCTTTGATCGGGCATAGGGTCTGGTATTCTCGAGCATACCCGTAGAACATCAAAACAGGCGTTTCTTGACTGCATGGATGCGTGAATAGGAGGCTTCGATGCGGGGTAAAGAGACGCGCCCCCGCTCCGCCGCTTTGACCAGGGCTTCATAGACCCGCTGGAAAAGGTGAGGGTCGTCCCCTTCCGGGCTGTTGTTGGAGGCCAGGAGGATGTCAACGCCGGCCTGGACAGCGAGGACACACGCCTCCTCCAGGCTGAACCTTTTGACGATTGCTCCCATGAGAAGGTCGTCGGAAATAATCAGCCCCTGGTAGCCTAATTTTATCCTCAGGTTTTCCTTTAGTACTTTTGGAGAAAGCGTGACCGGATATTCCTCATCCCATCCCCGGTGGCTGATGTGGGAGGTCATGACCAGATCGGCCAGTCCTTCCCCGATAAGCCGCGAAAAGGGCAGAAGCTCCTGGTCCTGGTATAGGGAAGTTACATCTGCCAGTTCGAAGTGGGTGTCCTTTCCGGCGCTCCCTTTGCCCGGAAAGTGCTTGAGGGCGGTCAGAACTCGGTGGCGGCGATGGGCAGCGATGAAGGCCCGGGCATGTCGATAAACAAGCTCGGGGTCGGGCCCGAAGGCGCGTCCGGATTTGGAGATCAGGCCTTCAGGGTTCAGGTCCAGGTCCACCACCGGCGCAAGGTTCAGGTTGATTCCGCTCTCTTGCAAGTCCCCCGCGATTCCCTCGGCCGTTATTGTCGTCTTGGCAAGCTCGTCTTTTTTCCCCAATTCCCTGGGGCTCTCCCTTTCCGAAAATCCGGCGGCCGGGCCGAGGCGGCTTACAAGGCCCCCTTCCTGGTCGACGGATATGAGGAGTGGTTCTTTCGAGTAACTTTTTAATGCCTTAGTCAGGCTCTTCAGTTGGTCCGGGGAGATAATATTTTTCGGACAGAGTTTCGCCCCTTCGTACCGGCTTAGGTCCGGCTTTTCCCTCTGGGCTTCGAGGAAGCATTTCAGGTCGATGTTGTAAAGAATCACTCCCCCAAGGCCAAACTCTTTAATCGCCCGCACCACGGGGGTCCTTTCGTCCACCTCCGCCTCTTTGAACCCCACCATTATCAACTGGGCGATTTTTTTTCTGATGTCTTGGTTGATCACCTTCTCTCCCCGTTACGCGCTGCTGGGTTCCCGTTGCCGGTCCCGCCGTTCCCGTTGTGGTCTCTGGTTCGTCTTTTTTTGCTCATCGCTCATTGCCCATTGGATATTGTTGATCGGTCATCGCTTAATGTTGGTTGCATACAGGCGATCAACGGCAACGGGGCCAGCCCGATCAGAAAGGTAATGAAGAAAAAGATCGGATATCCCAGGAAGGAAGCCGAATACCCTCCCAGAACCCCGGCCAGGGACCTTCCCAGGCCGAAGAGTATGCTCAGAAAAGCATAATGGGTGGCGCTGAATTTTTTATCGCAGAGCTTCATAAGGAAGCTGAGAAAGGCGGCGGTGGCCAGTCCGATGGCCAGGCTCTCCAGCAAGGCGGCGAAGTAAATGGAGAAGCGGGGAGCCAGGGGCAGCGAGGCGAAGGTGTACCCCAGGCTGGCGGTGGCCTGCACAGCTCCCAGGACCCAGAGGGCTTTCAGGATTCCCCAGCGGGCGGTCAAAGCCCCTCCGGCGATGGCCCCGACGATGCTGGCCAGGGTCCCCAGGGTGCCCACGACGAAACCGATCTCCCCCGCAGTGAACCCCCGGTCGATCCAGAAGGGGTTGGCCATGGCTACCAGCATGGCCTCTCCGACCTTGAAGAACAGGATGAAGAGGGCGGCTATCCAGAAGTTGGGCTTCAGGAAAAGCTTCTTGACGGGGCCTGCATATTGCTCCCACATGGGAAGAGGACGGGAAACGGCCGCCCGGGGCTGGTGGAATGAAGAAAGGCTAACCACGGCCAGGGCGAGGATTGCCATGATAACCGCGGACGCGATGAAGGTCAGGGACCAGCCCAAGGTTTCGCTCAGCATGACCAGGACTCCGCCGGCGGTGATCAGCGCCACTCGGTAGGCGGCGGACCGGATTCCGTTGGCCGGGCCGAGCTCTCTTTCCTCCAGGATGTCTATGGTGTAAGCGTCGGCGGCAACGTCCTGGGTGGCCGAGGCCAGGCAGATTCCCGCAAGGGCCAGCCAGAAAAGAGCTTTCTGGGAAACCGGGTCGAGGAAGGCCAGGACGGAGCTGAAAAGCGCCAGCAGGATCTGGGCAGGAAAAATCCACCAATACCGTCGGCCGAAGCGGTCCACCAGCGGCGCCCAGAAAACTTTCAGGCTCCAGGCCAGGCCCAGAAGGCTAAGCAGTCCGATTTCCTCGAGGGAAATTCTGTTTACCCGGAAATAGACCGAGAGGAGGTTGTTGACCAGGCCGAAGGGAAGGCCTTCGGAAAAATAGAGGAGGGCGACGACGAAATATTTGGTGCGAGTTGTCAGCGTTTCCCCTTTCCAAGAGGGAATCCGCCCTGAACCCTGTAAGATTCAGGGCTGCCTTCCCCACCGGGCGAGGAAGAGCAAGTCGAAGTCCGCCCAGCTCCCTAGACGGTCATAATCAGCGCCAATAAAACGAATGAACGATGATAAATAACGGTTGACGCCGGCCTTGTTGCCCAGGATGTCGATCCTTCCCCCTTCGCGCAGGACGCGGCCCGCCAAGGCCTGGATCGAATCCTCCCCCATGAGCCAGCCCATTAGCCACCCAAAGGCTCATACCCCGCAGGCCCCGGTCACGATGGCCACCCTGTCCTCCAGGCTCATGGAGGGGAAACGAATTTCCCTCACAAATCCTCCGGGATCTTTGCAAGGGCAATCGCGAAAGGAGCGTGACGAATCGCCCATACTCTCATTTTTCCTGCAGGCCTAGCCTCTGGATCAACGATCCCACTTCTTCATTCATCTTGACGATGTGCTTGGCCAGTTCCTCCGGGCCCCGGTAAACCGGGGGCTGGTCCATCTGCCGGCTTACCCGGATGAAGTCCGGGTCTTCCATGGCTTTCTTAAAAGCCGAGTGGAGGGTTTCCACCACCTGGGGAGAAAGCCCTTTGGGGCCTACGATGCAGATGAGGCTGGCTGCGGTTATGTCATAACCCAGTTCCAGCAGGGTGGGGGCATTAGGGAAATCCGCCATCCGATTTTCCCCGTAAACCGCCAGGAGTCTCAGCGTCCCCGCTTCCACATGCTTCTTCCATTCGGTAGTCTGGGAAGAGGCCTCCACGTGTGCTCCCAGAAGGTTGGCGATCGCCGGCCCTCCCCCCTGGAAGGGAATGTGAGTCCACCTGATATTTTCCTTCAGGGCCAGCCGTTCCATGACCAGATGCTGAGGGGTTCCCGCCCCTGCGGTACTGTACCGGATCTTTCCCGGATTGGCCTTGGCGTAATCGATGAATTCCTTGAAGTTCTTCCAGGGAGAATCGCTCTTGACCACCAGCCCGTAAAGGTAAACGGCGTACTGCATGATGGGGGTAAAATCCTTGGCCGAGTCGTAAGGGACCTTGCGCATGTGCTGGCTGAAGACCGCGCCGCTGGGGAGGATTCCGATGGTGTATCCGTCCGGCTTCTCGTTCTTCAGGGAAGCCATGGCCACGGCCGAGGCGCCGCCGGGTTTGTTCAGGACGACGATGGGCTGTCCTAGGATTTTCGACGCCGCCGTAACCAGCGGCCGGGCGCATACGTCGGTAGTTCCCCCGCCGGGGTAACCGATGATGAAATTGATGGACTTTGCGGGATACTTTTCCTGGGCGAGGATCGGCTCGGGCAGACAGGCAAAAGCGCAGAAGAGCGCAAGAATCGCCAGGCTTCCCCCATACCAACTCTTTTTTTTACCCCGGGATAATCTTATTTTCATTTTTCAACCTCCTCGGATAAATTGTTGAAGGAAAGCTCGACTCCTTCTTTAAAGGCTTTGGATGAACAACTAATCCGGGCTTTTTCGGGCCCTCGTCGTAGATTTCCATGGCTTGCCCTGATTCTACTGCAATGGGGGGATTCTGGGTAGAAAAAAATGAGGGAGATGTTCAATGGAAACAGGGAGATCGTCCATTTGCAGCTCCAGCCAAAGGCATAGGAACCCCGCTTTTTAGCCGAACCATACAGAGCGTCTTTGAGGGTTGCGCATATGGATGGCCAATCTGCTGCCTGAGGCCCGTCTGTTGGGGCGGGTTTCAAACCCGCCCCTACGAGCATGCGAAATTAAATTGGTCGTCATGATCAGTCCAGGTTGGGCGTGAAGGTTGAAGGTTTTACTAATCCAGTTTGCTGAAATGGACCGATCTTCCCGTAGCATTTTTCCGGAGTACCTTGCTCGTTGATAATCTTGGTGTGTAATCCCTGAAATATAAATATGGATATGCCACCAGGGAATTGTTACCATAATTCCCTGGTGTAACGAATAATCCCCTTTACATGTAAGGGGTTTGAGTACCCATGAAAATTGCAAATCTGGCATTTGGGTTGCTTTCCTTAATTTTACTATTAAGCACAATATTTCTCCTAAATAACATATAAAATGCGAAGATTTGAATCCGGGTTTTTTGGGGTAAGTTTTCTACCAAGATGTCCATTGGATTTATTTCTTATTCTCCTTAATGTATTACGTACCGGTGTCGCTGAAATGGGAAAGATCGGCCAAGACGATCTCTGAGGGTAACGTTTTTTTTGGGGGGGGGACTTGTCTATTAGGTTGGGATTGAAGCAGCCCGAGTCGAATTCACCCGCCCATTGTTTCCAAAAGATTATTCGCAGAAAATGGAGCCCGGCAAAACAAAAAGAAATAATATTTCAAATCCCAGGGAGGGAATCAACCATGTCAATGCTTAGGAGAAAAATGAAATCGTCGTCTTGGGTGGGTTTGGCGATTCTGTCCCTGATGATCCTTCCTCTAATCGGATGCGGGGGAGGTGGAGGTGACGGCTGGGGGTCTGTTCAAGTCCAAAATCCGCCCCCGGCAGCTCAGCCTGCTGCCGATATTCATGTAAGCGATACCCAAGTCGCATTTGGCGATATAGTTGTGGATCATTCTTCGGACCAAAACGTTTCCGTTCAAAATACGGGCACCGGAACCTTAACGATCGGGGACATTACCAAGTCAGGGGCCACTTCGGCGCCTTTCATCCTATTGGATGATAACTGCTCGCTACAGTCGGTCGCTCCGGGAGGAACTTGCACTTTTCAAATTCGTTTTTCTCCCTCAGGCGAGGGGGTATCGAACGCCGTTTTTACCATCCCCTCCAACGACCCCGATGAAAACCCGTTACTCCTAAATGCCAGTGGATACGGAAGATCTCTGTATGTTTCGCTGAATGAACTTGATAAGAATTCCTGTCCTCGGGTCAAGCTTCTAATGAACGTAAACTATAAAAATAGTCCACTCCCGGGATTGTCAAAAGATAATCT
>JACAEW010000234.1 GCA_013388675.1 Syntrophaceae bacterium | reverse complement strand
CAGGGCATTTATCTAACCTACCTGGCCAACGAGCTGGTAAAACTGGGCCATGAAGTCCACGTCATCGTCGGCCCTCCCTTCCCCCTTTTCCTGAACGGATCGGTTGTCCACCCCATCGAGAAATTCAAATTTTTATGAAAAAAAACCGATTTTTTGCCCCCCGGAAATCCCTTCCGGATTTTCTCTCCCCTGAATTTTTATGAATTTGCGTCCTCCCGGTTCGGGGTTTTCCCCGAGATTAAGGCTTTCAGCTTTCGCGCCTTTTTTAAACTGCGCGAGCTGGTGAGGCATCACCGTTTTCATATTCTCCATGACAACCAGTGCCTGGGATACGGGCAGGTCCTATGGAAAACCCTGGGAATTCCCGTGGTGGCCACCATCCACCATCCCCTTTCCATCGACCGGGCCA
Source organism: Syntrophaceae bacterium (assembly GCA_013388675.1). GTDB lineage: Bacteria > Desulfobacterota > SM23-61 > SM23-61 > SM23-61 > SM23-61. The sequence continues at coordinate 3,425 of JACAEW010000234.1, read as the reverse complement.
CCTGGTTCGAGAACCCCTCCACCCTCAAGCAAAAAGTCAAGCGGGTCCTCTACTATCCTCTGCTGATGCAGGGATGGGTAAGCCGTCGGATGGATCGGATCGTCACCGTATCCCGGGACTCAGCCCGGGAAATCGCCAGCGCCTTCGGGGTGGCGCCGGAAAAAATCCGCGTGGTCTATAACGGTTTGGACAGCGAGGAATTTGCCCCCCTTCCCGGATGGACCAAAAAGCCCAACAACCTTATTTTTGTAGGAAATTCGGAAGACCGGAAAAAAGGACTGCTCTATCTGCTGCAATCCCTCGTTTATCTTCCGCAGGAGATCACCCTTACCGTGGTCGACGGGGGCGCCCCCCAGCGGGCCTTCGGCCCCCTCCTGACGGAAAAATACGGTATCGCCCACCGAGTCCGCTTTACCGGCAAGATCATGCCCGGGGATCTAATCCGTCATTACAACAGCGCCGAAGTGGCCGTGGTTCCATCCCTCTATGAAGGCTTTGGCTTTCCGGCTGCCGAAGCCATGGCCTGCGAGCTTCCGGTGGTCGCGTGTACCGCAGGGGCGCTGCCGGAAGTAGTTGGGGATGACGGAGCGGGGATCCTCGTCCCGCCCCGGAACGCCAAAGCCCTGGCGGAAGCCATTTGGCGCCTCCTGAAAGACCCGGACCTTCGCCGGAGAATGGGCAGAGCGGCGCGGGAAAGGGTGTTGAAGCTCTTCACCTGGGAAAAAGCCGCCCGGCAGATGGTGGAAGTGTACCAAGAGGCCATCGATGCTCACGGTTAACTTTCGCACCCTGCCCCTGGAAAAAGGGGACCTGGTTCTCGACGCCGGCTGCGGAGAGGGCCGCCACACCTTTGAGTGTTTCCGGCGTAACTGCCGCATCCTGGCCATGGACCTGAGCCACACCAGTCTTCGGAAGGCAAAATATGTCCTGGGGCAGATGGAAAAAAGGAAAGAAGCCAAGGGAAACGTCCTTCTCCTGCGCGGGGACGCCCTTCGGTTTCCTTTTCCCGACGGCACTTTCGACAAGATTATCTGCGCCGAGGTCATCGAGCACGTGGACGACGACCGCCGGGGGGTGGCCGCGCTGGCCCGCATGCTGACCGAAGGCGGAAAGATCGCCGTCACCGTTCCAACCCGGATGACGGAACATCTCTACGATTGGCTGTCCGGGGAGTATTTCCAAACCCCCGGCGGCCACGTGCGAAAAGTCATACCCCGGGAACTGGCCGAATGCATGGAGGAAAACAACCTCCGCGTGTACGCCGTGGGCTTTGCCCATTCCTTCCATTCTCCCTACTGGATGCTCCGCTGCCTCTCCGGCCTCCACAAGGAGGGGGCCCCGATCCCCGCTCTTTATAAGAAGCTTCTCTACTACTCCCTCTTTTCCAGGCCGCTGCGCTTCCTGGAGCACCTCTGCAACTACTTCTTTCCCAAATCCATCATCCTTTACGCTCAGAAAAGAAAGCAAGGGGATTAATAAGCCTGACCTCCGGCCCGGGCGCAGCCTGAAAAAAGGAGTGGTCCGAGCCCTTGAATCATAGAGCTTCTCATCGTAGCCTTCCCCTTCATGGTGCCTGGGTCCGATCGAAGATTCAAGCACCCGGGACAGGTCAAATCCGCCGCGCGCAGGACCCCCAATGAGCCCTGAGCTTTACATGAATAGGGTTATGGGAAAATCAGCAGTCCTTCAGCCGGCTTTCAGCCAGGGACAACGAGCCTGGACTTCGGGGAGGTCTTTTAGGGGAAAGAAGGTCTTTTCGTTGGAAGGAAGATCGAGCCTGCTGGGGGTTCCCATTTCTTCCCCGCCTTCGGCAGCCGGGGTAACCGTGGAAACCTGGAGGCGGTGGGAGAAGCGAAGCCCCTTTTCCATGCGGATCAACCCATCCGCCGTGAGGTCCTCCAGAAAGGATTGGAAGACTTCCTTGGCCATGGCGTCCAGGCCCTTGACCCGGGAGGTGCTCCGAAGAGCGCTGTGCTTGTGGTCCATCTCCCCCATAAAGACTTGGAGGACATGGCTCAGGTCGTCCCGGTTGGGGGATAGCTTCACCTTGTTTAAGGCCAGGGAAGTGAGGATCTTCATCTCGATCCCGAAGTTCTGTTTGAAAGGAACCGAGAGCCAGAATTTCAGCGTCCCGGCGATTTCCCCGGAAAGGAAGTAAACCAGGGTCTTCAGCGGGTTCAGCGATGGGTGGTCGAAAACGGAGAGAAAGGGGGTCAGGAAGGCATTCAGCCTCCCCCCAAAGGGCCGATGGTAGACGATTTTGGCCACCTCGATCCTCTTAAACCAAAGGAGGGCGCCTGCCGGATCGATGACCCAGCGGGGGTTAAAATAGCCCTCCTTGATATCCGCGTCGATGAACTGGATAATGGACCTCGGATCGGCCAGGTTTCTTTCGGCTACGAGGTGGTAAAGAACGCCCCGCATAGAAAGGCCCTTGCCCGAATCCCCCTGGCGGGCGTCGTTCATCCCGTTTCGATGGGCATGAAACACCCTGGCTCCATACTTTCTGGCCATGAGAGGAATGTCGTCGTGCTCACTCCCCCCGAAGGCGATCCAGATTTCATCGATGATTCTTCCCATCAGGGGCTGGAGAATTTGGATTTCCCGCTCCAAGGTCAGGAGCTCTTCATCCCCCCGGGCCGGAAAGACTACCAGGACCGGGACCCTCTCTTCTTCCTTGATGCGCTCCACCCTTTCCCGGTCGATGGAGTGGGCCAGGAGAAGGGAAAGGGGAGGAAGGTTCGCGAGCCTCCCCGCTTTTTCCGGATCGATGGGCTCCAGGGCCTCGATCTTCGGAAGGGTGGGCAGAGGGTCCTCGATCGCCGCCGAAGAACACGGGATGGAGGAGGAAATATATTTTTTTATTTGTGACGCTCCCATCGATTATAAAAAATACAGCGTTTAGCCTTTAGCCCGCTGCGGACCTGATCCGTTCTGCCAAATTTTACCCGTGGCCCTTTTCTTGCCGATGGAAGGGCTTTTTTCTCATCTTGACCGGTGACCGTTGTTCTATTCCCCCCAGAGCTGTCGGAGAATGTCCCGGCTGAGGATTAAATAACGCCGATCGACCGAAAACACTTCCAGGGTGACCGTGCCGTCATATCCTGATTTTTTCAGCAAGCCGATCATCTTCGGCCAAGGGATCGTTCCCGCCCGCAAGGGAAGATGAAGGTCTTCGCTTTTGCCGAAATTATCCGACAAATGAACATGGGCCAGCCGATCGCGAAAGGCCGTCAGGAACTCTTCGGTCCGGTTCTTTTCCACGTTCAAGTTGGCGTGACCCACATCCAGCTGAAATCCCAAACAGGGTATGCGCGCCAGGGCATCCCCGATCTCTTTCGTGGTGTTGAAGGTCCGGTCCATGTTCTCCAGCAGAATCGTAATTCCCAGGGGAGCGGCCAGGGACTCAATGGCCTCCAGGGACT
>JACAEW010000042.1 GCA_013388675.1 Syntrophaceae bacterium | reverse complement strand
GCGTAAACAGGGATAACCCCATTCATTTCCAACGCAACCCGATGGAAGAACCGCTGCCTCAGGATGTCCGGCCCCGGGCGGGATGCCGCCCTGGGCCCGGCCAACTCTCTTCCGGCGGGGGTAGACCCGGGAAGCTCAAAATCTTCATCAAGCACCCACTCGATTGGGAGAAGACCCAAAAATAAAAACCAACCGGTTATGCTAACCCGGCCCTCATGAGAACCCGTGCATTTACTGCCGGGTCGCTATTTCCCGCTTTTCAATCCGGCCTTGAAGTCATCCAGTTGCTTGCGAACCCCGCTGATCAAGGAAAGGATATCCGAAGTCAGCATGACCAGATCGAAGCCGCGGGCGACCGCGCCGGCCGCAAAGGCTCCGCTCGCACAATGCATACAAGCCTTTTTGCCATGACGATGTGCCGCGTCTCCAATGCGGTTGCAGGTCTCCAGATGGACCGGATCGGTGTTTTCAGGTTTGGGCAGTGCGCCGAAATCAATCGAAGCGCATCACCGTAAATCCCAGCGCCTGACCACCTGCCGCCATGATTCGGTCAGCCGTAGCCAAATTTTCTGCCTGGATCTCTTTGGCGATCCACAGGTGCAGGGCATCCAGGGTTCGAAGCGGAATGTCGGGGAGAACTGATATCAGGTTGGCGGTTCCCCAAGCCAACCCTTCTGTCAGCGGGCGGCAGATCAGGACATTCTTGCGAATGTCCTCTTGAAAAGTGGCAAAGATTTCGGTTTCCAGTTTCGGATCGATTGACTTTTCCATTCGCCGCCGAGCCAAAAGGGAGCGCATTTCCACCACAGTCAAATCGCTGATGGTTACCGGACCCTGGGCGAGGATGTACTCCTCAACCTCATCGGACCTCGGTTCATTGAGATACCATTTTGCCAGGGCGCTCGTGTCAAAATAGATATTCGGTTTCATCTGCCATCCCGATCTTGGCGAACCAGGACTTCGCTCCCTTTTCGTAAGCGGGGCATCTTCGCGCGAAGATCCTTATGGGAAGGGATGGCCAATTTCCTGCTAATCGGCACCACCCGGGCGATTGCCTCTCCGCGACGGGTGATCGTTACTTCTCCTTCGGCGGTCAGCAGACGTTCCAGATGCGATAATGACTGCCGCGCTTCACGAATGGTAAGCTTTTTCATTTTCTCATCCTCTTCGAATCATACAAAAGAAGGGGCTCAAAAATTGCTTGTGGTTCCCATGTGCTGCATTTTGTGCAAATTGTAGCACATTAAACAAATGCGGACAATCCAAAGTTCGATGGGGGATTGAATGTTTACGAATTATCTTTTTTGGGGCAGCCATTCGTTGCATACCACTCCAGCTGCCGAAAAATTCCCCGAAGGATGGCCACGTCACGGTCGCAAAGGTTGGCCCTTCCGAAAATTCTTCTCAGGGTGTGCATGATCCTCTTGGGATTGTTGGCATCCAGGAAGCCGATCCGCAGGAGGAGTTGCTCCAGGTGGGCATACATCCTTTCGATCTTCTGGAATTCTGCCAAGGGGGCCGGCAACCCGGAGGTCAAACGCGCTTTGCCTTTCCCCTCCCGTTTTTCCTTCCCCCTTCCGCATTCCCCATTCCGCAATTCCATTTCCTTCCGACTCCGTTTTTCATTCCGCAGTCCGTAATCCGCAATCCGCATTTCCTGTAGGCTGGCCAAGTACAACTCATAGCCCATGATAATCACGGCCTGCGCCAGATTCAAAGAGGATAACCCCGGATGAGTGGGAATCGAAATGAGCGCGTGACAGGGGTCGAGTTCTCGATTGGTCAGTCCCCGGTCCTCGGGACCGAAGAGAAGGGCCACGGGAATGGACCGGGCGTGCTGGAGGATCTCCGGGCAGATCTCCCGGGGAGGAATGAAAGGCCCGCGGTTGGTCCCTTTGCGGGCGGAAGTCCCGGCAACCCACCGGAAGCCCTGGAGGGCCTCCTCCAGGGAAGGGAAAATTTTGGCCTCCTGCAGAATATCCTTGGCCGAGGTGGCCATCATCCTGGCTTCTGCCGAGAGAGGGTCCTGTTCGGGAGAGACCAGGATCAGCCTGGAAAGGCCCATGTTCTTCATGGCCCGGCAGACCGACCCGATATTCCCGGCGTATTGCGGCCTTACCAGGACAATGGTGATGTTTTTTAGAGGATCGTTGGCCATGGCCACTATTTGGGGCAATTCATGAACTGCCCCTATTCCGGATTGGTTGGCTTATCCGTCCCAAGGGCGGTTCGCGAACCGCTCTTACCTTTTCAAAAACATCCCAGGGACCTTGAAGAATTGCTTTATAACGAATAGGACCGGCTTCTTCGGAATCCGGCTTTTTCGGCCTCTTCGGCGGAGTTAAAGAAGATCCGGTTCTTCGGACTCACCCGCTTCCCGTAGGGGCTTCCGGGAAGGTGATACACCATGGTCTTTTGATTCCCTACGACCTTGTCCGGGGGGACCGGATGTTCCTTAGAAGACGGGCTATTTCTGCCTTTTCCGGAAGAACTTTTCAAGGAAGAGAAAAGGCTTTCATCCCTCTGGTTGCGGGCCCGAAAATCCCAAGGTTTTTCCTTCAGCCCCTTTTTCCGGTCCCAAATACCCATTCCTTTGTTCCGTGCCTCTTTCTCGGCTTTTTCCAGTTGGGCGGAATATTTTCCCTGAATCGGGGCCCGGTAGAAAAAAGCATTTCCCGAGCGGAGCATCTCGCGGTTGAACAGAGAATCCCCGACAAGGACATAAGCGAGGAGGCGGCCATAGGCGTCGCGCTCTTCCCGGTCATCGGTCTCCAGCCGGACCTTCCGGTCCTTCAGCCGGGAGAGAGCAAGTTCCCTGGCTCTCCTCCCCCAGGGCTCCTGGCCCTGATGTTTGCGGGTACCCATTTCCGGCGCATCGATCTCCCGCAGGCGGACGAATTCCTCATGCCCCTGGATGCGTGCCAGGATGGTGTCGCCGTCAAAAACCTTTATGACCCGGGCTTGATAGGTCTTGCCTGAGGCAGGGAAACAAAGAGAGGGGAAAAAAAAGAGGGAAAAAAGCAGCCCCCGGGTGAAAATCTTCATAAAAACCTGAGGCTTCTTTCCGGGCGGCCACGCAGGGCCGCCCCTACCGATCTCCAAACCTACCCTTTTATGCGTTCGTCTGTTTCCGATATATATACGACTTAATCCCCCTTGCCGATTTCTCGATAAATCTGCATCTCCAATTCGTCGAAGAAGCGGTCGTAGTGGGACTTGTCCAGCATTCTTGTTGCTTTCCACCCGCCTTTGGTTTTTTTCTCGGTGGTTATGACCAGGACCACTTCCCTTTCTCTTCTTTCGAGCTTCCTGACCGTGGTTTCGACCTTGGCCCTCAGGTTTCCCTGAGTGATATAATCGGTCTCCACCTTTCCTTTTTCCAGGTCCACTTTGGGGTCGGCGTAACCCTTCTCTTTCAGCAGGTTGGCAATTCCCCGGATGATATACTTTTCATTGAATTCGAAGACCCGGAAATGCTTTTCCGGGTCGCTCCCCGCCTCTTCCTCTTCTTCGCAGGCGGCTGCAAGGAGGGGAAGGAGGAGAAAGAGGAAAAACAACCTCCTCCATCCCCTGAACAGGAATCCCAGCCTGAGGGGCAGTCTAAAGGGAAAAATGAGGAACCCTCCTTTTCCCGGGGTCAGCTCTTCTTGGATGTTTTGGAATAAAAATTCCCAAAAACCGGCTTGCTCTTACGACTCCCGCACTTGGGACACTTGTACTTCCCCCCCTCCCGGTCTTTTATGGAGAGGAATAGGGAGTATTTCTTGTTGCAATTCTGGCATTGGAACTCGTAATTCGGCATAGACGCACCTCCGGTAATGATTTAGGCGCTGGACTCCGCCAGCAAAATGGACATCAGGCCTTTATCTTCGGCCCCCATGGTCCGAAAAGTCTTTTCTTTCGCGGGTTCCAGATGAGGGTGTGTCTGAGATTGTTGATAATAGGGCATTTCCGGCTTCCTTTACCCCGGGAGCCCAGTATTTATCGACCTCTTGGGATAACTCATTAATTTTAAACGATAATTTACTGGCACAAAAATGGGCAGTTTCCACAAACCCGTGAGATTTTATGAGATTATGCCTTTTAATCCAAGACTTTTCCACAACAATTTCACAAAATTTGTGGATAATTACCCGGGCCTGATTCGCAATTTTCCGGGCAAAGAATCGGAGTCTTTCCGACGCGCTAAGGTCCTTTTTCTTTCAAGTCTCTCCGTGGGCCAAAAGAACCCTCCGGGGACGCAAGTCTTTTAACAAATTGTAAAGGGAATTTTGGCCATTCGTCTCCAGAAGATGCTCCCAACCTCCGACATGAGCGAATTTTTCCCCCTCCCCTTGGAGGACGAAACCCCGGATTCTTTCCGCCATGATGGACTCTCTTTCCCGCAGCTCTCGGCTGTCAAGCCAAACCGAGGGTGGATGGGAGAAAAGGAAACGAGCCCGGCCATATTGTTGCTTTACCTGCTCATCTAGGCCCGAGGAAGAAAAGGAAAGCAGCGTGCGCAGATTCTCCCGGGAGATAAGCTCGGACAGATGGGAGAGCTTCTCTTCCGAATACTCGGACAGGTCGATGTCCAGGACCTTGCAGCCCGTTTCCTCCATATAGGCCATTGCCGCCCGCCACTCGTAGGGTTCTTTCAAAAGTAAAAAAATCCCCTGAATGGCGCTATGGGAAAGAATCTGCCCCCAGGCAAGGCCGTCTTCCCGATGAATGCTTCCAAGATTTTCCCGCAGGAGAGCGCGAAAAGCCGCCGCCTTCTGGCTTCGAAAGATTCGAGCGTAAGGGCTGATCTCCACGGAAACGGCCGATGGCTTCTCCCGCTGGAGCAAGCGCAAGAGCTTAGCCTTTCCTCGCGGGTCGCGATGGACCGTGCCCACCATCAGCAGGGATGGAGGAGGTCTTTTACCCATGGCCCTCCATCAGTTGACCTTTTTCAAAACCCTGTGGTAAAGTCAAACTGGCTTCCAATAATGCTCTTCCGAATCTCCCGCAAAGAGCCCGGACCGAACGAAAAATAATTTTACCCGATTGGGCCAAAAATTCAAGATTTTTCCTTATGATCTCAACCTTCCGGAAAGAGATGATCCTGGTGGCCCTGGCGGGGACCATTGCCGTCATGGGCCTGGGTTTTATCATCCCCCTCTTCCCCGTCTACGTCTCCCAAAAAGGAGCCACGAATTTCCAATTGGGATTGATCGTTTCCGGATTCACCATCAGTCAGTTCCTCGTCCAGCCTTTTTTCGGCGGGCTCTCCGACCGCTTGGGACGAAAAATTTTTATGGTGGGAGGCTTGGCCTGCTATGGGATTGTAGCCTCCCTTTACGTGGTGGCTGAGGGCCTTACCCAGGTTTTCCTGATCCGCCTGCTTCATGGGGTGGGGGCGGGGATGATCTGGCCGGCCTTGTCCGCCTTTATCATCGACGAATCGCCCGTGGAAAAAAGGGGAGAAAGCATCGGGTTCATCTCCGCCATGGAAATGCTGGGTTTTGCCGCCGGTCCCCTGCTGGGAGGTTTCTTGTATTCCCTAGGGGGCATGAACCTGCCCTTCTGGGGTTGTTCGCTCCTGGCCTTTGCCGGAATGGCCCTGATCTGGGGGTTGGTGGACGAAAAGCCATCCCCCCATCGTTCCGAAAAGGTTGCCTTCTTTGAGCGGTACGGGTTTGCGTCCCTGGCCATACCCGACATTCGGCTTCTCTGCCTCATCGGCTTTGGCGAATCCTTTGCCTGGGGCTTGATCATCACCCTCCTTCCCGTCATTGCCACCAACCTGGGAGTCCCCCCGGAAAGAATCGGATGGCTCTTCAGTTCCTATTTTATTTTTTATATTCTCCTTCAATGGCCCGTGGGAAAATGGTCGGACCGGCGGGGAAGGAAGAAACCCATTATTTTGGGCATGGGCATCTACACCCTTTCCATCCTCATCCTTTCCCGGGGCGGGGACTTATTCCATTTCCTCCTCGTCCTGGCCATTGCCGGGGCAGGGCTGGGCATTTATTCCCCTTCCGTCCGCGTCGCGGTGGCCGACCTGACCTCGGAAAAGGTGCGGGGAGCGAGCTTGGGGATTTTCATCACCACGCGAATGCTGGGTTTCTTCCTGGGCCCGAACCTAAGCGGGTACATGGCCGATCGTTTCGGCAAGGGTTTTCCTTTTTTGACTGCGGCGGTTTTCCTGGGAATCGGAATCTGGGCCTCTTTCAGGTTATCGTCGGAGCTTTCGAAAACCCGGCCACTCGCGCCGGTTTCTGGGGGAAGCTCCGGGAAAGGTAACCGTTAGGCGCTTAGCGACTCATTCTTACAAACATGTTAGTAAGAATAAAACGGTCTTCACCCAATCGAGTGGGTGCTTGAGGAAGATTTTGAGCTTCCCGGGTCTACCCCTGCCGGAAGCAAGTTGGCCGGGCCCAGGGGGGCATCCCGCCCGGGGCGGGACATCTTGCCCTACGATGGGACGCGGGGCGAGGGCGAAATCGCTTCTTCGGCGCATCGCCGCGGAAAGAGCCAGACTGTTGAGGATTTCCTTTTGGGGTAATCGAAACGAGGTGAAAGAATGGCCTATCGGGTGGAAGTCGGATTGAAACCCAATATTCGGGATGCCCGGGGGGAAAAGATCAAGGGGCGGATTGTCAACGACCTCAAACTTCCCGTCGAGGCGGCCCGGACCGTGGACGTGTATACGGTGGATGCGCCGCTATCCGCAGCGGACATGGAAAAGGTAGCCACCGGACCTTTTCTGGACCCCATCATTCAGGACTATTCCATCGGAAAGCCATTGCCCCCGCCGTCTTTCGACTGGGCCATCGAGGTCGGCTACAAGCCGGGGGTTACCGACAACGTGGGACGGACGGCGCGCGAGGCGGTGGAAACTCTACTACAGAGGAAATTAAACCCCGGCGAGGGTGTTTACACCTCGGTGCTCTACTTTCTCAAGGGGGATTTAACCCGCTCCCAGGCTGAATCCATCGCCACGGGCCTCCTGGCCAACACGCTCATCCAGAGGTTTGAAATCAAAGACCGGCGTTCCTGGGACCCGGCCCTGGGAATGGGGATGACCATTCCCAGGGTTTTGGCCAAAAGCCGGGTAAGGGTGGAAGAAATCAACCTGGAGGTGAGCGACGAAGAACTCCTGCGCATCAGCTCCCAACGAGTGCTGGCCTTAAGCCTGAAGGAGATGAAGGCGCTTCAGCAATACGCCAGGGACCCGGAGCGCCTGGCCGAGCGGAAAAAAGTCGGCCTGGGGGTGCACCTGACCGACTGTGAAGTGGAGGCCTTAGCCCAGACCTGGTCCGAGCATTGCAAGCACAAAATCTTCAACGCCCGGATCGAATACACGGACGAAAAAGGAAATGTGCAGCTAATCGACAGCCTCTTTGACAGCTATATTAAACGATCCACCGAAGAAATCCGCAAATCCATGGGAGAAAATGACTGGTGCGTATCAGTCTTCAAAGACAACGCCGGGGTCATCCGTTTCAACCGGGACTGGAACCTGGTTTTCAAGGTGGAGACCCATAACAGCCCTTCGGCGCTGGACCCCTACGGCGGCGCACTGACCGGGATCGTGGGCGTCAACCGGGACCCCTTCGGCACCGGAAAGGGGGCCAAGCTGATCTTCAACGTCGATACTTTCTGTTTTGCTCCCCCGGATTATTCCAAGCCGCTGCCCCCCCGGCTTCTCCACCCGAAGCGGATTTTTGAAGGGGTCCGCGAAGGAGTCGAACACGGGGGAAATAAGAGCGGAATTCCCACGGTCAACGGATCCATCGTCTTTGACGACCGGTACGCAGGAAAACCGCTTGTTTACTGCGGAACGGGCGGAATCATGCCCCGTCTGATCCGGGGAGAACCTTCCCATCAGAAGGAGGCTAAACCCGGGGACCTCATCGTCATGACCGGCGGAAGGATCGGAAAAGACGGGATCCACGGAGCCACTTTTTCATCCGAAGAACTCCATGAAGAGTCGCCCACCAGCGCCGTACAGATCGGCGACCCCATCACCCAGAAGCGCATGACCGATTTTCTCCTCCGGGCGCGCGACGAAGGCCTTTACCATGCCATCACCGACAACGGCGCGGGAGGGTTATCCTCCTCCGTGGGAGAGATGGCCCGGGACTGCAACGGCTGCGAGATGAGCCTGGAGCGGGCGCCGCTGAAATATGCCGGCCTCGACCCCTGGGAGATCCTCCTTTCCGAGGCCCAGGAGCGTATGACCCTGGCCGTCCCCCCGGACAAGATCGACCGTTTCATGGACATGGCCGGGAGGATGGAAGTGGAAGCCACCATCCTGGGAAAATTCACCGACACGGGGAAATTTCATGTCTTCTATGACGGAAAGACCGTGGCATACCTGGATATGGAATTCCTGCACAACGGCTACCCCAAAATGGAACTTAGGGCCCGGTGGGAGCAGAAAAAATATCCCGAGCCCGGTTTCCCGGAACCCCGCGACCTTACCCTAACTTTGAAACAGCTTCTCTCTCGATATAATGTGTGTAGCAAGGAATCGGTGGTCCGCCAGTACGATCACGAGGTTCAGGCGGGGAGCACGGTGAAGCCCATGGTGGGGGCCTGGAACGACGGGCCTGGCGATGCTTCGGTCCTGCGGCCCCTTCTGGACTCCTGGGAGGGCGTGGCGGTTTCCTCCGGAATCTGCCCCCGGTACAGCGACATCGATACCTATCACATGATGGCCTGCGCCATCGATGAAGGCATTCGAAACAATATCGCCGTTGGCGGAAACCTGAAACACATGGCCGGGCTGGACAACTTCTGCTGGTGCGACCCCATCCAGTCGGAGAAGACTCCGGACGGGGAGTATAAGCTGGCCCAGCTGGTGCGGGCGAACATGGCCCTGTATGAATACACCAAGGCTTTTGGAGTTCCCTGCATCTCGGGAAAAGATTCGATGAAGAACGACTACCTCATCGGGTCCACGAAAATTTCCATCCCCCCTACCGTTCTCTTCTCCGTGGCCAGCGTCATCCCGGACGTGCGCAAGTGCGTGACCATGGATGCCAAGAGGGCCGGGGACTTAGTTTACGTCCTTGGGGAGACGCGAGCCGAGTTGGGAGCCTCCGAATATTACGCTCTCCACGGCTTTATCGGCAACCAGGTTCCTCGGGTGGAGGCGCAAGGGGCCAGGAAACTTTACGAAGCCCTGAGCAACGCGATGGCTGAGGGCCTGGTGGCCTCCTGCCACGATTGTTCCGACGGTGGGTTGGGAGTGACCCTGGCCGAGGTGGCCTTTGCCGGGGGTCTGGGTATGGAGATCGATCTTCGCCGGGTTCCGGCTTCGGGTATAGACCGGAATGATTCGCTTCTCTTTTCCGAATCCCAGAGCCGTTTCGTGGTGACCGTCCACCCCGAACATCAGGAGGCCTTCGAGGATAACTTGAAAGAGAATAACTTCGCTCCAGTGGGACGGGTCGTTTCCGGAAAAGACTTCAGGATTGTTGGGCTTACTGGAGCGGTTGTGGTCCGCGCGGGCATCGATGAATTGAAAGAGGCCTGGAAGAAACCGCTCCGATGGTAAATACGCAAAGCGCATGGAGCATAGCGCCAAAACCCGAAACTGGTTCTTCGCTATGCTCTCTGCTCTATGCCGCTTTTAACGGGGTGATCATGAAAAAGGTCAAGGCGCTGGTTCTGGCGGGAAACGGGATTAACTGCGAGATGGAAATGGCCCATGCCTGCAAACTGGCCGGGGCCGACGCGGCGGATATCGTCTATATCTACGACCTTCTCTCCGGGGACGTGAAACTTGACGATTACCACTTCCTGAACCTGCCGGGGGGGTTCCTGGACGGGGACGACCTGGGGTCGGCCAAGGCCATGGCCCATCGCCTGAAATACGCCCGGATTGCCGGAAGCGGGGAGCGGCTCGAAGAGACGGTCTTGCGTTTTATCCGCGAGGGCAAGCTCATTTTGGGGGTCTGCAACGGCTTTCAGCTCATGGTGAAATCCGGGTTGATTCCAGCTCTTGGAAAGACCTATGGAACTCAAACTGTAACCCTAACCTTCAACGATTCGGGCCGTTTTGAGGACCGGTGGGTTTATTTGAAGGTGAACGCCGACAGCCCCTCCATCTTCACCAGGGGGCTGAAGGGGCTCTACCTCCCCGTTCGCCACGGAGAGGGGAAGTTTATCCCCCGGGATGAAGGGATCCTGGCTGAACTGGCCCGGAAAAACCTGATCGCCCTGCAGTATTCGGACCCTGAATATAAAAATCCCACCATGGATTACCCCCTGAATCCCAACGGGGCCGTCTCGGCCGTCGCCGGAATCTGCGACGAAACCGGCCGGCTCTTCGGCCTCATGCCCCACCCGGAGGCTTATCTTTATTTTGTAAATCATCCCCGGTGGACCCGGGAAAAGGTGCCGGAGGAGGGAATGGGCCTGGCCCTATTCAGGAATGCGGTGGATTATATCCGAAAGAACCTGTAGGTATTTGCCGGGGAGGACGAATTTGAATGCGTGTTTGCGGGGGCGACCCCGCGGGTCGCCCCCACGATTTTCGGCGGTGATAGCTATTTCTTCAAAAGGAGGCCCTGCTCCGCCAACAGCTTTTTATTCGTCTCCGTCTCCGCCCGGATGTACTTGACGGACTGCTCGCTGTTCAGCTTCATGGGAACAAATCCCGCCGCGGTGATCTTCGACAGGTACTCTTCCTTGTTCACCGTGTCCAGGAACGCTTTCTCCAGCTTGGCGGTGATGTCCGCCGGTGTGTTCTTGGGAACCGCCACGCCCCGGTCGATCCGCGGATAGAATTTATATCCCAGCTCCTGGAAGGTCGGAATATTGGGCAGCACATCCATCCGTTTCTCCGTCCCGATGGCCAGGATCTTCATCTGACCCGTCTGGGCCACCAGGTCTGAAGAATTGCCCCAGATGGCCTCCACATGCCCGCCGAGAAGGGCCGTCACCTGGGGAGCCGCCCCGGTAAATGTCACCAGGGTCAGCTTGGTGTCGGTCATCTTCATGAAAAGGAGCGAGGCCATGTGATGTCCCGAGAATTTCCCCGACATCCCCACGGTGATCTTGTTGGGGTTAGCCTTGGCGAACTCGACGAATTCCTTCACGCTGTTGATCTTCGAGTCCTTCTTTACCGCCAGGCCGATGGGCGTGGACTCGAAGATGCAGAGCGGCTTCAGGTCTTCCGTCTGGAAGGCCACATCCTTCTGGGAAAGAGGCTGCAGGATAATATGGGGGATGTTGATCCCGCACACCGTGTACCCGTCGGGCTTGGCCTGGGCGAACTTGGTCCACGCCAAGCCTCCGCCCGCCCCGGGCATATAGTTGATCACGATGGGAACCCCGAGGATCTTCTCCAGGTAGGGCTGCTGCATCCGGGCTTCCACATCGGATTGCCCCCCCGGGTTGAAAGGAATGATGTAAGTGATCGGCCCTTTCGGAAAGTCCGCCGCCGGGAAAGCTACCGCCGGGAGAAGAACCAGAGCCAGGGATATCATACCAGCGAAGATTTTTTTCATTTTCTCCTCCTTTTTTCTACAAAACCAATGAGAAACCATTTCAGCACCGCCGGGACATATTATTTAACTTCCAGCCCCCTCATTATTTTGCAGGGGAGCCGATAAACGCCCAAAAGCATTTTTGCCTTGGTAGAATCCTGAAAATCTGCGTTCCTCTGCGTCCCAATCCGTTTTTTTACTGCTTTTTCAGGTCGAACTCCTGCGCCAGCTTTAAATGTTCCTTCACTTCCATATCCAGATACTTATGCGACTCTTCGATCCCCATGACCTGGGGGACAAAACCGGCCTGCTCCATCTTGGCGATGAACTCCGGCTTTGAAGTGGTATCCAGGAAGGCCATCTCCAGGCGCTTCTGGATGTCCTTGGGAATATTCTTGGGCCCCATGGCCCCGCGGGCGATGCGCGGGTACATCTTATAGCCCAGTTCCTCAAAGGTGGGAATCTCGGGGAGCTGGACCATTCGTTTCGGAGAACCGATGGCCAGAACCTTGATCTGATCCTTGCTCGTGGTCAGCAAGGTCGAATTGGTGAAAGATGCGTCGATATGCCCTCCCAACAGGGCGGTTTGCACCTGGGAGGTCCCGGTGAAGGTCACGTAGTTCACCTTCACCCCGGACAGTTTCATAAACTGCAGAGTGGCAAAATGGTGTCCCGAGAATTTCCCCACCCCGCCGCAGGATACTTTCCCCGGGTTGGCTTTGCAATAGTCGATGAATTCCTTGAAGGTATTCGCCTTGAAGTCTTTTTTCACCGCCAACCCGATGGGAGTATATTCCACGATGGAAAAGATCACGAAATCATCAGTCTTGAAGGTTACGTCCTTCATGAAGATGGGCTGAAGGATGATATGGGGGATGCTGAACCCTCCGATGTTGTACCCATCCGGCTTGACCGCAGCCAATTTAGACCAACAGAGCGCTCCCCCCGCTCCCGGCATGTAGTTGATCACGAAGGGAACCCCCAGGTTTTTCTCCAGATAGGGCTGCATGGCCCGGGCGGCGATGTCCACTTCTCCCCCCGGGTTGAAGGGGTTCATGTAATTGATGGGACCCTTGGGAAAGTCCTGAGTGCCTCCGGGGACCGTCGAGAAGGCCAACAAGACCGCGAAAACCAAACCTGTCACTTGCCATTTTCTCATCTTTGTTGCCATCCTTTCTTGCTTTTTTCTGCTACACTGTTTCTCCCTCAACTTTTTCCCGCAATCTCTCCCGTTTTTTCCCCAACCAGGGAATGAAGCAGGAAATCAAAAGGACCAAAGAAATAACGATGAACACCGCCGAAATGGGTTTTTGGAGAAAGATCCAGGCATCCCCCTGGGAGATGACCAGCGACAGGCGGAGGTTGTTTTCCATCATCGGCCCGATGACGATGGCCAGCACCAGGGGGGCCATTTCAAATTGAAACTTCCGGGCCAGGTATCCGAAGACCCCGAAGCCGATCATCAGGGCCACCTCTACATTACTATAGTTCAAGCTGAATACCCCGACCAGACAAAAGAGCAGAATCAGGGGGAAGAGAATGGGGTAGGGGACCTTCAAAACCTTGACCCAAAGGCCGATGAGAGGGAGGTTCAGGATCAGGAGCATGATATTCCCCAGGTACATGCTCATGATCGTCCCCCAGAAGAGGTCCGGGTACTTGGAGATCAGCATGGGGCCCGGCTGGATCCCGTGGATCATGAAGGCCCCCAGCAGAATGGCAATGACCGAGTTGGCCGGGATTCCCAGGGTAAAAAGGGGAATGAAAGCTCCGCCGGTGGCCGCATTGTTCGCCGCCTCGGGCCCGGCCACTCCCTGAATGACCCCCGTTCCGAACTTCTCCGGGTACTTGGATAGCTTCTTCTCGATCGCATAAGAGCTGAAAGCCGAGATCACCGGCGCGGGGCCCGGCAGGATACCGATGAAAAACCCCAGAACCGACCCCCGGAGGATGGGCCAGAAGGAGTCTTTCCAGTCTTGAAGATTAGGCAGAAGGTTTTTCACCTTGGCGGTTATGATTTCCCGCTTCATCTCCTCTTCCACGTTGGAGATCACCTCGGCCACCCCGAAAAGGCCCATGATCGCCGGTATCAGCCCGATTCCATCGGCCAGTTCGAGGACTCCAAAGGTAAGGCGCTGGGTCCCGGAAATGGCGTCCATGCCGATGGTGCCGAGGAGCAACCCGAAGACCGCCATCATCAGAGCCTTCAAGATCGACCCGGAGGCAAGGTAAATAAGGACGACAATCCCCATGAGCATGAGGCTGAAGTATTCGGGCGGGCCGAAGGCCAGGGCGAACTTGGCCAGGGGCGGTGCGACAAGCATAAGCCCCAGAACCGAAACCGTCCCGGCAATGAATGATCCGAAGGCGGCGATCCCCAGGGCCGGGCCGGCCCGCCCTTTGCGGGCCATCTGGTATCCATCCAGGCAGGTGATGACCGAGGCGGCCTCGCCGGGAATATTGACCAGGATGGAAGTGGTCGATCCTCCGTACATGGCTCCGTAATAGATCCCCGCCAGCATGATGATGGCGGTGACCGGAGTGACATGAAAGGTGTTGGGCAGCAGAAGGGCAATGGCCGCGGTGGGGCCGAGGCCGGGAAGCACCCCGACCAACGTTCCCATGAGAACACCGAGAAAGCAAAATAAAAAATTCGTAGGGGTAAAAAGGGTTTGGGCGCCGAGGGCAATGTGGGCCAGAATATCCATCGACCCCCCTAAAACCCGAGGAGTCCCTTGGGCAGCTGGGTCTCCAGAAAATTGATGAAAAGAAGTCGGGCTGCCAGGGCGCTGAACCCGGCTACAACCAGCGTTCGGGTCCAGGTTTGGGGAAAGACGAAGCGGACCAGAAATCCGATAAAAAGAAAGGTTGTAATCGTGAAGCCCAGGGGGGTCAGGAGAAAGTTGTAGGCGATTAAAGCGGCAAATGTGGCGGCCACTCTTTTCCAAGAGTCCGATCGGGGGAAAAAGGAATGGGTGATGGCCGGCAGCCTTCCCCAGAAGGTGCGCATGAGCAGGGCAATGGACATGGCCGCTAGAATGATCCCGCCCCAGAAGGGTAGAAACCCGGGCCCGGGTTCGTTCCAGGTTCCGATCTCTGCGGACCGGGCATAGACGAAAAAGAAAATTCCCACGGCCAGGAAAAAAAATCCTGAGATACGATTGTAGCGTACGGCTCTATCCATTCCCGTTCCCACTCTTGAAAAGTTCTGCAGGAAAATCCGCCCCCGAGTGGGGGGGCGGAGCGACCCGGCCAATTCTGCGTGAATTCTAAACCGCGAAAACACTGCATGTCAAGGATGTAATCGGTTTCATTGTATCCATTATAAGACCCGCCAAGGACTTACCCCGGCAGGCATAATGAAAGGACCAACTCCCAGGGTCCCCATTCCCCATCCCGAAATCCGCCCTGCACTTCATGGAGCGCAGGGCTGCCCTGAACCTTATATGGTTCAGGGCCCATTCCGAATTTACCTCACCGGGTGATCATCTTGTTGGGTAACCAGAGGGCCAGCTCGGGCCAGAAACACAGGATGACCATTCCCAGGCAGAGCATGACGATGAAAGGGAGCGACCCTTTCAGGACCTCGGTCAACGGCACATCCGGGGCGATCCCCTGAACGATGTACAGGTTCAACCCCACCGGAGGGGTGATCAGGCCGGCTTCCATGTTCAGGGTGACGATCACCCCGAACCAGATCGGATCAAAGCCCAGGCCCTTGATGATGGGGTGCATAATCGGGGCGGTGATCAAAATGATCGCCACGGGGGGCATGAAGCATCCCAGGACCAGGAGAAAGACATTGATGATGAACATGACCAACCATTTGTTCATCTCCAGTCCGATGATGCCGTTTGCTACCGTCTGGGTAATGTAGAGCTTGGTCAGGACGACTCCGAACAGGTAGGACGTCCCCACGATCATGAGGATCATAGTGCTTTCGCGGATGGTTCCCTTCAGAACCCTCAAGATTTCTCCGCGCAAAGTTAATTGGTAGATGATCATGACCAGGATCAGCACAGCCACGGACCCTACCGCAGCGGCCTCACTGGGAGTGGCCAGGCCCCCATAGAGAGTGAACATCATGATGGCGATGAGAAGGACAAAGGGGCCCACCCGAGGCAGGGTCGCGATTTTCTCTTTCAGCGTGAAGGACTCTTCGGCGAGGAGGAGATGATCGGAAGCGCTCGTACCCGCCCGAAGGAGGCTTTTCTTTTTAAAAACCATGTACAGGATGACCCAGGCGGAGAACATGAGGGTCATGAGAATTCCCGGGATGACCCCGGCGATGAAGAGTTTTCCCACCGAGGTCTGGGTGGCGATTCCATACACGATCATGGTCACGCTCGGGGGAATCAGGATCCCCAGGGTTCCCCCTCCCACGATCAGGCCGGTCGCCAGAGAGCCTGGATAGCCTCGCTTGCGCATTTCCGGAATCCCCGCAGTCCCGATCGCCGCCGCCGTTGCCGGGCTGGACCCGCAGAGGGCGGCAAAAATGGCGCAGGCCACGATATTGGAAATCCCCAACCCCCCGGGGAGCCGGTACAGCCATCGGTGGATGGACTCATAGAGGTCCGCTCCGGCCCGGGTATTGGCCAGGATCGCGCCCATGAGGATGAAAAGGGGAATGGCCAGGAGGCCGAAGTCATTCAGCCCTTCGAAAACCGTGTGGGCGGTCATCAGGAACTGCTGAAAATCCATGAGAGTCAGAATGAAGAATAGGGAGGCGGCTCCCAGGGCAAAGGCGATGGGCATGCCGCTCAGCAGAAATACGAGGGAGACAAGAAGGACGATGACCCCCAATGTGGAGGGCGTCATTTCTCGCTCCTTTCATCATTTCCATGGCGTCTTTCTTCACTCCCGGTCTTCAACCGGGTCCACAGATTGGATAGGTGGACCAGGTACTGGAGACAGAGCAGGGTCATCCCAAAAGGAAGAAAGAGATAAGAAATCCAGAGGGGCGGACCCCAGAGCGAGTCTGACCGCCACCCCTTGGAGGCCGCTTCCCACCACATCTCCCACCCCAGCCAGGAAACGACCAAGCAAAAAGCTAAAGAAAGAAGGGAGGTATAGAAGGAAAGATGAGCCTGGACGCGGGGGGGAAGGAGATGGGTGACCAGGTCAATGTTGATATGGCCCCCATGCTTGAGGCCGTACGCCGCCCCCACAAAAGTGGCCATGATCAGGAGATAAACCGAAAATTCAATCTCCCAGATGGTCGGGGTCTTGAAGACGTAACGCATGAGCACTTCGTAGGTCAAGACCCCGGCGGATACGAGAACGCTGACGGCGCAGAAAATGCCGCTAATTTCGCTGATCCTGGAGACCCAATAAAAAAATGAACGGGCGGAAGGATTTTCGGAGGGCACGTTTTCCTCCTTTCCGAAAATCTTCGTGCTGATTCCCCTTCTTCCCATGAAGCTATGAAAAAATCGAAATATTCCCCCTCACCCTACCTTCTCCCGCGATTCCCTCCCCCTCGATGGGGGAAGGTGTGAAAAAATCGATTTGAGTCTTTTTTACGTCATTCCGGCCAAAGCCGGAATCCAGCGTTTTCAAAGCCTTACCAATTCCCTGGACCCCGGTTTTCATCCCGCTATGAGCGGTACTGAAATGCAATTTTTTCACACCTTCGGGGAGGGACAGGGTGGGGGTGATTTTAGGCAAATTTTTACACCTTCCATGTGGAAAGGGGAAGGGCTGGTTTTTACCGCAAAGCCATTGCCGCGTCGATGATTTTCTTTCCTCCCTTAATTTGCTCGGAAAAGGTCTTCCAGGCTGAATTCTTGGACATTTCCTCCCAGGCCTTGAACTCCGCATCGGTCATGTAGTGGATCTTGACGCCCTTCTTGGAGAAAAGGTCCGCTGCCTTTTCATCTTCCTGCATGACCTCGTCATGGAACTTTTTTTCGATTCCCCTTCCGGTTTCCAGCATGGCCTTCTTCTGATCGGCATTCAACTTGGCCCAGGTCTTGGTTGAAATGACGATGCCGCATAGGGTGGAAAAGACGTAGTTCTCGCGGCCCACCACCAGGTGGTCAAGAACCTCATACAGGCGGAAGGACTGGAAGGAAGAATACGTGGTCATCACGCCGTCCAACACTCCCGACTGGAGCGCGAAATAAAGCTCCGTGGAGGGCATGGAGGTGATGGCGGCTCCCGCAGCCCGCAGCATGTCCTCCGTGGCCTTGCCGGCTCCCCGCATTTTCATGCCCCGGGTGTCCGGGGGCAGGGCGATCAGTTTCTTCTTGCTTCCGATGCCCCCCATCATCCATCCCCAGCTCAGGATTTTGATGCCGTTGTCCTCGCACATTTTTTCCACGATTTTTCCGATCTCGGTGTCCCGCCATTTCATTGCCTCCTGATAGTTCCGGGGCAGGCAGGGCATCATGGTGATCAGGGTTTCGGGGACTTTGCCGGCGGCATAGGCAATGTGGTAAACGGCCAGGTCCAGGGCTCCCTGGCGCATGGCGTCGAACTGAGGGTTGGGCTTGAAGAGAGCGCTGGCCGGGTAAATCTCGAACTTGACCGATCCCTTGGTTTTCTCCTCCACTCCCTTGGAAAACCAGTTGGCCCACTGGTCCCGCAGGTCATCCTTGGCCCACTGGTGGGAGAATTTCATCAAGAGTGGGGGTGCCGCTAAAACCTGGCCTGCGCCGATAAAAATAAAGAACAGGACGGCAAGCACGATGGCCCATCGGCGGGCAAGACGACTCTTTCTTCTTGGGCGGATCATCGGTTTCTCCTTTCTGCAAAGAAATGATCGTTCACTGGGAAAATCGTTTCTCAGACATCTGAAACCGGAACGTCTTCGCGAAAAAGCAAGTCCGTCAGCCGAAAAAACTCTTTCGCGTCGCGCAAAATAAAGCGGTAGGGACGGGATAAATCCAAGATGACTGGAACCTGGCCTAATGTATCCCGGGAGAAAAAAATGTCAAGAAAAAAATCGGCCCATTTAAAACTTGACAGGCAAACCGGAGTTTGTAATATTCTAATACCGCTTAGTTGGGGTGCATCCGTGGTTTCCTCGCGTCTTTTGTACATGTTTCTTCAATCCACATCGTAAATTAAAGGGGTTCCCCGCGCAGTTGGAAAACAGGTATTTTCGGAGCGGGAAGGAGTTCGCTGGGCCTCGGATTAAATATTTGGGACGGGACGGCCGGAGAAATGAGGGAAATGCAAGGAACCAACCGGACCTGAGAAAGGAGGAAGGGGAGAATGAAATCAAAAATCGGCTTGTTGATTCTTATCCTGGGGCTTTTGGCGGTGCCGGTAAGCGCCATGGGCCAAGCCAAAATCATCATCACCATGGGTCCCATGGGAGGGACCATGTACCCGGTGGGAGCGGCCATCGCCGAGATGATCACCAAGAACATCCCGGGCACCACGGCCACGGTCACGGTGGGTGGATCGATTACCAATATCGAGCTGGTGCACAAAGGGGAGAGGCAGATGGGGCATACCACCGCCGAACTGGTCCGGGCCGCCACGACCGGAGGCATCGACCCCTTCCAGCAGCCGCGGAACAACATCCGGGCTCTGGCCAAGCTTCAAACCATGTACTTCCAGATGGGCATTTTGAATTCCGTCGGGATCAAGTCTCTGGCGGAGGTCAAGGAGAAGAAGTTTCCGCTGCGAGTCTGCACCAATCCCAGGGGGAATATGGTGGAACTGGTTTTACAAAGGGTATTGAAGGAGTATGGAATCACCTATGAAGATATCAAGGCCTGGGGGGGAAAGGTCCATTTCGTTTCCCACAGCGACTCCGTCTCCCTGGTCCGGGACGGGCATGCCGATGCCGCCACCATGTTCACCTCTGTTCCGGCCCCCGCTTTTACCGAGATTTCTCTTACCAGGCCTCTGTCCATCGTTTCCCTGAAAGAGGATATCGTGAGCAAGCTTTGTTCCCAGTACGGCTATGCCCGGGGGGTCGTCCCGGCCGGAACCTACAAAGGGCAGGACAAGGACGCCCTGACTCTTTCCGCGGGGATCATCCTCGTGGTTAACTCCAAACTTTCCGATGACCTGATTTACCAGATCGCCAAGCTCATGAACAGCGAAGACGGAAGGAAGAAGATCGGCGCCATTCACGCCGATATCGCCAAAGAGTTTACCCCGGATAAGGCCTTCAAGGACCTGGGCGGGCCCCTTCACCCGGGTGCGGAAAAGTACTACCGGGAAATCGGTGTTCTCAAATAGAGCCCTGCGAGCCGCCGGGCCGAAGGCGGTTCGGCGGAAAGAGGACCTCCGTTTGATCTTGCGGGGAAGGTCACCTTTTCCCCTGACAAGAAGCCATGGTTCAGGGGGAGCCAGTAGATGGGCATAATTGCCAAACTCGTTGAGTTTGAGGAAGCCATCAAGCGGCGGGAGTTCCGGGGCGTCTTGCGGAAGTTCATCCGTGCGGTGGCCATCTTTGCCTCCCTGTTCCATCTGTACACCGCCCGATTCGGGGTCTTCGAGACCATGCAGCTCCGCTCCATCCACTTGGCCTTGCTCCTGCCTTTGACCTTCCTGCTTTACCCGGCGGGCAAGACATCTCCCACGAATCGAGCGACGGCCCTGGACATCCTGATGGCCCTGGCGGCCGTGGTTACTGCCTTGTATATAGGGATCTGGGATTATGACCGAATCATTACCCGGATGATCTACGTAGACCCCTTGACCCCTTGGGATTGGGTCTTTGGGGTCATTATCATCCTGCTCGTCCTGGAAGCCACCCGCCGCATCATCGGCGTTCCCATGGCTCTAGTGGGCGTCCTGTCCCTGGTTTATGCCTACCTGGGGCCCTACCTTCCCGCCCGCATCGCCCATCCGGGTTTCCCCCTTACCCAGGTATTGGAACACCTCTACCTCACCTCGGAGGGAATCTTCGGCATTCCCCTGGGGGCTTCCGCTACCTTTATTTTCCTCTTCGTCCTCTTCGGGGCCTTCCTGGAAAAGTCCGGGGCTGGGAAGTTTTTTATCGATTTAGCCTGCGGCCTGGCCGGGGGAGTTCGGGGAGGCCCGGCGCAGGTCGCGGTGGTCACTTCGGCGCTCGAGGGAACGGTCAGCGGCAGCGCGGTGGCCAACACCATCGGCTCCGGGACTTTTACCATTCCCTTGATGAAAAGCCTGGGCTACAAGGCCCATTTTGCCGCGGCCGTGGAAGCATCGGCCTCCACCGGGGGGCAGATCATGCCCCCGGTCATGGGGGTGGCTGCTTTTATCCTGGCCGAGTTCGTGGGGATCCCTTACATTAATGTATGTGTGGCGGCCCTCATTCCGGCTCTTCTTTACTTTTTGGCGGTAGGATTCATGGTGGACTTTGAGGCCGCCAAACTGGGATTAAAAGGACTCCCCCGGGAGATGCGCCCGGACCTTAAAAAGATTTTACGCGAAGGCCTCCATTTGATCTTGCCCCTCTTCGCCCTTATCTACTTCCTGGTCGAAGGCTACACCGCCTTTCGAGCCGCCTTCTACGCCATCGTCGTCGTCATTGCCTCAAGTTTTTTGCGTAAAGCCACGCGCATGAGCCTGAGCAGCATCGTTTCGGCCCTGGAATTGGGGGCCTTGAACGCCATCATGGTGGCCGTGGCCTGCGCCAGCGCCGGGATCATCATCGGGGTGATCAGCCTGACGGGGCTGGGGGTGAAATTCGTCGCCCTGGTAGTCAATTTCTCCCAGGGGATCCTGTTCCTGGCATTGCCCCTGGTCATGCTGGCTTCGCTGCTCCTGGGAATGGGCGTTCCCACCACCGCCGCCTACATCATGGTGGCGGCCCTCGCCGTACCCGCGTTGGTGGAGCTGGGCGTGGACCGGCTGGCGGCCCATCTCTTCGCCTTCTATTTTGCCTGCGTATCCGCTATCACACCGCCCGTCGCCGTAGCCGCCTATGCCGGTGCGGGGATAGCCAGGGCGAACCCCTTCCTGGTAGGGGTGACCGCCGTGAAGCTGGCCATTGCCGCCTATGTTGTTCCTTTTATGTTCGTGTATGGACCTGCTCTGCTGTTCAAAGGGACCGCCGTTGAAATCCTCACCGCTACGGTCACCGCATGCCTGGGATGTTATTCCTTGGCCGGCGCCGTTCAGGGGTGGCTGCTGGGGCCTGCCACCTATCCTCAAAGAGCCTTACTCCTGGTGAGCGCCCTGGCACTCATCAAACCGGGCTATGTGACCGACGCCGTGGGAGTTGGTTTGCTTCTGCTCGTGATGGTATGGCAGAAGGCGTCCGGTCGCCCTGGGAAGCTGAAGGGCCAATAAATCTGCCCGTTGGAACCCGTCCAGGGGTCTCAAACCTTGATTGTTTTTCCCTCCCCAGAAGCAGGATGACCGGTTGACTTTTTGCCCACTCCTTTGACTCGGTCAGCTATGATGGGAAGGAATGGCATATTCAATTCAAGTTTAGTCAATCTGTTGCCGGCCGGATGAACGGAAAGAATCGCCTAAGAATTAAGGGGGCAACTCATGAAAACAAAAAGGAGGAGCGACGATGAAGAAACTGGTGCTTTTTTTAGTGATCCTGCCGCTGGCCATGCTGAGCGGCGAGAATGCTGCCTTGGCCCAAAAGAATGTGAAACTGAGTTTCACCTCCGGAGGGGTGGGCGGAGAATGGTATGTCATGTCTGCCGGAGTCGCCGATTTAATCAAAGAGAAGGCCCCCTGGATCGAGATGACCGTCCTTCCCGGCGGCGGCACCCTGAATAAAGTGCGGGTGGGCAAAGGAGAGGTGGAATCCGGGTGGGGCCTCAATCCCTTCGTGGTTTCCGCCCTCAAGGGGGAAGACCCCTATAAAGAGAAATACCCGGACCTGCGCGTCCTGGGAGGAAGCTTCGGGGATACCTACCTCCATTTTATGGTCGCTGAAGATACGGGCATCACCAGCATTGATCGGATCGTGGAGAAAAAGCATCCCATGAAGATCGGGGTGGGTCGGGCTGGGGTCTCGGGAGAGTGGGCTTTCCGCAAGTTCATGGAAAAATACTACAAGGTCTCCTACGCGGACATCAAATCCTGGGGCGGGACCGTGTCTCTCACCGGATACCCGGAAATCGCCACGAATTTAAAAGACCGGCACCTGGATTTCGGTTTTATCAATATTGCTCCGCCCGCATCGGTAGTCCAGGAGGCCGCGCTGGGCCGAAAGCTAAACCTCCTTCCCTTTTCCAACGCCCACCTGGAATTTCTGAAAAAGGAGATGGGGCTCACCCCTGGAATCATCCGCAAGGAAAGCTATCCGGGGGTCCTGAAGGCAGATCTGCCCACGGCATTGATGGGAACGGTTTTTATGGTCCACCAGAAGGTGGACCCGGAGGTGGCTTACACCATAACCAAAATCCTCTGCGAAAATGCCTCCCGCTTGCCGACGATCGCCAAATGCATGGGGGATTTTAAGCCGGAGGTCGCCTGGAAGGATATGCCGGCTGAACTTCATCCCGGGGCCGCCCGCTATTATAAAGAGAAGGGTTATCTAAAATAGGTCAAGGCCGACACCCAGTCTCTTTCCCCGGGGGATAAGGAAATCTGCTTATTCCGGGAGGTAACTCCTTGCGACAGCCGAAAGGGTGGCAAAAAACCGTCATTGCTGGGTATGCCATATGTGCTTCCCTTTTCCATCTATATACGGCCGCCACCGGGGTTTTGCCCTCCAGGTACCAGCGGGGCTTTCATCTTTTATTCTTTCTTCCCCTGGCCTTTCTCCTCTTCCCGGCCACGAAAAGGTCCCCCCAGGACCGGGTCTCTGTCCCGGATTGGGTCCTGGCCATCCTATCGGCAGTGCCTTCTCTTTTCGTAATCCTGGAAGCGGAACGCCTGGAATCGCGGTGGGAATTCGTTACTCCGGTGTTAACCTCCGAATGGATCATCGGAATACTCCTGATCCTCACCCTGTTGGAGGCGGTTCGAAGGGCCGTCGCTCCGGCTATGGCTTGGCTGGCTTTTTTCGCCCTTCTCTATCTTTTTTGGGGCCATCACCTGCCCGGAATCCTCTATCATTCTCCCTATACCTTGAGCAAAGCCGTGGAGGTCTGCTACCTCGTCGTGGACGACGGGATCTACGGGAGCATTACCGGGATTTCGGCGGTCTTCGTGGTGATGTTCGTGATCTTCGGCGCTTTCATTCATGGAATGGGACTCGGCCAGTACTTCATGGATGTGGCCGTCCGGGTGGCAGGCAGGAGTGTCGGCGGGCCGGCAAAAATTGCCGTCGTTTCCAGCGCCTGCTTCGGCACCATCAGCGGGTCGGCCGCCGCCAACGTATTCGCCACCGGGACCTTCACCATCCCGATGATGAAAAAGGTCGGCTACCGCCCTCAATTTGCCGGGTCCGTGGAGGCCGCGGCCTCCACGGGCGGCCAGCTCATGCCGCCGGTGATGGGCGCAGCGGCTTTTCTCATGGCCGAGATCACCCATATCTCCTACCTCTCCATATGCGTTGCCGCAGCCATCCCCGCGATCCTCTATTTCTTCTCGGTCGGTTCCATGGTGCACATCGAGGCATTGAAGTATAGGCTGACGGGGCTCTCCGAAGTGAATGCTCCACGTCTGTCGTCTCTCTTGAAGGGTTCCTATCTGATGCTCCCGGTGGTTGCTCTCCTGGCTTACCTGATCATCGGGTATTCTCCTTTCAAAGCCGCCTTTGTGTCCATATTGACCGCTGTGGCCATCAGCTTTGTGAACCGCAACAACTGGATGACCCCCCGAAAAATCTTTCACGCCCTGGAGCAGGGAGGGAAAGATATGATCATGATCGCCGGTGCCTGCGCCTGTGCGGGCCTGATCATCAGTATCCTGGTGAATACGGGCCTCGCTCTGAAGTTCAGCAGTCTGGTGATCTCTTTCTCGCAGGGGATTTTTGTCATTGCCTTGCTCCTCATCATGGTCTCGGCCGTGGTCCTGGGCATGGGACTTCCCACCACGGCCGCGTATGTGCTGGCCGTCTCCGTCGGCGGCCCGGCCTTGGTGAAGATGGGAGGGGAACTTCTCAGCGTCCACCTCTTCGTCTTTTATTTTGCCATTTTAGCCTGCGTGACTCCTCCCGTCGCCCTAGCCGCCTATGCCGGGGCGTCCATAGCCAAAACCGACCCTTTAAAGACCGGCTTCGAGGCTTCCAAGCTGGTGTTTGCGGGGTATATCATTCCTTATATGATTATCTATAATCCCTCCTTGATGCTCCGCGGAGGTCTGATCGACATCTTCCTAAGTTCTGCCGTCGCCCTTTTCTCCATTTTTCTCATGGCCATGGCCATCGAGGGGCACGGGATCGGCGGGGCGCTGAATTTTTTCGAGCGCTCGATTGCCTTTGCCGGCGGCATCCTTCTTCCATTTCCCCTAATCTTCGGCCGGGTTTCCTCTTTCTTGGTGGCCCTGGCACTGCTGATTTCCATCATCGCCCAGAAGCGCTTGAGAAAGAGAAAGGCCATGTTGGCCATGGCTGGTCCCCCGGCCAAGAAAGAATCATGACCCTGGGCAAGTCCTCTTCCGGGGGAAACAAAGGAAAGACCCGGGCTCATTCAGGGTCAAAAAGAGGAATCGAATCATAGGAGAAAGAAAATGGTTGCATCGGTGACCGGTCAAGAGGGGGTATACGAGGTCGTGAGTCCCTTGGGCGAGCCGGTTGTGAAACAGGTCTCCATGGCTCCGCGTCTTCAAACTCTGGAAGGGAAAACCATCGGCGAAATATGGAATGGAGGTTTTCGGGGGGATGAAAGTTTCCCGATGATTGAAAAGATGCTGCAGGAAAGGTATCCCACCGTAAAGATGATACCCTACATTGAATTTCCCCTCGTGACCATCGCATCCCTTCATCCCGAGACGAAGACGAAAACTCTGCAGGTGCTGAGGAGCAAATTGAAAGAAAAGGGCTGCGACGCGGCGATCGTCGGCAATGGCTGCTGAGGGACCTGTACCCTGGCCGCGGCGCGGTCAGCCGTAGAGGCGGAAAAACTGGGGATTCCTTCGGTGACCTTTGCGGCTACGAGTTTCTTGGACCTGGTTCAAAAGACGGGCAATGCAGAGGGGGTGCCCGATTTACGGCCGGCCGAATATCCGGGGACCATTAACCTGGATTCGGCGGCTGAAATGAACACGAAACTTAGAGAAAAAACCTTTCCCCGGATCATCGAGGCCCTGACCCAACCGATCGAGAAAGGGTGGAATTGGGATGGCGCTACAAAGGCCAGGGAGATCGTATTCAAAGGCGCTCTCAAGGAAGTGAACGACTTTTTCTTCTCAAACCGGTGGACCGATGGCCTCCCCATCATCCCTCCCACCCCGGATAAGGTTGAGGAATTCTTGAAATACACTCCCTTCCCTCCGGATCAGGAGGTTGTCGTCCTGAAACCATCATCCGTTCGGGTAACCCCCTGGAATATTGCCGCCAACGGGGTTATGGCCGGCTGTCGCCCCGAGCATATGCCGGTGCTGGTGGCGGCCGTGGAGGCGATCGGCGACCCGATGTATAACCTGGAACAGCTCGGCAGTACGGGCGGGTGGAATATGTTTTTTGTCGTCAACGGTCCGCTGGCGAAACAATTGGGCATCGAAAGCGGGGTCGGGCTTGTTTCCCGGGGAGCCAATATGGCCATAGGCCGCGCCATGGGATTAATCCGGCATAACCTGGGAGGGCAAAGGCCCGGAGAGGTCTACATGGGAAGCTTCGGCTACATCCTGCCGCCGGTTTTTGCGGAGAACGAGGATTTGCTTCAGGAGATGGGATGGAATCCTCATCATGCGAATGCGGGCTTTGACCGCGACACCAGCACGGTGAGTGCCTGCGGGACCGCAAATTGGGGCTATCAAATGTACCCGACTTCATCTGAGCCCGAACGAATTGCCCAGGTGCTGGCATACGATGTAGCCCGGTCCGGCAGCCCCAATCACAGCGTCGGGCAGCAGCAGTCTCCCAGGTTGGTGTTCACCATATTTATAACCCCGGGGGTTGCCAGGGTTTTTGCCGAAAATGAGTACTCCCGAAAGGATCTTCAAGAGGCCGTGTGGAAAAACGCCAGGTATACGTTAGCGGAGGTTGACTTTGAATCCTATTACGGCGCCCACGAAGGCATGCGGGAAACCCACCGCGACTTCCTGAGGAAAGGAAAACTTCCGGAAGGGGTGATCGAAAAAGGGAAAATGCCGGCATGGTTTCCCAGGGTTGCCCAAGACGAGGATGCCACCATCCCGGCCGCCCCGAGACCCGAACAACTCCCCATTTTTGTCTGCGGGGACCCAACCAGGAACAAATCCATGACTTTCTATACCATGTACAACACCCTGGTGACCAAACCAATCAAACTACCGCAAAATTGGGACGAGCTTATCCAGCATCTCGGGTGTACGGGGGAATGCCGGATTTGAGTCTTCGAATCTCCCCATTTTCCCATAGGAATTTCAGCTTTCGAAATCAAGCCGGCAAACGGTTTCGTAATCTTTCCTATTCTCTTGACACATTCTAAGGCCTGTGTTACGGCAACAGAAAAAAAGGGAGGTGGAGCGACTTGAAATCTCCCCTCGAGGGTTTGGTTATCCTGGATATGACCCGGTTTCTCTCGGGGCCTTTCTGCACCATGCTCCTGGGGGATATGGGAGCAGAGGTCATCAAAATCGAGCCTCCGGAGACGGGCGATGACACCCGGGCCTGGGCCCCTTTCATCGGGGGTCAAGGGTCCTACTATCTCTCCACCAACCGGAACAAGAAAAGCATCTGCGTGGACACCCGAAAGGACGAGGGAAACGAGGTTCTTCGGCGGATGGTTGGGAAGGCCGATGTTTTCGTGGAGAATTTCAAACCCGGTTTGATGGACCGCCTGGGGCTGGATTTCAAGTCTATGATTGCCCTAAATCCCCGCCTCATCTACTGCTCCATTTCGGGTTTTGGGCAAACCGGCCCCTGCAGGGACCGCCCCGGGTACGACCAGATCCTCCAGGGGATGTCCGGCCTGATGAGCATCACCGGGACAGAGGAATCGGGCCCCGTTCGCGTTGGTTTGGCCATCGGCGATATCATTACCGCTCTCTTTGCTACCTATGGGATCCTCAGCGCCCTCTATGCCCGGGAGAAAACCCGAAAAGGCCAGTGGGTGACCACTTCCATTCTGGAAGCTACGGTGGGGATCCTCACCATGCAGTCTGGGAAATACTTCGCCACCGGCCAGCCCCCCGGCCCCGCGGGAAATCACCATCCGGTCATCTCTCCCTACGGTGTGTACCGGACCAAAGACAAGCCCATGAATATTGCTGTGGGAACCGAGGCCATGTGGAGGAATTTCTGCCGGGTCATCGGAAGCTCCGAACTGGCGAAAGACGAAAGGTTCCAAAACAACAACGACCGGGTGAAGAACCGGACGGAACTCAATGCGCTCATCGAAAAGGCTTTGTCCCGCAAGGACCAGCATGAGTGGGTTGAAACTCTGAATAAAGCGGGCATTCCCTGCGGCCCGATTTACACCCTTGACCAGGTGTTTAGAGACCCCCAGGTCCTTCACCAGAAGATGTTCTTGGAAGTCGAACATCCCAAATCCGGAAAGATTCCCATGACGGGCTTGCCCGTCCAGTTATCAGAAACCTCCCCGCAGGTTTTTCTTCCCCCTCCCCATCTTGGGGAACATACCGGAGAAATTCTGGAAAAATTTGGCTTTTCGGACAAAGAGGTCCAGCAATTATTCGCCGAGAAAATAGTTACTTGATTTTAGGGTGAAACGCCCCATAGGAGGTCTAAAGTTGGCCAAGGACGAAGGAATGCAGGAGGCGATCCGGCAATTGCGGGAACGTCGGGCCCAGGCTCAGGCTGTTGCCGGGAAAGAAAAAATCGATGAACTCCACCGCAAAGGCGTCTTGACCGCTCGGGAGCGGGTCCAGGCCCTGCTCGACCCGGGCACTTTCGTCGAACAATACCCTTTCGCCGAGCCCATCGGCCGGGATTTCGGGCTGGACCGCAAGCGTTTACCGGGGGACGGGGTAGTGGTGGGATGGGGAAACATCGAGGGACGGAGGGCCTATGTGACCGCTAATGACAGCCTGGTCATGGGAGGGTCGGGGTCCAGTTCTCATATTCGCAAAATTTCGTTAACCATCGACCAGGCGGTAAAAAACGGGTCTCCCCTGATCCAGCTGAACGATTCCTCCGGAGGAAGAATCCAGGAGGGAGCGGATAAAACCTCTTATGCGCTTTCCGTTTTTTACAGCAACACCCTAGCCTCGGGGGTGGTTCCCCAGATCACTGCGATCATGGGCCGTTGCGCCGGTTACGCGGTTTACGGGGCGGCTTTGACCGATTTCGTCTTTATCGTCGATGGCTTAGGAGAGATGTTCATCACCGGCCCGGCCATCATCCGGGAAATCACCGGGGAGGAGATCACCTTTGACAAACTCGGCGGTGCGAAGGTTTGCACCCAGATCAACGGGGCGGCCGACTTTCTGGTGGCCAATGAACAAGAATGTTTCCAACAGATTCGGAGGTTGCTGAGTTTTCTCCCCCTAAATTGCCGCGACTTGCCCCCGGATCGGCCCAATGACGACCCCATGGACCGGCCGGTTCCCGAATTGGAGGACCTGGTCCCTTCAAATCCCCAGCGCGCCTACGACATCCGGAAGGTCATCAAGAAAATCGTGGATGAGGGCGATTTCATGGAAGCCAAGGCCGATTTCGCCAAAAATATCGTCACCGGGTTCGCCCGTATGGGGGGACAGAGCATCGGAATCATCGCCAACCAGCCTTTGTTCCTGGGCGGTTCCCTAACCGTCGATTCTTCGGACAAAAGTGCCCGGTTCATCCGTTTTTGCGATGCCTTTAACATCCCGCTGCTTTTCCTGGTGGATACCCCCGGATATTTACCCGGTGTCCAGCAGGAGCACACCGGAATCATCCGCCATGGAGCGAAACTCCTCTACGCTTTTTGTGAATCCACCGTTCCCAAGGTTGCCATCACCCTCCGCAAAGCTTACGGCGGAGGGCACTGGGCCATGGGCGGCCACAACGCCCACGGAACCGATATCGCCTACGCCTGGCCCACCGCCGAATTCGCCATCATGGGAGCGGAACAGGCGGCCAAGCTGCTGTACAGCCGCGAGTTGAAGGCGGCGGCAGACCCGGCGGCCCTCCTCCAGGAAAAGATCCGGGAGTACCGGGACCTCTTCGCCAACCCCTACCGCCTGGCCCAGACCATGTGTATCGACGACGTGATCGAACCCGGCGAAACGCGCCCGCGGCTGATCAAGGCTTTCCGTTCCCTGAAAGGCAAAAAGGAGGAAAAACCCGCCCGCCGGCACGGGAATATACCCTTGTAGGATGAATTGACCCCTTCTGCACTCCATGGTAAAAAATTCTTAACCCCATCCGGAAAGGAGTTTTCTCATGGCGGGACCTTTAACTGGAATTCGCGTGCTTGACCTTACCCGGGCCTTGGCCGGTCCTTACTGCACGATG
>JACAEW010000172.1 GCA_013388675.1 Syntrophaceae bacterium | reverse complement strand
GGGGTCCCGGGCGAAAAGGTAAACCGCTGCCCGAGTCAGAACCGGCCGGTTTTCTAAATATTCAATCAATCCATAGGGACGGTGGAGGACTCTTTCCGCATTTCCCCTATGACCCAGGCGGGACATGAACTCCTGCACCAGATCAGGGTCCAGATCGGCCCAGGAACTCCGGGGAAGAATTTCCCTTTCATGCCAGGTCTCCGCGCGGTCCTCGCGCAGGACTGCCAGCCTCTCTTTGGTGAGGGGAATATTCCGCGGGCCGACCCGAAGGCGGGTCTCTCCATTTTTTTGGGTATGAATAACCGGGCTGGGAGAAACGGTGAAGCGAAGAAGGGTCTTTCCCTGAAGCTCCTGGGAAACCACTCGAAAAAAAACCGGAGGAAGAAGGGCCTCCCGAAGAAGGTCGATGAAAAGGCGCCGTTCCCGTTCATCCCCAAAGACGCCCCGCATCTCCTCCTCCGCGGCAGCGCCCAACAGGACCGTTCCCCCGCTGGAGTTGGCCATGGCCCCCAAGGTTTCGGCCACGGCCCTGAAAACCTCGGTCTTCGACCGGGCCGAAACCCCTCCCTTTGCATTGCGCCGAAAGCAGCTCACCCATTCCAATAGCTGGCTGTTTTCCTCTTCCCGAATCGGGAAACTCTCTTCTTCCCTCATGGAACCCCTATCCTGAGCCGGCAAGCCGGAAGAAAGCCAGGGAATTGCGATAGGTGTGAAAGGCAATTTCCCCGCACGGTTGGCCTTTGATTTCACTGACCGAACGTAGAGTTTTCAGAAGGTCCTGGGGTTCGCTCCGGACCCCTTGATAGGACTCGGGAGCGTCGGTTTCGAGGACCAATCGATCCAGGGGAGCGGCCCGGATGGCCTGACGATGCCTT
Source organism: Syntrophaceae bacterium (assembly GCA_013388675.1). Classification (GTDB taxonomy): domain Bacteria; phylum Desulfobacterota; class SM23-61; order SM23-61; family SM23-61; genus SM23-61. Next base: position 11,511 of record JACAEW010000172.1, on the reverse strand, counting down.
TCGCTGTAGGCCGCTGCCGGAGTCGCAGAGACGAAATAACCTTGAGCGATGACCTGCTGGAGAATATCCGGGGGGCCGCTGTACCAGTGAAATATCGCCCGCTCGATCCCCTGCATTTTTAGCAACTGCAAGGCCTCTGGCCATGCTCGACGGGCATGAAGAAGAACCGGCTTTTTCTCCCGCCGGGCGATCGCGAGAAGACCGCGGAGGACCTCTTCCTGTTCTTGCCGGGAGGTAGGGAGCGCAAAATCAAGGCCCACCTCTCCCAAAGCGATGCAGCCGGGAAGTTCCTTGACGATGAAATCCAGATGGGCCTGGAGATCGATCCCGTCCAGGCGCCAGGGATGAAGACCCACGGCCGGGAAGACCAATTTGGGAAAACGAACGGACAGGCGAAGGATTTTTTCATTCGAGGCCAGGTCCGTCCCGACCCCGACGATCCCCCGCACTCCGGCATCCTGGGCCCTCTTCAGGGCTTCTTCGAGGTCTTGGACCTCATCCAGGTGGGCATGGGTATCGATGAGCTGGAATGACGAATGATCCCTGGATTCCATGCTGCCCCATTATCGCCAACCGGGGAAGGCGGGTCAAGGCATTTTTGGTTTTTAGGACCGTTGATCCGCAGATTTCGCCGATTACGCAGAAATAGGGCTGAACCCTCCAGGAGGGGCTTGAACAAACACTGGAGAATGCGATACTTTAAGAGAGAGAAAGCGATTTTTTCGAACCGGACTTTATTCAATAGTGGAGGAAGAATGAGAGCCAAGTCTTTTGAATTTTTGAAAGCCCTGGCCGAAGCGCCCAGCCCGTCCGGCTATGAGCAGCCGGCTCAGAAAGTCTTTCGGGAGTACATTCGGGGCAGCGTCGATGAGGTGCGAACCGATGTCCTGGGGAACACCTTCGGCTATATCCGGGGGAAAAAGACCAAGCCCATCGTCATGCTGGCCGGACATTGCGACGAGATCGGCTTCATGGTCACCTACATCGATGAGAATGGGTTTGCTTTCTTCTCTCCCATCGGGGGGGTGGACACCCAGCTTCTGCCGGGCAAGCGAGTCTGGATCCATACGGCGAAAGGCCCTCGGGTGGGGGTCATGGGAAGGAAGGCCATTCATCTTATCGATCCCAAGGACCGGGAAAAGGTGGTCCAGGTTCACAACCTCTTCATCGACTTCGGGGCCAAGGACAAGAAAGAAGCCGAGTCCCTGGTGAAAATCGGAGACCCCATCACCTTTGCCGTGGGCCTGGAGAGACTGCACGGGGACCGGGTGGTCTCCCGGGGATTCGACGACAAGATGGGAAGCTTTGTGGTGGGCGAAGTACTCCGCCGGATTGGCGAGAGGAAGGAGCGACCCCCTTGTCCCGTTTACGGTGTTTCCACGGTGCAGGAAGAGATCGGCCTTCGGGGAGCGACCACCAGCGCCTACCAGGTCCAGCCCGACGTGGGCATCGCCATCGAGGTGGGCCACGCCAGCGATTATCCGGAGGTGGAAAAGAAGAGAGTCGGGGAGTACAAGCTGGGCTTCGGCCCGATCCTCGCCCGCGGGGCCAACATCAACCCCGCGGTCTTCGATCTTCTGCAAAAGGCGGCCCGGAGGGGGAAAATTCAGGTTCAGATTCTGGGGGCGCCCCGGGCCACGGGAACCGATGCCAACGTTATGCAGCTTTCCCGCAAGGGGGTGGCCACCGGCCTGGTAAGCGTTCCACTCCGGTACATGCACACGCCCGGGGAGGTTCTTTCCCTGAAAGACCTGGACGCCGCCTGCGATCTTTTGGTGGAATTCATCGGTCTGCTTAGGGAGGATATGAATTTCACACCGAAATAAAGGCATTCAGTCAAATCGCCGTGTAGTCGAATCGCCTTATATTCCAAAGACCTAAGAAAATCGCTTGGCTTTTGACTATGCGACGATAAGACTATGAGACTATGCAGTCCTTGTCCCCGATCCCGTACTTCTTCATCTTGTAGCGCAGCACCCGCTCGCTGATCCCCAACTCTTCGGCCGCCTTGGTTTGAACTCCGTGGCTGCTCTGCAGGGCTTGGGCAATGCGTAACCGCTCGATCTCCTCCAGGGTTTCCGGCAGGCTCCGTCCCTTCCCCGTCTCCTTCATCAGGTCCTCCACCTTCCCCTCCCGAAGGTTCAAGGGCAGGTCCTTTGTCGTGATCGTATCCCCCCGGGAAAGGACCACGGCTCTTTCGACGATATTCTCCAGTTCCCGGATGTTTCCCGGGTAGTTGTAGCTCAGCAAGAGGTCCCGGGCCTCTTTGGAAATGGACAGCGTCGGCTTTTCGTTCTCCCGGGTGTACTTGGCGATAAAGTGCTCGATCAAAGGAGGGATGTCCTCTTTCCGTTCCCGCAAGGGAGGAAGGGAGATGGTTACGACATTAAGGCGGTAATAAAGGTCTTCCCGAAAGGTCCCTTTCTGGATCGCCTCCTCCAGGTTGCGGTTCGTGGCGGCGACGACCCGCACATCCACTTTTAACGTCTGGCCGCTCCCCACCCGTTCGAATTCCTTTTCCTGAAGGACCCGCAGGAGCTTGCTCTGCAATGCCGGGGAGAGGTCCCCGATCTCGTCCAGAAAGATCGTTCCCTGGTCGGCCTGCTCGAAGCGCCCGATCCTGCGGCCCACCGCCCCCGTAAAGGCCCCCTTTTCGTGGCCGAACAGTTCGCTCTCCAGGAGGTTTTCAGGAAGGGCCGCACAATTCACTTTGACCAAAGGTTTTTCAACCCGGGGGCTGGCATAGTGAATCGCGCGGGCGATGAGTTCCTTGCCTGTTCCGCTCTCTCCCAAAATAAGGACCGTGGCGGTACTCGGGGCGGCCCGCTTGACCAGGTTCAAGGCCTCCTCCATTCCCCGGCTGGCGGAAACGATGAAATCGACCTTGAACTTCTCCCGTAGCTGTGCCCGGAGCTCCCGGTTTTCCCGGGTCAACCCCACCTCTCTTTCGACCCTCTGAACCAGAAGCAGGAGTTCGTCCAGATCGATGGGTTTGGTGAGATAATCGTAGGCTCCCTCCTTCATGGCGGCCACGGCCGTCCCCACGGTTCCGAAGGCCGTCAGCATGACCGCCACGGCCTCCGGGTTCAACCGTTTCAGCTCCTTGAGCAGTTGAAGCCCATCCATCCCCGGCATCCGGTAATCGGTCAGAACGAGATCGAAGGGACTCCCTTTGTATTTTTCGATTGCTTGGGCTCCGCTGGCCGCGGCCTCCACTCCGTACCCCTGCTTGGCCAGAAACCCCTCCAGCATCTCCCGCTGGACCTGCTCATCATCGACGACCAAGACCTGGAATTTTGGGGCCCCTTTCATCCTTCCTCCCCGGGAACCGGCAGATTCACCCGAAACGTGGTTCCCTCTCCCGCTCTGCTGTCCACATCGATCGTCCCCCCATGGTCCCGGACGATCTTATGGGCCAAGGGCAAGCCCAATCCCATCCCTTCCTCTTTCGTGGTGAAGTAGTAGTCGAAAATCTTGCCCAGGTTTTCTTCCGGTATCCCTTCGCCCGTGTCGGAGACCTGGATGACCACTTCCCTGGAATGCGCATCGTACCGCGCGCCCACTTCCAGCTTTCCTCCCCGAGGCATGGCCTGGAGGGCGTTATTCATTAGATTCCAAAGGGCTTCATGAATTCTCTGGCGGTCGAGATGAAGCCGGGGTAATTCTCCGCCGGTGCTGTCGATCAGTCGAACGTTCTGGCGGTCGGCGGTCTCGCGCGCGAGCAGCAAAAGGTCCTTTAACACATCCCCAATTTGAACGGGTTGGAGGTCCAGCCGGGCCGGGCGGGCGAAGAAAAGGAATTGCTCGATGATCTGGTTGACCCGCTTCACCTCGCCCCGGAGGACATCGGTAAATCGAAGGTATTCCTTCTGGGCCTCCGGAAGCGGCGGGGCAAACTCCCGCTGCAGACGCTGGATGGCCATGCCGATGGCATTCAAGGGGTTGCGAATTTCATGGGCCACGCCCGCGGCCAGGTTGGCCAGGGATGAGAGTTTTTCCGACTGGCGAACCTTTTCCTCCATCTCCCGCACCCGGGCGAGGTGGCGGTTTTCCATGCGCGAGATGAGCGCAATGCCCGCCCCCCCGAAAACCAGGAGGAACAGACTGAAGAGAAGGAGGTTCCTCCGGTCGGCATTCAGGATTTCGCTAACCCGCTCGGTGGAAAGGCCGACCCGGAGGATTACCCGGCTTTCGGGCTCCAGGGTTACCAGCTTGGCCGCTTCAAACACCTTATCTTTAACCAATTCCCGGGCCAAGGCTTCCCGGGCCCCCCGGGCCGTCACCTGCCGCAAAAAACCGCTCTCTTCTTTCTGTCCGGCCCGCTCCAGGTCCGAGGATGCCCAGATTTCCAGGTCCTCTCCCTGGAAAATAATATAGCGGGGCTCTCCCCTTCCCTTCCAATCTTCCACGAGTCCCTGGAGGAGGACCCTGCGGCGGAGAGTTCGGAGGGAGGATTCGTCGGCGCGAATCGCCAGGATTCCTTCCCCTGCCTTGCGGACGATGGCTACATAAAGATGCTCCATCTGGCCGGTTTTCTTCTTCTCGATTCGCTGGATGTTGTAAGCAGCCTTCCCCTCCAAAAGAGGGCGGTAAAAGGGGTCCCCTTCCAAAAGTCCTTCCCGGGAGGGGGGGTAGCTCAGGCTCCGGTGAAGGGTGATCCAGGCGGTCAGCGACAGGTGCCAGGCCTTGCCGAAACCGGCCAATTCGTTTTCTTCAGGGGCACGGTTGCCGATCTGTCGATCCAACTGGAATGCCAGATCGAGCACCAAATCGACCACTGAATCATCCATGGCCAAGGGATTCAATGGGGAGGAAATCAGCAGGGCGGAAGCTTCGGGGAAAGCCTCCAGGGCCGCCGCAGAAGCAAAAACGGCCTGGGCATTCTTTTCCACGCCGGCAATGAGGGCTGACCCCTCATCATACAAGAGGCGGTACAGATTGTCCTTCAACCTCTTGGTTTCGTAAACTCCGTTAATCAGGAGGAGGACAGCCAGAAGGCCCCAGATGATCAGAAGAAAGAGGGGGCGAAAGACCCATCGTTTCCTACGTTCCGGCCCTTGGGGAAGCAAGGCCATAGGCGGCTCATATCTCCGTCAATATTCTCTCCCCCGGCGCAGTCCCGGCCTCATGGCACGGCCGGGAACCCCTTCCCACTGGGGGGGGAGCAGTTTCATCTGCTCGGGAGTCAGGACTTGGCGCATTTGGAGGTGCAAAAGCAACCCCCGCTCCTGGATCTTCGCTTCCAATTCGGAGAGCTCTTTCTGCTTGGCAAGAATGGCGTTCGGGTCGGAGTCGGGGTTGCGCAGCAAGTCCCGCAGGTCGAACCGTTTGATCACCAGTTCATTCCTCCAGGCCATGGTGTCCCTCAGGTAGGCCCCCCGCAATTCCCGGATTTTGGCCGACTGTTCGGGAGTAAGGTTCAACTGCCCGGCCCAGTCCATCATCGGAGGATGGGGGGGGCCCACCATTCCCCTGTCCCCGCGCTCTCCCCAATCCTTCCTCCAGGGGGGTCCCTGCGCAGACCCATCCCGCGGGAGGATGCCAAGAGATAATAAAATGAGAAAAAAATATATGGCCCCCGGGAACACGGATCACTCCATTGCTGGCTGCTGACCGCTGCCTCTAAAAACACCCCAGTTGGCAGTTGCTGATCTTGATTTTGATCTGGTTCAGCAGATTTCCGATTTCCTTAGTGGACACGCTGCACTCTTTGGCTATTTTGAAGGCCACTGCGCAGGGGATTTTGCCGTCTTTGGCCGCTTCCTTCAGTTTGGCGACGATTTCTTCTTGTTTCATCCTTACCCTTCCCTCCCGGTCACGGAGATATTATTTTTGTCCCGTCTATTTTTCAAAAAACTATAACACATCGGAAAAGACTGGGAAAAGACAAAAAAGGGAGAGCCTTTGCGGCTCTCCCTGGCTAGGAGGTGAAGAACGAAGGTTGTCTGTTCACCACCGGGGGCAGCCGGCGATTCCCATTCCGCGGCCCGGACCAAAACCGCCTCTCTTACCATATCCGGGGCCGTATCCTTGGCTGATGGCGGAGCCCAACTGGGCCTTCTGTTCAGGAGTCAGGAGGTTCCGCATTTCCAGACGGTTTAGGTTTTGCTTTTCCTGCATCTGGTCGCGGAGGGCGTTCAACTCCACCTGCTTTTCCCTGATTTGAGCCAGATTCGGCTCGGGTTGAGCCCAGAGCGTTCTTAGCTCCGCCTGCTTATTAATCATCTTTTCCCTCAGGGGGGCCATTTCATTAAAATGGCTCTGACGGAGAGCCTGCATCTTCTGCTGTTGCTCCGCAGTCAGATTCAAGCCGGCTCCCCAAGCTCCCATCGGGCCGGGTCCGGGACCATAGGCCGGGCCAGAGCCCGGACCGTATCCCGGACCTCTTCCCCAACCTTGGGCCAGGGCCAACCCGGAGGTGGCCAGCAGGGCGACTACCATTAATCCAACGATCATCTTTTTCATTTTTCTCTCCTTCCTTTCAGTTATTTTGTTTTTTTTGTTTGTTGCCGTTTCTGACCTATCAGGTTAGCAACCCCCGTGCCACCGAATCGTCCAGCCCGACCTTACGTTCTAAGTTTTAGAAATCGTTTAATATTTTTTTTTGAGAATCCTGGGTTGGGTCGAACCTCTCCATTAAACCTCGGGAAAATTGTCGATGGCAAAACCGGGATTATAAATAATAGACAATATTTTCAATGGGTTAAAATACTGATTCCGCTTCGACAAGAATATTTTTTTCGACAATAATGTCGAGGTCGGCGCAGACAGAACTATAAATAATTCCTGGTTGCCATGCTTTTTCAATTTTTACAAATTCGTTACGAGGCCTTAACCTTCGTGTGAAATAAAAGCCCATTCGAGCTTTGCCCATTCTTTTTACCGCGGGTGGAGATAAATGAGGGATTTCTTTTGAGAAAGCTTTCACCCGGGAAATTGGCGTGTCCTTAGACGCAAAAAGGGCTTGCCTTCTATATTTTTTTTACATATAAAGGATCAGTGAAATCAAAAAGGAGGTAGGAAAAGATGATTAAAAACCGACCTAAGAAAATGACGATTGGGGCGGCCATTCTGATTGCGCTCAGCCTGGCAGCCCTTCCCCCGGCTGCATTGGCCAAAACCGAGATCATCTGGTGGCATGCAATGACTGGCTTTTTGGGGGAGAGGGTGAATGATATTACCAACAAATTCAACGCCAGCCAGGGCGAATACGAGGTGAAGGCGGTCCACAAGGGGGGATACGCGGACACGCTGACCGCCGGGATCGCCGCGTACCGGTCCAAGACCCCACCCCACATCATCCAAGTTTTCGAGGTGGGCACCCAGACCATGCTTTCTTCCGGGGCGATCTATCCCGTTTACCAGTTAATGAAAGACCAGGGGATCAAGATCGATTGGGACGATTTCCTCCCCGTGGTAAGGTCCTACTACGCCAAGGGCGGAAACCTTTATTCCATGCCCTTCAATTCTTCGACCCCCATCCTTTACTACAACAAGACCGCATTCGAAAAAGCCGGACTGAATCCGATGGTACCGCCCAAGACGTTCGAGGACATCGAAAAAGCGGCCAAAGCAGTCGTCTCCAAGGGTGCCGCCAAGATCGGTTTTACCACGGCATGGCCTTCCTGGGTCTTAATGGAAAACATGCACGCCTGGAACGATCAGCCTTTTGCCAATAACAACAACGGATTTTCGGCCCTGGCAACGGAATTGAAGATCAACGGCAAGATGGGGGTGGAGATCCTGGAACTTCTTGCTCGCTGGCAAAAGGAGGGTATTTATACCTATTCCGGACGGGGGAGCAGGGGAGATCAACCCATCATAAACGGGGAAGCGGCCATCGGGCTGGCATCCACCGCCCTGGTCGGCACCATGACCCGAACCTCCAAGTTCGATTGGGGTACGGGAAACCTGCCCAAGCTCGCCGGCTATCCCCAGGGCAACTCCATTATTGGAGGGGCAACCCTGTGGGTGTTCAAAGGTCATAAGAAGGAGCAATACAAAGGGGTTTCCAAGTTCCTGGAGTTTCTGGGAGCCACCGAACAGCAGGCCTGGTGGCATGCCAATACCGGCTACTTCCCTCTGACCCGGGCTTCGGTCAAGGCCTTGCCGGAGGATCATTTCCGCAAAAACCCCAACCTCTGGACCGCCTTCGCCCAGATCACCAGCGGAAAGACCACGGCCAACAGCCAGGGGATCCGACTGGGGAACTATGTATCAATCCGGGACACGATCGAAGCGGAAATGGAAAATGTCTTCTCCGCGAAAAAGGCCCCCAAGCAGGGGCTCGATGATGCGGTGAAGAAGGGGAACCAGACGCTGAAGGAGTTTGCTTCTCTGTACAAGTGATTCTTCGCTCCTGAATAATCCGTAGGGGCGGTTCGCGCACCGCCCCTACGCATCCGCACTCTTACCCTTCCTTGCCCAAAAGTATTTTCGCGGAATGAAAAAAAGCATCTTCAAGAATCCCTTCCTTCCCTACCTCCTCGTCGCGCCACAACTGATCGTCGTCACCCTATTTTTCTTTTGGCCCGCTTTCGACTCCCTTCGCCTGGCGATTTTCAACGTTTCCCCTTTCGGCGACCGGATGATCTTTGTGGGGCTGGATAATTTTATCGACCTTTTAACCTCGCCCGAATATTACCGCAGCGTCTATCATTCCTTCGTCTTCGCCTTGGGAGTCACCTTTTCTTGCCTCACGGTATCCCTCCTGCTGGCCGTTCTGGTCAACCAGCACATCCGGGGCCGGGGAATTTATCGCTCCGCCATCCTCTGGACTTTCGGGATCGCCCCGCCGATTTCCGGAATCATCTGGCTTTTTATCTTCCATCCGACCTACGGGATTTTGAGTTATGGCCTGGCGCAGATCACCACCTACGAATTCAACTGGCTCCTCAAGGGATGGATTGCCCTCATCTTGGTCATCTTCGCCGCCAGCTATGCCCACCTGGGCTACAACGTTGCTTTTTTCCTGGCGGGTCTGCAAACGATCCCCAACGCAGTGGTGGAGGCGGCGCGGGTTGACGGGGCCGGCAGTTTTCGGCTGTTCCGATCCATTACCTTCCCGCTGTTATCCCCGGTAACTTTCTTTCTTTTTATTATGAATATGGTTTTTTCCTTCTTCGAGACCTTTGGAATTATCCACGCGGTCACCCAGGGAGGCCCGGGGGACGCCACGACCATTATGGTTTATAAAGCCTACGTGGATGGGTTTGTACATCTGCGGATGGGGCTATCGGCCGCCCAATCCGTCATCCTCATGGGCTTGGTCATCTTCTTAACCGTCATGCAGTTCCGCTACACCGAGAAGAAGGTTTTCTATTGATGAAAGCTTTTCGAACCCAAGGTCCCCCGAAAAAATTCGACGGGTCGAAACTCTTCATCCACCTATTTCTTGCCGTCGCCGTCCTGCTCATCTGTTTCCCCCTGTATTATGCCTTCGTCCTCAGCACCCAGAGCATGGAAGAGGTCATGGTGACCCCCCAGAAGCTCTGGCCCTCCAGCCATCTGGTGGAAAACTACCTTAAAATTTGGAACCGGATCCACCTGGGCCAGCTTCTCTTCAACAGCGCCGTGGTGGCCCTGGCGGTCAGCCTGGGAAAGATTGCCATTTCCATCCTCTCCGCCTTCGCCATCGTCTATTTCAATTTCCGGGGGAAACAGTTCTTCTTCTGGATGATCTTCGTAACCCTCATGCTCCCCGTTCCCGTCCGGATCGTTTCCACCTACCAGGTGATCAGCGACCTGGGGTGGGTGGATACCTACATGGGTTTGATCATCCCCCTGATTGCCTCGGCCACAGCTACCTTTCTCTTCCGCCAGTTTTACATGACCATCCCCGATGAACTCGTGTACGCGGCCAAGATCGACGGCTCGGGCCCTCTCCGCTTCCTCTGGTCCGTCCTGCTCCCCAATTCCGGCCCCAGCATCGCCGCCCTTTTTGTGGTCATGTTTATTTACGGCTGGAACCAGTACCTCTGGCCTCTTATGGTCACCAACTCGGATAGGATGAAGGTCGTGGTCGTGGGAATCGCCTCCACCATTCCCACCGGGACCCAGCCACCGGAATGGAACCTGGTCATGGCCGTGGCTATGATGGCCTTGGTCCCCCCCGTTCTGGTGGTCCTCTTCATGCAGCGGTGGTTTATGCATGGTCTCTTGGAAACCGAAAAATAGAAATAGTTGATCCGCAGATTACGCAGAAGTTTAAGAAGCCCAAAGGAGCCGCATCAGAATCGGATATGATAATCCCCACGGCACTCATTCCTCTTTTTCTTATTCTTCCGATCTTCGGAGGGCCGATGATAGGTTGTGCAGGGAAACGGGTTGAAGCCCAGAAAGTCCCCTACTGGAAAGGACGGTTCCCGGTCATGGTCGTTGCCCACCGGGGGTTTTCCGGGGCGGCGCCGGAGAACACTCTGGCTGCCTTTCGAAAGGCGATCGCGATCGGCAGCGACATGATCGAGCTGGATATCCATTTCTCGAAGGACCGAAAAATCGTGGTCATCCATGACGAAACTCTGGAGAGAACCACCGACGGAACGGGAAAAGTGGTGGAACACACGCTGCGGGACCTGAAAAAGCTGGACGCCGGGTCCCGCTTTGCCGCCGATTTTGCGGGGGAGCGCATCCCCACCCTGGAGGAAGTCCTGGACCTGGCCCAGGGACGGGTACTGGTCAATATCGAGATTAAAAACCCGACCCACGGTCAATATTCGATCTCCGACCTGGCCGACCGGGCCCTCGAGGCGGTCAAACGGGCGCGCCTGCTGGAACGGGTCGTCTTTTCCTCCTTCAACCCCGCAGCGCTGGAATGGATTCAACAGAAGGAACCCCAGGCCAAGGTTGCCTTTCTCTACCACCGCGAATGGAATTCTCTCTATGAGCTACCCAAGGGAAAAGACTGGCCCGTGCTGAACCTGCGAAATGCTTACCTGACCCGGGAGAAGATAGCCAAAATCCGCAAAGAAGGGATCATCGTCAACGTTTACACGGTCAACACGGAGGAGGAACTGGAGCAGTTCGTGAGGTGGGGGGTTGACGGGATCATTACCAATTATCCCGACCGGCTCATCCGAATCCTGAAGGCTATACCGCCGTAAGGGCGACCCGGCGGGTCGCCCCTATGAAAGGTCCGGTAGGGGTTGGGGAGGGCCCGGCCTAGGTTAAAGCCCTGGCGATTTCGCCCCAGAGTTCGTTCTTCCCCTCCCCAGTCAGGGCGGAGAAAAAGAGGAGGGCCCGATCGGCAAGCAACGGCTCTGCGGAAAGGGTTTTTTTTTGTCTGGCTCGCTCGAACTGGGAAAGCTTGTCCGCTTTGGTCAGAACGCTCAGGGAAGCGATCCCGTGATAGTCCAGCCAGTCCAGGAGCGTCGAATCCTCGGGGGACAAACCCCTGCGGGCGTCGAGGATCAGGATCACCAGGCGGATCGCCCGGCGCGTCTGGAGATAGCTTTCCACCATGGGTTTCCAGGCCTTCCGCACCTCCAGGGGGGCCTTGGCGAAGCCGTAGCC
>JACAEW010000187.1 GCA_013388675.1 Syntrophaceae bacterium | reverse complement strand
TGACCCCCAAAAAGGCGGCGAACCTCATGGCCAAATGCTGCGAGTGCGGGGCCTTCAACCCGGTCCGGGCCGAACGGCTTCTGGAGAAGATGGTGAAGAGAGAATGAGAGCGATCACGCGGAGCGCGTGACGGGTCGCCCCCACAAACTCGTTGAAGAGGTGGTTGTGATAAAAAGGAGGGGCGATTCATGAATCGCCCCTACGGGAAAAAGGTGAGAAGCTGTGGGGGCGGCTCGAGAACCGCCGCTGCGCCTTTAAAGGCAAGGATAGGGGAAATAAAAGCTATGATCAAAGAGAGCAAAGGAAAAATCACCGAGGAGTTTTACGCCCTGGGAAATCCGGCTCTTCCCTCGTACCTCCTCATGGGGAAGGAGCCGGTCCTTTTCGATTCGGGGATGACCGTGATGGGCCCTCTTTATCTCCAGGACTTACAAAAAACCCTGGGCGATCCCAACCGGCTCAGCTACCTCTTTCTCACCCACTCCCATTTCGACCATGCCGGGTCCGCCCCTTTTCTGAAAAGGAAAATACCGGGCCTAAAAGTTGCCGCGGGCAAGTTGGCTGCCGACATCTTCAAAAGGCCGAACGCCATCCAGCTCATCCAGAGCCTGAGCAGGCCCATGGAGGAAAAGTTCAAGTCCCAGGTCGGAGAAGAGGACGTGACTTTTCGCGGCCTGGAGCTGGACCGAGCCCTGGAGGATGGAGAAGAGGTGGTATTGGAAGGGGGAACCGCCATCCGAGTCATTGCGACCCCCGGGCATACCCGGGACTCGGTTTGTTACTACCTCCCGAAGCTTAAGGTTCTGGTTGGCGGAGAAGCGGTGGGAAGCTTCGATCGCCGGTTCAACGTGCGGCCGGTCTTCCTGTCGAGCTACGACGATTACCTATCATCTCTCGAAAAGTTAAGAAACCTGAAGATCGACCTGTTGCTCCTGGGGCATTTTTACGCCCTCACCGAGGATGCCCGGGGGATGATCCCCAAGGCCATCGAGGCCACCCGGGCTTTTGGGAAAAGGATCGAGGATGAACTGCAAGCGAACGGGGGCGACCAGGAAGCTGTCGTGAAAAAGATTCTCCGGGAAGATTACGCGGAGAAGAAGCTGATCAACCAGGAGGAGAGGCCCTTCCTCATCAACCTCACCGCCCAGGTGAAAGCCGTGGCGGAGAGGAAAAAATAGGGGGGTTGGGGGGATTTCAGAGAGCAGTTGACCAAACAAAATTTCTTGGCTAATTTCAAGCTTTTTTTGAACGCCTGCGTGACGAAGCACGTACTTTTCAAGCAAAGCCTATAAATCAATTCGGGTGAAAAAAGGGGGGCAGCGATGATTCAGGTGAAGAATTACAATCATATCGGGATCGTGGTTAAAAACCTGGAAAAAAGCAAATGGTTTTATGAAACGCTTTTGGGCTTGCAGACCATCGCCCGGCCGCCCTTCAACTATCCGGGCCACTGGTACCAGGTGGGGCCCGATTGCCAGCTGCACCTCATGGTATACGATGAAAGAATCCCCGATACCATGCGACACATTGCCCTGGAAGTAGCGGATTTCGAGGAGGCGGTCCGGGAATTGCGGGCCCAGGGGATCGAGATCCTAGAGGGTCCGGGCAAGCGATTCGACGGGTCGGATTATCTCTTCTGCAAGGACCCGGATGGAAACCGGGTGGAGATTACCCGTCACTGATCGCGAACCTTCGAAGGATTATTCTTCCGGGAAAGCCAGTCGCCAGGGAGCTTTAAGAACGCAGAATTTTGCGCGAGGCTTCAGCGTTTTGAAAGGGCTTTCTTGGAAATCCCTCCCGGCCTCCCTTTTTCAAAGGGAGGAGTACCTCGTGGGTTTCGGTCGGGAAAATTCAGCCTTTCCCCCTTTTTTACAGGAGCGGAAGAAGGTCCCGGTGATCTTCGATATAGGCGTCGGCCTGGATTCCCGGGTTCCGGTAGGCGACGAACTTCACCCCGGCGGACCGGGCCGCCCCGCCATCGGTCTCTGAATCCCCCACGAACAGGACTTCTTCCTTCCGGAGCGAAAAGGCCCGCAGGATCTTTTCGATGGATTCGGGGTGCGGTTTAGGATTCGAGACGTCCCTGGCGGTGACCACGAGGTCGAAGAGGGGCTCCAGCGAGAACTCTCTCAGGAGCCTATCCATGTTCGTGGACCTGCTGGTGCTTATGGCCCGCAGAATTCCTTTGGTCTTCAAGGCCTCCAGGGTGGAGATCAGATGGGGCTCCAACCTCATCCGGCTTATGGATTCGCCGGGGTTCATTCCCGAAAAGACCTCCAGGGCCTTTTCCTCCAATTCGCGGTCATCCCGGAAGATATGGCGGATCGCTTCATGGACCGTGTGAGTGTGCCCATATTCAAGCTCCTCTTCGGTCAAAGGATTTCTCCCCGTTGCCCTGCAAAGGAATGAATAAAACCAACGGTTGGCGTCCAGGGAGTCGAAGAGAACCCCGTCGCAATCGTAGATGACGCACCGGATTTTCGGATGATCCTTCGTCATGGGTATCTTATTATATTCCGGCAGCCCTGCTTTTTCCACCCCGCAGGGCAAAGGCTTTCCCCCCTTAGGAGGGATATTCCAGAGGACCCTTATCGACCGGGCTATCACCAATCAGGCAAAACCTGAAAATGTTCTTTTCAATTGGCAGGGTCCCGGGTAGAATAGGACCAAAGCCGCTCAAGGATCAATCATTGACGAAGGTGCCCGCGGATCGATCGACAGAAAGGGGGATGCGGCGGTCATGACGGATACATTGAAGGGCAAACCCAAAGTTCTCGATTCCATTCCAGCTTCCTTCATCCTGACAGATACTCATACCCGCATCCTCTATGTCAACCAGCAGGCCGAAGTATTCTTCGGCTATGCCCAGAAGGAGCTGGAGGGCCAACGCCTGCGGATCCTCTTTTTGGAAGATGACCTCCTCTACTTTCTTCCCAACATCGTTTTTCTCACCCGGTACAAGAACGGCTTTGAAGGGGAAGTCCTTCTAAAGCAGAAGGATGGAACCCGAATTTTCGTTCATCTTTCCACCTCTTGCTTTCGGGAGGGGGGAGAAGCCTTCCTCACCTTCTACTTCCAGGAGATCCAGCGGTTGAAGGTCCTGGAGAAGGAAAGGATGGAAATGGAGAGATGGGCCGGATTGGGGAGAATGGTGGGAGAGATCGCCCATCAGTTCCGAAATCCCATCGCTTCCATCGGGGGCTATACCCGCCGCATCTCCAAGGACTTGCCGCGCTCCTCCAAATGCCGGCCTCATTTTCAGCAGATTTTGAAACAGACGGGCCGGCTGGAAAATATCCTTAAACGGGTGGAGGAATACGTTCAAATCCCCCGGCCGGCCTTCCAGCGGGAAAAGATCCAGAGGCTGGTGGAAAACGTACTCCCCAAGCTTTCCCCAAAGGCTCAAGAAAAAGAGGCCTCCTTCCGGCTGGATACCCGCGGGCTGGAGGGGGATGGACAGCTTTTCATCGACGCCGATTTAATCGGCAAGGCCCTCGGCCATCTCCTGGAAAACAGCCTCCAGGCGATCCCCCCCAAGGCGAAGAAAGGGCCCAAGAAGATCGTGGACCTGGCCCTTTTTGATGACGGGGATCATGTGGGGGTTTCCGTCGTCGACCGAGGGGCGGGGATTTCGAAGAAGAACCTCAGCCTGATTTTCGAACCCTTTTTCTCGACTCATCCCGGACGCGTCGGCCTAGGCCTGACTTTCGTCCGCCGGGTCATGGAGGAACACCGCGGGAGAATCCGGGTGGACAGCCGCCTGAAAAAGGGCACCACGGTCACCCTCTATTTCCCCAAGGATCGCCGGCGGAAGGTGCGGCGCGAATGGGTTTCCCCCGAGGCGATGGAGAAGGAAGGAAGCTGATCGGGAGGAGAGGTTATTGGCAGGATTTCGAGGAGCCAGGAAGCCTTTTCCGGTCGGGAATAAAATTCATAACGCGGCTAACCTTTCAGTGTCCAGCCTCGGATGAAGCGATGGCGCCCTCCTTTCGGTCCCGATGAATCTCGGCCTCGGAGCGGCGGACATAGATGGGGGTGAAGCCGAAGAGGTCCAGAAACTCTCCCTTGAGCAAAGCGGGCAGGGTTAGGCGCACCGCGTTGCTGGCCCTCGGGAAAGAAATCTCGGGGGGAGCGAAGAGAACCCGGGACCCCAGCCGTTCCCTGAAAATATCCCCGTAAACTTCCCCCCCATTTCCCACCAGGACGGTTTTTTCCGTAATCCGCGAACAGAGCTCCTCCGGGCTCAAGACCCAATCCTCGCTGAGTTTGGTCAGACGGCCTTCTCCATTTCCGCGGAAAAGGGCGGCGTAAACCTCTTTCTTGCGGGCGTCGAGGACCGGGCAGACCTGGATGGGGGAAAAGGAAAGATTTTGGGCCAGGACATTGAGGGTGGGAGCTCCCACGACCGGCACCCGCAGGGCAAAGGCCAGTCCCTTGACCGTAGAAACGGCAATCCGGAGTCCGGTAAAGGAACCCGGCCCCAGGCCTACGGCAAGGGCCCGGATCGTTTGGATGGACTGGGAAGTTTCCCGAAGAAGGCGGTCGACGGCGGGCATCAACCGGGAAGAATGAGTCTCCGCCAGGGTTAAGGTCGTCTCCCCGACGATCGTCAGGCGGGGGGGGCCGGCATCCTCGGTGAGCGCCTCCACCAGAGCGATACTGCCCGTACGCGTGGAGGTTTCGACCCCGAGGATGAGCATCTTTCTATTCGGCCCCGATGATCCGGGAAATGTCGTTGTAGAAAACCAGGAGCATAATCAAGATGATGATAAAAATCCCCACCTGCTGCGCTCTTTCCCGGAGTTTGAGGCTGACCGGACGGCCCACGGCAGCTTCGATCAGAAACATGAGGAGGTGCCATCCGTCCAGGACGGGGATGGGAAGGATATTGAGGATGACCAGATTGATGCTGATGACCGCCATAAAAATGATCAGGCTGAGGGCGCCGGCCTTGGCCTGCTGCCCGGCTAACTGGGCGATCAGGATGGGGCCGCCGATGGTTTTGGCGGAAATTTTTCCCTCGATGATCTTGTAGATGCTGATCACGGTCAGTTCGGTCACTCGCCAGGAATGGAGGGCCGCCCGGTAGAGGGCGCTGAAGGGATCGGCCCGCTCGATGAAGGTATTGCCCGAGGGAGAGATGCCGATCAAACCGACCCGGACCTCATCCCCGAAAATATTTTTTTGGACCGACCCCTGAGGGGTCACCGAAATCTGGAAGGTTTTTTGTTCCCGTTCCACTTTCAGCACCAGGGGGCGGTCGGCGCTGTCATGGATGGCCTTGGCCAGGTCTTCCCACCGCTTGGCTGGGGTTCCGTTGACTTCCAGGATTCGGTCCCCTTTTTGCAGTCCCGCCTGGTAAGCCGGCAGGTCGGGTTTGACCTCGCCCACCTCGGGAAGAAGGGTGGGCATCCCCGCCACGAAAGCAGCGGCAAAGGCTACCACGGCGAAGACAAAGTTGAAGAAAGGTCCGGCAAAAACGATCCCCAATCGCCGGCTCACAGGCTGGGCGGAAAAGGACTTGGCAACCATTTCCGGGGGGATTTTATCTCCGGGCTCCTCCCCGACCATCTTCACATACCCGCCCAGGGGAATCAGGGATACCTGGTACTGGGTTTCGCCGACCTTTTTCCCGAAAATCTTGGGGCCAAACCCCAAGGAGAAAGTGAGCACTCCCACCCGGAACCATTTGGCCGCCAGAAAATGGCCCAGTTCGTGAACGAATATCAGGACTCCCAGCACAATGACGGTGGCAATAATCGTCGTAGTCACGGATTACCTCGGTTTAGAATCTTCTGGGCTTCCTCCCGGGCCCAGGAATGGGCTTGAAGGACGTCTTCCACGGAATTCAGCCGCAGGGTTCGATGATTTTGCATGGCCTTCTGAATGAGACGGGGAACCTCCAAGAATTCCAGCCGCCCCTCCAAAAAGGCCTCCACGGCTACTTCATTCGCCGCGTTCAATACGGCGGGCATGGTGCCCCCCCTTTCCAGCGCCTGATACGCCAACGCCAGTGCCGGAAATCGCTCCCGGTCGACCGGCTGGAAGGAAAGGGGCCCGGCCTCGAAGAGGTTCAGGGACGGAAGCCGGAGGTCCAGCCTCTGGGGATAGGAGAGAGCATAGGCTATAGGCCCCCTCATGTCCGGCAGGGACATTTGGGCGATCACCGATCCATCAGAATATTCTACCATAGAATGCACGATGGATTGAGGATGAATATTCACCTCGATCCGGGATGCCGGGACCCCGAACAGCCAATGGGCTTCGATCACCTCCAGACCTTTATTCATCAAGGAGGCGCTGTCCACGGTCACCTTTTTGCCCATGCGCCACTGGGGATGGTTCAAGGCCTCCCGGGGGGTGACCTTTTTCAACTCTTCCATCGGCGTGGCCAGGAAAGGGCCTCCGGAGGCGGTCAGGATGATCCTTTTGACCTCTTCCTTGCGGTGGCCCGCCAGGACCTGGAAAATGGCGCTGTGCTCGCTGTCGACGGGAAGCAAGCTTACCCCGGTTTCCCGGATTTCCTTCATGAAAATCTCTCCCGCCATGACCAGGGCTTCCTTATTGGCCAGGGCGATCGATTTTCCCGCCCGAATCGCCGCCAGGGTGGGCAGGAGGCCCACGCTTCCCACCAGGGCGGAGACGACCATCTGAGACCGGGGATGGGTCGCCACGGCGTTGAGCCCTTCCGTTCCGCAGAGGATTCGGGTCGGATGGGACGATAGACTCCGGCTGAGCCGCCGGGCCGTATCGGGGTCCATGACCGAAGCGACCTCGGGCCGAAAAAGACGGACCTGCTCCTCCATCTTGCGGTAATTCTTCCCGCCCGCCAGGGCCACCACCTGGAATTCATCCGGAAACCGGGAAACGATTTCCAGAGCATTGACCCCGATGGAGCCGGTAGAACCGAGAATAGAGATGGTTTTCATGATTTAAAAAAGATTCTGGATACTGGATAAAAAAATCATATCCAGTATCCGAGATCCAGGATTAAGGATCGAGGATCTCCTTGCTCATCCGATCCCCATGCCCCAGGCGTAATAGTAAACCAGAGGTGTAGCGAAGAGCACGCTGTCGATGCGGTCCAACAACCCGCCGTGCCCCGGGATTAAGGCCCCCGAGTCCTTGACCCGGGCGCTCCGCTTCAGGAGGGATTCCCACAGGTCTCCCAACTGTCCGAGGATTCCTACCGCGGCACCCAGGATCAAAGCATGGAGGAGGGGGATCGAAGGGAAAAAGATCAGTTTGGAGAGGAGAGCCCCGGCTGCGGACCCGGCCACCGCCCCCAGCCCCCCTTCCACCGTCTTCCCCGGGCTGATGTGGGGCGCCATTTTTTTCTTTCCCCAGGCCCGGCCCACGTAGAAGGCCAGGGTATCGCCAAAATACACCGCCACCAAGGTGAAGAGCACCCACAGCCTCCCCCTTTCCAAGTTCCTCAGGAGCACGAAATGGCCCAGGAGGAAGGGCAGGTAGAAAAGCCCCAGGAGGTGCTTGCTCACGCTTTCAACCCGGGTCGAAAAATCTTCGGGCCGGAGCAAGGAACGGATGGAAAAAAGAAAAAAGGCCAGAAGGACCGTGAAAAGGAAACAGCGCGGTTCCCGGGAGTAGAGCGAAAGGGCCAGGAGACAGCCCAGGAGAATTCCGGTCCCCTTTTCTCCGGGGGAAACCTCCGGCAAACTCAGCGCATAGAACTCCCGCAAAGCGAGAAATATAAGCAGGAGGATAAAGAGGAGGAACACCCAGGGGGGGGAAAAGACAATCAGCAAAATCAAACTCGGGCCGAGGATCAGTCCGGATATCCAGCGCTGCAGATGCATGCCCTTACCCGCCTTCGGCCCGGATTTGTTCGCTGGTCAAGCCGAATCGACGCTCCCGATTCTGGTAGCTGAGGAGGGCCCGGATGAACTCTTCCTTGGAAAAATCGGGCCAAAGGGTGGGAGTAAAATAGATTTCCGCGTAGGCCAGTTGCCAAAGAAGAAAGTTGCTGATCCGCATCTCCCCGCTGGTACGGATTAGAAGGTCCGGGTCGGGAAGGTTGGCGGTCCACAGAAACTTGGAGAAGAAATCCTCGGTGATCTCCTGGGGCCTCAGGCTTTGATCCTGGCAATGGACCATCAGCCGGCGGATGGCCTGGAGGATATCGTCCCGGCCTCCGTAACTCAGGGCAAGAGTGAGGGTCATCCCCTGGCAGTGGGCGGTTTTTTTCATCGTTTCATGGAGGGTCGTCTGCACCTCCTTGGGAAGGCGGGAGAGCTCCCCCACCGCCAGAAGCCGGATTTCCCTGTCCAGCATCTCCTGCAGTTCGGAGGTAAGGTAATTCTTCAAGAGAATCATCAGGGCGTCCACCTCCGGCCGGGGACGGTTCCAATTCTCGGAGGAAAAGGCAAAGAGAGTCAAGTAGGGGACCCCGATCTCCCGGGCCGCCCGGACAATGGTGCGCACGGACTCCGCCCCCTTCCGATGGCCTTCCACCCGGTCCAGGGAGCGTTTCTCCGCCCAGCGTCCGTTCCCATCCATGATAATGGCCAGATGGCGGGGGAGTTTTTCTTTAAGGAGGCTTTGGGTCATTCAATATTGAAGTTGGGAATCGGTTTGGTCCCACCGCTGCGGGACGGGGATGGGACGTTCGGGTTTAGATTTCCAGGACTTCCTTTTCCTTGGCTTTGACGATCTCCTCGGCTTTCTGGATCAGCTTGTCGGTCAGCTTTTGGACTTCGTCCTGGAATTTGAACTGTTCGTCCTCGGAGATCTGCTTGTCCTTCTTGGCACTCTTCAACTGTTCGTTGGCTTCCCGCCGGAGGTTGCGCAAGGCCACCTTGCAGTCCTCCTCCATCCGTTTCAGGACCTTAACCAGCTCCTTGCGCCTTTCCTCGGTCAACGGAGGGATGTTGATCCGCACTACTTTTCCGTCGTTGAGGGGAGTCAGGCCCAAATCGGATTTCTGGATGGCCTTTTCGATCTCCCCCAGGACTTTGGAGTCCCAGGGCTGAATCAGGATGGTTCGGGCGTCGGGAACCGAAAGGGAAGCCACCTGGGCCAGGGGAGTCGGAGCTCCATAGTAATTCACCCGTACCCCGTCCAGGATCGCCACAGAAGCCCGGCCAGTCCTTACCCGCCCCATCTCCTTTCGCAAGGCCTCCAGGGACTTTTCGCTCTTGGACTTCAATTCGCCGAGGAACGCTTCCTTTTTTATCATTCGGCCACCCCCCCCCCGATTTTGGTTCCGATCTTCCGGCCCAGCACCACTCGCTTGATGTTTCCTCGCTGGGTCAGGTTGAAGACGATAATGGGAAGGCGATTTTCCATACACAGGGAAATCGCCGTGGCATCCATGATGCGCAACCCCAGGTTCAGGACCTGGATGTACGAAAGCTTTTCGAATTTTTTCGCCCGCGGGTGAATCAAGGGGTCGCGGTCGTAAACCCCGTCCACCTTGGTAGCTTTCAGGATCACCTGGGCCTTCACTTCCATGGCCCGCAGCGCAGCCGCCGTGTCCGTGGTAAAGAAGGGATTCCCCGTCCCTCCGGCGAATATCACCACCCGGCCCTTCTCCAGGTGCCGGACAGCCCGGCGGCGAATATACGGCTCGGCAATCCGGTTCATCTCAATGGCCGACAGAACCCGGGTGAAGATGCCGATTTTTTCCAGGGCATCCTGCAGGGCCAGGCTGTTGATCACCGTAGCCAGCATTCCCATGTGATCGGCGGAGGTCCGGTCCATTCCCGATGCGCTGGCCGCAACCCCCCGGTAGATGTTGCCGCCCCCGATGACCATGGCCACTTCCACTCCCAGGCCCCGGATCTCCTTGACCTCCTCCGCTACGGCCTGGACGACGGCCGGGCTGATGCCGTAGGCCTCTTCCCCCATCATGGCTTCGCCGCTGAGCTTGAGGAGAATCCGGCGGTAAACCGGCTTGTCCGGGGTTTTCAACTCTTGGCCATCCCCTCTCCCACCTGATAGCGGGTGAACCTGCGGATTTCGATCTTTTCCCCCAATTTTCCGATCAATCCGTTCAACAGCTCCTGGATGGTGAGGTCCGGGTCCTTTACGAAGGGCTGCTCCAGGAGGCAGGATTCACCGTAAAACTTCTCCAGCTTCCCCTCCACGATCTTATCGATCACCTTTTCGGGTTTTTTGGCGTCCCGGGCTTGGGCCCGGTAAATCTCTTTTTCCCGCTCCAGGACCTCGGCGGTGACCTCCTCCCGGCGGATGTAGGAGGGGTTGCTGGCGGCAATGTGCATGGCGACGTCTTTGGCGAAGGCCTGAAAGTCGTCCGTCTTGGCCACGAAGTCGGTCTCGCAGTTGACTTCCACCATCACCCCGATCTTCCCGCCGGCGTGAATGTAGGAACCGACCCTTCCCTCCGAGGCCACCCGCCCGGCCCGTTTGGCCGCCGTGGCCAGGCCCTTTTGCCGCAGATAGTCCAGGGCTTTTTGAAAGTCCCCGCCCGTTTCGGCCAGGGCTTTTTTACAATCCATCATTCCGGCTCCGGTTTTCTCCCGGAGGTCTTTGACCATATGGGCTGATACTTCCACGAAATCCGTCCTCCTTATTCTTCGTCTTTTTCACCCGCGAGATCTTCCTTATCCCTTTCCGACCCGGCCTCCTCCACCTGCGGCGGATTCCCCTCGGCCTTGGGGGCGGCGGTCCCTTCGGAGGTCAGCTGGGCCTCCCGAAGCTGCTTCCCCTCCAGGCAGGCATCGGCGATCTTGGAGGAGATCAGGCGGATCGCCCGGATGGCGTCGTCGTTGCCGGGGATGATCAGATCGATCTCGTCCGGGTCGCAATTGGTGTCCACGATGGCCACGATGGGAATTTTCAGTTTCCGGGCCTCATGCACCGCAATCCTCTCCTTGCGGGGGTCGACGATAAAAACGCCGTCGGGCAACCGGGTCATCTCCTTGATCCCGCCCAGGGTTTTTTCCATTTTGGCCCGTAGTTTGTCCAGTTGCAGGACCTCCTTCTTGGGCAGAGCCTCCACCGTCCCGTCGGCCTTCATGGCCTCAAGCTTTTTCAGATGGTCGATGTTTTTCTTGATGGTCCGGAAGTTGGTCAGGGTTCCTCCGAGCCAACGCTGGTTCACGTAGAACATTCCCGCCCGGGACGCCTCCTCCTGGATGGAGTCCTGGGCCTGCTTCTTGGTCCCGATGAAAAGGATCGTTCCTCCCTTGCTGCAAGTATCGGCGACGAATTTGTAGGCCTCCTTGAAGAGCCGGACGGTCTTTTGCAGGTCGATGATGTAAATCCCGTTGCGGGAGCCGAAGATGTACTCCTTCATCTTGGGGTTCCACCTCTTGGTTTGGTGGCCGAAGTGAACCCCGGCTTCCAGCAACTGCTTCATGGTGACGGTGGACATAGATTTTTCCTCCTGGGTTTTCCTCCACTCCCCTTTTTCCGGCCGTCGATCCAGGAAAACCGGACACCCAAGACCGGTCGGGAAGTGTGCGTTTTTAATAACTCTTTATTATACCAATCTTTTTAATGCCGGCAACCAGAAAAAAAGAGATTTAGAGCTTATCCTTAAATAAGCGATTCCTTTTAAATCCCCCTTTGAAAAAGGGGGACTCAGGGGGATTTCCTTCGGGCTGGGGTGAAAAAATCCGACCCGCACCCCCCTTTTGCAAAGGAGGGAATTATTTACGGACAAGCTGTTAGCCGGGAGAAATTTGGTTCGGAAAAACCATTACCGAACTCCGTGCGGGCGGCTTTCAAACCCTCCCCTGATCCGAACGATCTTAACTTCGGTACGAAGCATTAATTTTCACATAGTCGAAAGAAAAGTCGGTCGTGAATAAATAGGCCATTTTTTTCCCCTGATTGAGGCGGATGCGGACGGTATATTCTCCCTTTTTCATGACCGCCGTGGCCGGCTCCTCCGTCTCGGTACCCACCGCCTGTCCCTTGCGGGCCACCTGGACCTGGTCGAAGAAGATATCCACCTTGTCCGGGTCCACGGGCGCTCCGGAGTAGCCCACGGCGCAGAGGATGCGGCCCCAGTTGGCGTCTTCCCCGAAGAAGGCCGTTTTTACGAGGGGCGAGTTGGCTACGGCCCGGACCACTTTTTCCGCATCCGTCCCCGTCCGGGCTCCTTCCACGACGATCCGAACCACCTTCGTCACCCCTTCTCCATCGGCCACCGTCTTCCGGGCCAGGCTTAAAAGAACGCCGGACAGGAGGGCGGAAAATTTCTTGAACCCGGGAGTGCCGGGAAGAATCCTGCGGTTCTTGGCCCGCCCGTTGGCCAGGACCAAAAGGGTATCGTTGGTGCTCATGTCCCCGTCCACGGTGATTCGGTTAAAGGACCCCTGAACTCCCTCATTCAAGGCTTTTCGCAAGGCCCCGGCGGAAATGTCGGCATCGGTCAGGACAAAAACCAGCAGGGTGGCCATTCGGGGAGAGATCATCCCGGCCCCCTTGGCGATCCCGGCCACGGTTACCTCCTCTCCGTTTACCCGGTCCCGGCTGATTACTGCCTTGGGTTTGGTGTCCGTGGTCATGATAGCCTGGGCGGCATCGGCCAGCCCCTGGGGGGAAAGGGAGGACACCAGCGCGGGGAGGCACCCTTCCATGATTTCCAGGGGAAGGGGTTTCCCGATCACGCCGGTGGAGGCGAGCAGGACTTCCCCCGGGGCGATCTTCAGGGAAGAAGCGACCCGGCGAGAAAGGGTCTGCCCATCGGCAATTCCTTTCTTTCCGGTGCAAGCATTGGCGCAGCCGGAGTTGGCCAGAATGGCCCGGGCCTTTCCGGATTTCAAACGCTCCCGAGAGAGGAGTACCGGGGCGGCCTTCACCCGGTTGGCGGTAAAGACGCCGGCCGCCGTGGCGGGGTCCTCGGAAAAAAGGAGGGCGAAATCCTTGACCTGGGTTTTCTTGATCCCCGCGGCGATGCCCGCAGCCAGAAACCCGGGGACCTGAAAGTCGGGGGGAATGTGCTCGTTCATGGCAGCTCCCAAAGCAGGAAATTATGCAGAGCGTCTTTGAAGGATGCGCATCTCGATGGCAAACCTGCTGCCTAAGGCTCGTCTGTAGGGGCGGGTTTCAAACCCGCCCCTACGAGCATGGGCAATCAAATTTGCCGTCATGTATCGTTCGGAGTAACTCCCGGACATCTGGATGATTGAGTTGATTTCTTGCCCTCTTTCCCCGGACTCCGAACTTCTTTTATCTCCCATGGCACTTCTTGTATTTCTTTCCGCTCCCGCAGGGGCAGGGGTCGTTGCGGCCGATCTTTTTGCTCTCCCTCTTCACCGGCTGGGCCTTCTCCGCCACCTCTTCGTCCCCGTGACTCATGACCAAGGGCTTTTTCTGCGCCCTTTCGAAGCGGGTCACCTCTTCGGGGCGGGCGATCTGGACCCGGAAGAGTTTCTGGATCGTCTCTTCCTTGATGTTGGAGACCAGCTCGGAGAACATGGCGTAGCCTTCCTTCTGGTACTCCTGGAGGGGGTTGCGCTGCCCGTAACCCCGCAGGCCGATTCCCTCCTTGAGGTGGTCCATGGCCAGCAGGTGTTCCTTCCACAGGGAATCGATGGTCTGGAGTTGAATCACCTGTTCCAAGTGGCGGAGCGTATCGGCGCCGAACTCCATCTCCTTTTTGCGGTAAATCTCCTTGGCCCGGGTCAGGACCTTTTCCAGGAGCTTTTCCCGGGTCATCTCCGCGGTCTCCTCCGAACGAATTTCGGGAACGAAGGCGAAGAGACGCATGACCGATTCGCTCAGCCGCCGGTAGTCCCACTCTTCGGCGTAGGTCTTGGGGTCGGCGATGGAATCCACCAGGTTATCGGCCAGCTCCTCGATGGTTTCCTGAATTCCCTCGGCAATCCCCTCCTGGGACAGGACCTGTTTTCTCAGGCCGTAAATCACCTCCCGCTGCTTGTTCATCACATCGTCGTACTCCAGGAGGTGCTTGCGGATCTCGAAGTTGTGGGCCTCGACCCGCTTCTGGGCGTTTTCGATGGCCCGGGTGATTAGGGAATGCTCGATGGGCTGCCCTTCTTCCATGCCCAGGCGGCTCATGACCCCGGAGATGCGCTGGGACCCGAAGATCCGCAAAAGGTCGTCTTCCAGGGAAAGATAGAATCGGGAGGTACCCGGGTCACCCTGGCGCCCGGAACGGCCCCGAAGCTGGTTGTCGATCCGCCGCGATTCGTGCCGCTCGGTGCCCAGAACGTGGAGGCCGCCGGCCTCGATGACCTTCTGGTATTCCTGGGAGGTCAGGCTCCTCATCTCCTCCAGAATTTTCTGCCAGCCGGCGGGTTCGGCGGCCGGGTCGATCTTACGCTTTCGGGCTTCCTCCCGGGCCAGGCCTTCGGGGTTCCCCCCAGCATGATGTCCGTTCCCCGGCCGGCCATGTTGGTGGAGATGGTGACCGCCTTGTACCTCCCCGCCTGGGCGATGATGTTGGCCTCCATCTCGTGGTACTTGGCGTTGAGGACCTGGTGGGGGACCTTCTCCGCCCGGAGCATCTGGGAGAGCTTCTCCGAGTTTTCGATGGTGATGGTCCCCATCAGCACCGGCTGACCCCGCCGGTGGCAATCCTTGATCTCCTCCACTACGGCTTCATACTTTTCCTTCTGGGTCCGGTAGATGACGTCCGCGTAGTCTTGCCGGATCATGGGCTTGTTGGTGGGGATGACCACCACGTCCAGTTTATAGATCTTCTGAAACTCGGCCGCTTCCGTGTCGGCCGTTCCGGTCATCCCGGCCAGCTTCTTGAACATGCGGAAGTAGTTCTGGAAGGTGATGGTGGCCAGGGTCTGATTCTCTTCCGCCACCTTCACCCCTTCCTTGGACTCGATGGCCTGGTGGAGCCCGTCGCTCCAGCGCCGGCCGGGCATCA
Source organism: Syntrophaceae bacterium (assembly GCA_013388675.1). Classification (GTDB taxonomy): domain Bacteria; phylum Desulfobacterota; class SM23-61; order SM23-61; family SM23-61; genus SM23-61. The sequence continues at coordinate 26,207 of JACAEW010000187.1, read as the reverse complement.
TCCGCCCGGTGAACTCGTCGACGATGATCACCTGGCCGTCCTTGATGACGTAGTTTACGTCCTTCTGGAAGAGCCAGTAGGCCTTTACCAGCTGGTGGACGGTGTGAATCCGCTCGGAGGCCTTTCGGTACCGAGTCTCCAGGGCTTCCTTGGCCTGGATTTTTTCCCCCGCCGAAAGGGCCGAGTTGGAATCGATCTCCATGTACCCTTCATCCAGGGAAGGGACGACGAAGGCGTCGGGCTGGCCTTTGGAAAGAAGCTCCATTCCTCTTTCGGTCATCTCTACCGCGTTGGACCGCTCATCGATGGAGCAGTAGAGTTTTCCCAGAAACTGAGAGAGGGTTTTCTGGCCGGAGAGGAGCGATTCCAGCCGGTCGATCTTGGTCTTGAGGGCGGGCTCCCGGGCGATGAGGTCGAGAAAGCCGGGATGCTTGGGGTCTCCCCGCTTCACCAGGAGGAGTTTCTCGATGACCTCTTCGCTGTCGGGCTGTTCCTTGAGGAGCTTCAACGCCTCCTGGAGGATCCCGTCCATCAGCCGGCTCTGACTCTGGCGCAGCCGGATGACCAAGGGTTTCAACTCTTCGTAATACCCGTCCTCCAGGGCCCTTTCCACCGGGCCGGAGATGATGAGCGGGGTGCGGGCTTCATCGATGAGGATGGAGTCCACCTCGTCCACGATGGCATAATTCAGGTCCCGCTGGACCATGTCTTCCAGGCGGAACTTCATGTTGTCCCGCAGGTAATCGAACCCGAATTCGTTGTTGGTCCCGTAGGTAATGTCGCACCGGTAGGCTTGTTGACGCTGGGCATCGTCGAGCTCGTGGACGATGACCCCGACGGACATGCCCAGGAAGTGGTAGATGGAACCCATCCAGGCCGCGTCCCGTTTGGCCAGGTAATCGTTCACCGTGACCACATGGACCCCCTGGCCGGTCAGGGCATTGAGGTAGACGGGAAGGGTGGCTGCCAGGGTTTTTCCCTCCCCGGTCTTCATCTCGGCGATCTTTCCCTGATGGAGGACCATGCCCCCGATGAGCTGCACGTCAAAATGACGCTGCCCCAGGGTCCGCCGGGAAGCCTCCCGGACCACGGCGAAGGCCTCTGGCAAAAGGTCATCCAGGGATTCCCCCTTGCCCAGTCGCTCGCGGAACTCCGGAGTCTTGGCTTTGAGCTGGTCGTCGGTCAGCCTCTGCAACTCCGGTTCGAGCTGATTGATGGCCTGGACCAGGGGCTTCAGCCGATTGATCTCGCGCTCGTTCTTGCTGCCGAATATTTTCTGTAGGGCATTAAAGAACATTTTCTTCTTTTTTCCCCCTAAAGCATTCTCCCTGTGTAAGGGCGACTCGCCGGGTCGCCCTACAGCCGGCCGAGAAGGGAGAGGGGAAGAATTTTAAATATTTCAGGCGGGGATGAAAAGTCTTTTTTTCGTATATCCCGGTGCCTTCTGTGTCTTAGTGGTTAATCCTGCAATAAAATAAATAAAAACCCCGATAAAGCGGGAAACCCTTATCGGGGCCGAAAGTCAAACCCAGATTGAAAATACCATATTTCAAGGGGCGAAGCAAAGGGAAAATTACAGGGTCTTGGTTAGGAAGGGATAGGGATTGACCGGCCGACCATGGATTCTCACCTCATAGTGGAGATGGGGCCCCGTAGTATTTCCCGAAATGCCCACAGTTCCCAATTTCTGGCCCGCCCGAAGTTGATCCCCAACTTTGACATGAATTTGATGAAGGTGGCCGTATACGGTGGTGTACCCATGGCCATGGTCTAGGCAGACCAGGCGGCCGTATTCGGATTCCCTTCCGGCAGAGATTACCGTCCCGTCCGCGGGAGCCAACACGGGGGTTCCCACCGGGGCGGATATGTCCAGTCCCATATGGGGTCTGGTCCCCCCCGAGGAGGGGCTCAAACGGGTTTCTCCGAAAACCGAGGTGATCCGCCCGAGGACGGGCCAGATGGAGGGAATGGAAAGAAGGACCGATTTCTGGGCCTGGAGAAAGTCTTTGAGCTCCTTCAGGGTCTGCTCCCGCTGGTAGGCCTCCTTGGAAAGCTCCATGAGCTCCAGATGGAGACGACTGACCAGCCTGGGCCGCTCCTTTTCCAGGATGGATACCTCCTCCGCCCGGAGTTTATTCGAAGGCCGCCCGGGTTCGGGAGATTCGGAAACCCTTGAGGATTTTCCCGGCGAGTCAGGGGGCGGGGGGAGCTTCTTGACCTTTTTTTCCTTTTTCAATTCCTGGACTTCTTTCAGCTCCTTCTTAACCTTCTCCTCCACCAGCTTGATCCGGGTTAACTGCTCTTCCAGGAGGGTGATTTTTTCGAGGAAAGATTGAATCTCGGCCTGCCGGCAGTTCAGCTCGCTGCGGAGTTCTCGCAAATCGAAAATATTCTTTTGGTAGGTAATATAGTCGTAAAAAAGATAGGCGGAAGAAATGAGGATGAGGGCCAAGACGACCGCCCCGATCTTGAGGGTCCAAGGGGAGAGGATGAATCGTTTAACCCTGGAGGCGTGTTGGGAGAAAATTAAAACGGTGTACTTTTTCTTCGCCAAACCTTAGCTCCATCAGATCGAGGTTGTTGATACCGGGAGTCTGAAGGGGGCCAGGGCTTCAGACGAAACCCAAAAGCCATCCACCGTTGGCCTTTTACCCCACTAGAGGTTCCGTTTACCATAGGCCAATGAACCCTGTCAAGCCTTTTTTCCCCCAAAAATACTTACTTACTGATATTATTATCTTTATTGATTGGATGGCTCCCTTGAACCGGGCTTTCAGACTGAACAGGTTCTTGGCTCGTGGGTGAATGAACCTGAATCATACCTCCAGTAGCACGGCAACCTCATCGCATTCCGGGAATTTTACGCATTTTACGCAGTCGGCCCAGATTTTGTGGGGAAGGGCGCTCTTTTCCACCACCTTGAAACCGTGGTTCTGGAAAAAACCCGGCCGGTAGGTGAGGGCGAAGATCCGGTAAAGGCCCAGGCTGACCGCCTCGGAAAGGCAGGCTTCGATCAGTTTACTCCCGATTCCCCGCCGCTGGTACTCCTCCTGGACCACCAGGGAGCGAACCTCGGCCAGGTCCTCCCAGCAGATGTGCATGGCGCAGGTGCCGATAATCCCGGCTGCTCCTTCCTCGACATATACATAATGGTCCCTCAGGTTATCGTAAAGTTCGCTCAAGGAACGGGGCAGCATCTCCCCCTTTTTGGCCGAACGTTCGATAAGCTTCTGAATTTCCCGGACATCGCTAATTTTTGCTTTGCGAATGGGCATTTTGCGGAAACCTCTTGGTCCCAGATGCGGGATACTGGCTATTCAAGATAAAAATTGATATCCGGCAACCTGCATCCAGTATCATTCTACTTTCTGGCGTTCTTCAGCATCTCCCGGGCATGCTCCAGGGTCTTTTCCGTAATCCTGACCCCCCCCAGCATGCGGGCGATCTCTTCCGGGCGTTCCTCCGCGGTAAGTTCCCTGACCTCCACAAAAGTCCGCCCCCCCGATTCCCTCTTGGCCACCCGGTAGTGGGAGTCGGCAAAGCAGGCGATCTGAGGGAGGTGGGTGATGCAAAACACCTGGTGTTGGCGGGAGATCTCCTTCAATTTTCGGCCGACAATTTCCGCAATTCCCCCGCCAATGCCGGCATCCACTTCGTCAAAAATGAGGGTCTTGACCGAGGACTCTTCCGCGAAGATTCGTTTCATGGCCAGCATGATCCGGGAAAGCTCCCCACCGGAGGCGATCTTCGCCAGGGGCTTCAGGTCTTCCCCCGGGTTCGGCGAAAGGAGAAATTCCACCCGGTCCATTCCCTTTTCGTTCAATCGGGGGTGGGGACCCCCGCCGGCCTCATTTCCTTCGTCAGAATCGACCTCGATCCGGAAGCGGACCTTTTTCATCCCCAGGGTGGAAAGCTCCTTTTCCAGCTTGGCCCCAAGGTCCCGGGCGACCGCCTTCCGGTTGGAAGAGATCTCCCGGGCCAATTCCGTCGCCCGCGCGAGCTCCTCGGCGGCGGACTTTTCCCATCTGGAGATGCTTTCCTCCAACCCCCCCAGGCTTTTTCTTTCCCCGTCGATCTTTTCCTTGTAGGCCAGGACATCGGCCAGGGAAGGCCCATATTTTTTCTTTAGTCGGTTGAGTTCGTCCAATCGGGCTTCGATGGCCTCCAGGCGTTGGGGGTCGAAGTAAACCCTTTCCCGGTAAGCCCTGAGGGATGAAGCGACGTCCTGGGACTGAAAGAGGATCGATTCAACGGCAGTTGCCACCGGAACCAGGGCGGAATCGACCCTGGCTCCCTCCTTTAGCCTCTGCAGGGTGGATTTCAATCGCTCCGCGACGGACCCGCTTTCTCCGTATAGGGCTTCGGTCCCGAAATGGGCGATGGAATGGAGTTTTTCCGAGTGGACCAGACGGGCCCGTTCTTCCGCCAGTTCTTGATCCTCTCCCGGTTTCGGGTTGGCCCGGGAGATCTCCCCGGATTGGAAGGCCAAAAACTCAATCCGTTCCAGCCGCTGTTTCTGCCGGGAGGCCAGTTCTCCAAGTTCGGAGGTCGCCTTGACCCATCGGGCATAAATTTCCTGGAATTGGGCCCTTTGCCCGAGGAGCCCCCCCGTGGCGTCCAGGATGTCGATGTGCCGGAGGGGGTCCAGGAAATGTTGGTGCTCATGCTGGCCGTAAACGTGGATCAAATGTTCGCCCAACCCTTCCAGCATGTGCAGGGTAATGGCGGTCCCGTTGAGATAGGCCCGGGATTTCCCGGAATGATGGATGAGCCGCCGGACCTGAAGGCCTTCTGAATCCTTCAAACCCAGGTTCTTCAAAAGGGGGAGTTCGCGGCCCCCTCCTCCGAAATCAAAATAGGCTTCCACGGAGGCTTCCTCCCGGCCCGTCCGGATCATCTCGGTGGAGGCACGAGTGCCCAGCAGGAGGTTGATGGCGTCGACCAGGATGGATTTTCCGGCTCCTGTCTCCCCGGTGAGGATGTTGAGTCCCGGCCCGAAACGGGCGTGAATCTGGTCGATGATGGCGAAGTTCCGGATGGTCAGGTCCGACAGCATGGTGCCTTTTCCCCGGGCTTTTCAGCGCCCTCCCCATTTCAATTTGGTCCGCAGAATCTCGAAATAGTCCCGGTAGGGAGATTTGATGAAAAGGACGTGGTTTTGCGCCTTCGTGATGGAGATGCGATCGAAGGGGAGGAGGTCGCACCCGACCTGACCGTCCAGGGTGAGCCGGACATCGCTTTCCTCGGTCTCCAGGATGAATTCCACCGTCGCCCGGTCCGGGATGAGAAGGGGCCGGTTGGTCAACGTATGGGGACAGATGGGAGTGATCAGGACGGAATCCAGGGAAGGATAGACGATGGGGCCCCCTGCGGCAAGGGAATAGGCGGTCGAGCCGGTGGGAGTGCAGATGATGATCCCATCCCCCCGGTAGGTGGTTACATAAACCCCGTCCACGCTGTGGCGGAGATGAATGATCCGGGCCAGGACGGTTTTGCTGATAACCGCGTCATTCAAGATGGTGTACTCCCCCACCTTTTCTCCCTGGCGGATGACGACCACTTTGAGCCTCATTCGCCTCTCGGTCTTTACCTTTCCATCCAGCACCCTATCCAGCACCGGGTAGAGTTCCTCCAGGGTGATCTCCGTGAGAAACCCCAAGCCGCCCAGGTTGACCCCCAGAATGGGAACCTTATCCCCGTTTAGATACCGGGCAGCGCTCAGCAGAGTGCCGTCCCCCCCCAGGACCACGACCAGGTCAACGGAGAGGCCCATCTCTTCCCGGGAGCAGGAGAGGGCGGGGTTGAGGGAGGGGGCCACGGAAGGGTCCAGGGCCACGCCGACGTTTTTCCGCTCCAGCCATCCCATGAGCTCCCGGGCCACGGATATGGCTTCCGGCTTGTTGGGTTTAACGACGATTCCGACACGCTTCAGCAAAGCCGGCTCCTCGAGAAAATCCCGCGGTCACTGAAATCGGGTTTCAGGTTGGGGGCGCATTCGTATAAATCCGTTTCCATTGCCTTCCCAATTCTTTTGGGGAGGATTTTATTACAAAAAGATGGGCCTGTCCATAAAGAATTCCGTCGGGTCGGTTTCCTTTTCCCGAGAGAAACACCGAAGGGAGGAAAGGGGATTGAACGGGGCAAGCATCTGTGATAGTCTTGGGCTTACTTTTGAGGGGTCGTGAACCGAATGGAGCTTTTCAGGGCTTCGGGGCCCGGGCCGGAAGAGAGGGACGATCTGGCTCCTCTGGCTGATCGGGTCCGACCGGAACAACTGGAGGATTTCGTGGGCCAGGAGCATCTGCTCGGCCCGCAGCGATTTCTCCGCGCCTTGATCGAAAAAGATCGGCTCCAATCGCTCATTTTTTGGGGGCCCCCGGGGACGGGGAAGACGACCTTGGCCTTTCTCATCGCCCGTTCCACCCGTTCCCGCTTCGTGGCCTTTTCCGCGGTCCTGTCCGGAGTGAAGGAGATCCGCCAGGTCGTCCAGGAAGCGGAAGAACAGAAAGCCCTCGGCCGGCGGACCATCCTCTTCGTGGATGAGATCCACCGCTTCAATAGGGCGCAGCAGGATGCTTTTCTCCCTCATGTGGAGAGGGGGACGATCATCCTGATCGGGGCGACGACGGAGAACCCCTCCTTCGAAGTGAACTCCGCGCTCCTGTCCCGCTGCAAGGTCCTGACCCTGCGCAGCCTGACGGAGGAGGAGATCGGGCGGATCCTGACCCGGGCCGTCGGCGACGAAAGAAAGGGCCTGGGCAAACTCGGGGTGGAATTGGCTCCGGAGGCCTTGAAATTTTTGACCGAAATGGCCCACGGTGACGCGCGGGGCGCCCTGAACGCCCTGGAGGCGGCGGCGTTAACCGCTACGCCGGACGCCCGGGGGCTTCGGCCGCTGACCCTCCCCATGGTGGAGGAGGCCATGCAGCGCAAGGCGCTCCTGTACGACAAGGAGGGAGAGGAGCATTACAATGTCATCTCCGCCTTTCACAAGAGCCTTCGGGGGAGCGACCCGGATGCGGCCCTCTACTGGTTGGCGCGAATGATCGAAGCCGGGGAGGACCCTTTATACGTGGCCCGCCGGATGGTTCGTTTTGCCAGCGAGGATATCGGAATCGCCGACCCCCAGGCTTTGGCCGTGGCCCTCTGGTCGATGGAGGCCTTTCAGTTCGTGGGGCTTCCCGAGGGGGAATTGGCCCTGGCGGAGGCCGCGATATATTTAGCCACAGCCCCCAAGAGCAATTCCGTTTACACCGCTTACGAGAGCGCCAAGGAGGATGTAGCCAAGAAGGGAGCCCTCCCGGTCCCCTTGCATATTCGCAACGCCCCCACTCGCCTGATGAAAGATTTGGGGTATGGACGGGGGTACCGTTACGCCCATGACTACCCGGGGGGACTGGTGGAGCAGGCTTATTTTCCCAGGGAGCTTGGAACCCCGATTTATTACCGTCCCACGGAACGGGGTTTTGAAAAGATCATCGGGCAGCGGCTGGAGGCCTGGCGGAAAAAGTTGGGGCGAAGGCCCTAAAAGGGAATTATGAGGACCCATCGGGGGTTCCATTCGAAGAGAGGAGCGGAAATATGGGTAGTGTGGTGAAGAAGAGACGAAAAAAGATCTCCAAACACAAACATCGTAAACTGCTGAAAAGAACCCGGGTCCAGAGGAGAAAAAGGAAGTAACCAGCTTTTTTGGAAACAGAAGGAAAAGAGTCACTCCGGGGTTGGGGCGGGGGGCGGCAGGGTGTCCACCCGCTCCTTCAATTCTTTCCCGACTTTGAAAAAGGGCAGCCTTTTGGGGGAGACATCCACTTTCGTTCCCGTCCGGGGGTTCCTCCCCAGGTAGGACTGGTAATTTCGGACGGTGAAGTTCCCGAATCCGCGGATTTCGATCCTTTCCCCCTTGACCAGGGCATCGACCATGGAGGAAAAGATGGTATTTACGATCGTCTTCGCGTCCTGCTGGGCCAAGTTATTCGACCTCTCCATGAGTTTCTGAATGAGCTGGAACTTGGTCATCGCTTCCTTCTCCTTGGGAAAGATGGGTTCTGAGGGTTTTTAAAAGTATATACCATGAAGCCTTTTGGAATGTAAACCCAAAAATTTAAAAGGAAATTTGCCGAACCCCGCTCCCCGGGGCAAGGGGGCGTCCCGCTTTTCCCCCGATCAGACAAAGGGCGATTCGTACTCCTCATTTTTGGAAGGCTCGGAAATCCGGTCTCGATTCTTTCGTTCCAGCTCGCGGATCGACTCCTTGAGCGACCGGGCCCGCTTGTCCATTTCATCCAACCTTGCGTCCTTGGCGCGAATTTCTGCGTCTCCTTTGCAGGGTTGGAGGCGGAGGCTTGATTGTTCTTTCTGGGTTTCTGCCAATTCCTTCTGAAGGTCCCGGATCTGACGTTCGATCGGTTTCACCGCTTTTTCCTTCCTAGGGGGGTTTTGCGTTTCGTAACGCCCCAGGGAGAAATTTCTCGATCTCCACGGATGGTAGCGATTTTATAAAATTTTTAAAAATCAATCAAGCCCAAAATACATTTTGGGGAACTGTTTCGCCACATGAAAAAAGAGTTCCAACTATGTGAGGAATCCTAGAAATCCCCCTTATCCCCCTTTTTCTAAGGGGGAAATCTGCTTTTCTTTCTCTGACTCAATCCAAAAAGATCTCCTCCCTTTGAAAAAGGGAGGACGGGAGGGATTTATGGGGAAGCCTTTGTAAATAGCGAAACAGTCACCATTTTTATATTAAACTTTTGGAAATGGCCTTTTGAAATTGTCCGGCGCCGGATTGAGGACCCGGGTTGGATGGGACAGGGCAGCCGTCCTTGATTTTAGCGGGGGGCCAAAAGTACAATGGGGCTAAAAACGGAACGGATGGAGTGTGGCCGATTGAACAGGGGTCGGGCGATGAAGCGGTCCCCCTTCAAAATGCTCCTTTGGACGCCGATCTTTCTTCTCCTGTCGGCATGCGCTGCCCCCCTGACCGATCTTTCCCAGGACTTTCAGTCCTTGCGTCCCACCCGAATTGCCGTTCTGCCAGCCAAGAATGAAACGGCCGATATGGACGGGCCCATCGTTTTTCGCATCTTGGCGGGGGCGGAATTGGCGGACAAAGGTTATGCCCTGGTTGACTTTGCCCGAATCGATCAAGCCCTTCGCGAAAAAGGGATCGAGGAGGCGGGGCAGATTGATTCCTTCACCTCCCAGGAGATTGGGGAAATCGTGGGGGCCGATGGTCTCCTGTACATTACGGTTTTGTCCTATGGTCGCCAGGTCGGGGTTCACCTGAAGATGGAAGGAAGTTTCACCCTGGTAGATGCCAAGACCAACCAAAAACTCTGGTTTTCCGAGCTTTCCGTATCTGATGACATCCTCCTGGAGGGGGGGGCGGCTGTCTTGATGGGGGAGCTTTTGGGGGGAAAAGATAAAAAGAAGAGCCGTGAAAAGGCGCTGGAGAGCTATTTGGCCATGCGAAAAGCCATGATTGCCCAGGCCGTCAACCGGTTCCGTGCCCATCCCCTCCGGCAAGAGGTGTTTCGAGTGATTACCCTGGATATGGACAAGGTCTACCTTTTGGAGATTTTTTTCCGGAAAAATTTTCGGAGTCTGCCCCGCCCTTGAGGCAGTCAAAGGGAAAAAGGAATCTATGGGGGCAAGGGCGGCTTTTCCCCCGCCCCCGACTTTATCCATAAATCTCCTTGAAAAAAAAATTGTTCCTGGCTATATTCGGGTTGCTGGGAAGCCGTTCGTCGGTTGGGGATGGGCGTGGACCTTGGAATGCCAGAACCTTTTTTCCTTGAGAGGCATCCTAATTGATAAATTTATCCGACCAGGTTCTGATTGACAAAGTTCGCGCGGGTGACTACCAAGCCTTCGAATCTCTGGTAACCCGGTACGAAGCGAAAATTTATCGCTTAGCGATTCGTATGCTGCGAAACCCGCAAGACGCCGAAGATGCCCTGCAGGAAACCTTTTTGCAGGTCTTTCGGGGCTTGGCGAGCTTCGAAGGCCGTTCTCAATTTTCCACCTGGTTGTTCCGCCTGGCGACGAATGTTTGCCTGATGAAGATTCGCCACCGGGAAACCGAGCCCTCAAAACTATTACCCCTGGAGGATTACCTTCCGAAACTGGAAGAAGGCGATACTCCCCAAATCATGGACTGGGCCGACCGGCCGGAGGAAGCTCTCCTGAGCAAAGAGTCCCGGGAAAAGATGATGGAAGCGTTAGACAAGCTTCCTGCCGAATACCGGGCCGTTTTTATTCTCCGGGATATCGAAGGTTTTTCCAACGCCGAAACCGGCGAGTCCCTGGGAATTTCCGTGGCCGCCGTGAAATCGAGGCTTCACCGGGCCCGGCTGGCGCTGCGCGGGATGCTCTCCGGTTATTTCGAGAAGAAGCTGACCGCCAGGGGCCTTGAGCCGAGCATGGAGGCTTGAATCATGGAAAAAGAGGAAAAAACCAGCCGAGTCTTTGCCTGCCGAGGGGTGGAATGCCAAAAGATGCTGGAAAAACTCTCCGAATACATCGACGGCGAGCTGGACCCGAAACTCTGCGAGGACGTGGAAAAACACATGGCCGACTGCAACCCCTGTTTGATCTTCGTGAATACGCTGAAGAAAACCATCGACCTATTCAAATACGCAAGTTCCGAACCCCTGCCCAAAGAAGTCCATCTCCGCCTGCACGATTACTTGAAGAAAAAGTGCCGGGTTTCCTGAATTTTTGTTCCTGCCCGAATCTTCCCTCCTGAATCCTCCAGCCCGTTTCGCCGATTTGTACAATTCATCTTCCCTAAGGGATCACCGTGAATCCTGAATATACTCCTTTCCCTGCCTTCCCTTTTCCCGGAAAAGGAATATTTTCCCAGGAGGCCCGCAACCGGATTACTCCCGGTTTTTTCTTGACAAATCCGATCGATCGGTTTAAAAAAACATAACGATTTTCTTTCCGGGGGCATCCATGGGACCCAGGCGGATGAGAGTGAAATCGAAAGTATGGATCGAAGCCGGGGGAGAAGTCATCGCCGGGGATGGAAAAATCCATTTGTTGAAGCTGATCGAGACAACGGGATCGATTCAGAATGCGGCTGAAGAGATGGGCATGTCGTACCGTCACGCCTGGGGGTTCCTGAAGAAGATGGAGAAGCGGGGGAAAATAAAACTGGTGGAAACCCAGGTCGGGGGAAGGGAGGGCGGGGGGGCAAAACTGACCGCGCAGGGGAGAGACTTCCTGCAACGGTACGCCGCCTTTCGGGAAGGCCTGGATGAGTTTATCGAGGACAAATTTCAAAAAGCCTTTTCCTGACCGGAGTAGGCGCAATTCATGAATTGACCCCACGTTTTTGAACCATGCGCTTCTTGGGCAACGAATACAACCGCCGGGAATTGGCCGGGGCCTTCGGGGACCTGGGCACCTTCATTCCCTTTGTGGCCGCCTATATCACTCTTAATAAAATGGACCCCCTGGGAATCCTGGTGGCCTTCGGGGTCTTTAAAATCTTCGCAGGCCAGTATTTCAAAACCCCCTTTCCGGTCCAGCCCATGAAAGCCATCGGGGGAATGGCCATCGCCCATCCCGAGGCCATCACCCAGGGAATGATCTGGAGTTCCGGGCTTTTTACCGCCTTCTTCTGGCTGGTTATGGGGCTTTCGGGGGCAGTTTCCTGGCTCCATAGGATCACCGCCAAACCCATTACCCGCGGAATCATGCTGGGGTTGGGTCTTTCCTTTGTCCTGCAGGGAATCGGGATGATGAAAGAACAGCCCTGGGTGGCGGTGGTTGCCGTAGGAATGACCTTCTTTCTTCTTTCCCAGGAGAAGATTCCGGCCATGCTCCTCCTATTAACTTTCGGCATGGCGATGGCCTTCGTGGGCAACCCCGGGTTATGGCAGGACCTCAGCCAGATTTCCGTCCGTCTCCGATTCCCCGAATTTTCTCTCGGGCGGATGAGTTGGGCGGACCTCGTCGCGGGGACCTTGGTCCTGGGCTTGCCCCAGGCGCCCCTGACCCTGGGAAATGCCATCATCGGCACGGCAGAGGAAAACAACGAACTTTTCCCGGACCGACCGGCAAAGGTAAAGACGATCGCCTTAGACCACGGGATCATGAACCTTTTCAGCGCGGCCATCGGAGGGATTCCCCTCTGTCACGGGGCCGGGGGAATGGCCGGCCACGTCCGCTTCGGAGCCCGGACCGGCGGGGCGCTGGTGATCCTGGGGGTCATGGTTCTGGTTCTGGGGCTTCTCTTCAGTGACTCCGTAGCCACGATCTTCAGGGTGTTTCCTCCCTCCATCCTGGGAGTCATCCTATTCTTCACCGGCCTGGAACTGGCTTCCATCACCCGGGACATCGGAAGCGAGCGCTCCGATATCTACATCATGCTGGTCGTCGCCGGTTTGTCCATGTTGAACATGGGTGCGGCCTACCTGACCGGGTTGATTCTTTTTTACGGGTCGAGGAAGGGGGTGCTAAAATTCTAGGCTGTTTCCGCGGCGATGCGCGGCCAAATTTCTCCGCCCCAACCCCGGTGCTGGGGCAGGAGCACAATGGACCGGTTTTTCTTGCCTTTCCCGTACCTTCCGAATATAATCTTTCAACAGTTCGGGCGCTGGGTCTAAACTTGCCAACTCCACAAGCATCTTTTCATTTCATCGTTGTGGGAAAAGATCGCCAAAAGGAAAGTCAAATTTTGGCCGATTTCAATTTTTGGCGAGAGCATTGCATCTTCACCCAAAGAAAGGAGACATGTCTATGTCCGGAAGAAAAATGCTGATTCTGAGCCTTTTCCTGGTCGGTTTCTTCTTCGCAGGCTCCGGCCTTGCGGAAGCCGCGGCCAAAACCCGGCTGGCCGTGGGGGGTAACGGAATCGGAGGGGTCTATTACCTATACTCCGGGGCGGTCTCGCAGATCATCAACCAGAGCGTCCCCGGTGCTCAGGCCACGGTGGAAGTAGTCCCGGGCTCTTCGGTGGAGCATGTCAAACGGATGCAGATCAACGACATGCAGCTCGGCCCGGCCATGAACGATGTGGTCTTCCAGGCCATGAAAGGAACGGGCCAGTTCAAGGAACCCCAGACCAACATTCGAACTCTCTTTATCATGTACCCGGCGGTGCTCCAGGGGGTGACCCTGAAAAAGCTCCAGGTCCGCACGCCGGCGGACCTGGTAGGGAAAAGGGTTTCCATCGGTAACCCGGGGACCGGGAGCTCGGTGATGACCCAAGCCGTGCTGGAGGCCCTGGGAATCGATCCCAAGAGCATCAATCTTTCCTACCTGAACTGGAACGAAGGGGCCAACGCGATCCGCAACGGGATCCTGGATGTCCAATTTGCAGCCATCGGAATTCCGGCCCCCTTTATCATGGACCTGGCGGCTACCCATGACATACACCTCGTAGGCTTCAGCGATGGGGAACTGGACAAGGTCCAGCAGAAATTCGCCTATTACCCCCCGGCGGTCATTCCCAAGGGAAGCTACGGCCCGGTCAAGGAGGATATTAAGGTGCCGGGCATCTGGAATTCCTACCTGGCGACCAAGGAGCTGTCCGATAACCTCGCCTATGAAATCACCAAGGCGGTTTATGCCAATATGGCGGCGCTCAAAAAGGCCTACAAGGATGCGGACCAGGCTACCCCGGAAAACACCATGAAATTCGCCATTGCCCCCCTTCATCCCGGGGCGGTGAAGTACTACCGGGAGAAAGGAATCGCCATTCCGGACCGATTGATGCCCAAGTAACCGGTCCCGAAGGGAAAAGGTTTAAAAAGGGAGCGGCCATTCGGGGGTGGGCCGCTCTCTTTGTTATGGTGAAATCAGGGAAAAGGATCTCATCGACGACGGAGAAGCCTCATGAACGTTTTAGGGAAGGTCGAAAGCGGCAAAGCCAGCCTGGAGAGCCTGATCATTTTTCTGAGCGTTCTCCTCATGGTCTTTCATATCGCCACGGCGGGCCTGGTGATCATTCCTTCCTTTCTCCAGCGGGGAATCCACCTGGCCTTCGTGCTCTTTCTAAGCTTTCTTCTTCTGCCCCTTCGAAAAACCGGCCGGGGGACCGTTTCCGCCCTGGATTGGGTCCTAGCCATCCTCTCGCTGGGAGCCGGATTATACGTGATCGTTTTCTGGAAGGAGATTCTCTTCCGCCAGGGGATGGTCACTCCCCTGGAAACGGCAGTCGGCTGGGTCCTTATCCTGTTAGTCCTGGAGCAGGCCCGGCGGGCTACGGGAAACGTGCTGGCCATCATCGCCGCCATCGCTACCCTTTACCCGCTCCTGGGACAGCATATTCCTGGGCTTTTGGGACACCGGGGGTACGGGTTCGACCGGGTCGCCTCGCAGATGGCCCTCTCTCTGGAGGGCATCTTCGGTACCCCCCTGGGGGTTTCGGCGGAATATATCGTGCTGTTCATCTTCCTTTCTTCCCTCCTCAGCCAGTGCGGGATGGGGGAATTTCTCCTGAAGATGGCCCTATCCATAACCGGCCGTTTCAGCGGAGGGCCGGCCAAGACCGCGGTCATCATGAGCAGCCTCTTCGGGACCATCTCGGGGAGCGCCGTGGCCAACGTGGTGGGGACCGGCACTTTCACCATTCCCATGATGATCCGGCAGGGCTTTCCCCCCCATATGGCCGGGGCGGTGGAGGCGGTGGCCTCCACGGGCGGCCAGATCATGCCCCCCATCATGGGGGCGGCGGCCTTTATCATGGCCCAGATCCTGGGAATGTCCTACGTGACGGTCATGGGAGCGGCGGTTATTCCGGCCATCCTTTATTACCTGTCGGTTTTCATGGGTGTCCATCTGTATGCGGTGAAGATTGGCATGCGTCCTTCCCGGGGGGCGGAAATCCCCCCGTTTTTTAAAACCCTGAAAGAAGGCCTTCATTTTTTGGTTCCCCTCCTGCTGCTTCTCTTCCTCCTGGTTGTCGTTCGCTACACGGTGACGAAATCGGTTTTATGGGCGATCGCCGCCACTTTTGTGGTAACCTGGCCCAACCGGGAACATCGCCTTACTTGGGCAAAGATTCAGGATGCCTGTCTCGACGCCGCCAAGAATGTCCTCACCGTGGCCGGGGCCTGCGCCGCGGCCGGCGTGGTGGTGGGCAGCATCACCATGACCGGCATCGGGTTCAAGCTGTTCTCCCTGGTCATGGGTTTCTCCGGGGGGATCCTGCTCATCGCCCTGATCTTCACCATGGTGGCGGCCACCATCATGGGAATGGGCGTCCCCACCACCGCGGCTTATATTATTGTGGCCATCACTTGCGCCCCCATGCTGATCGATTTCGGGGTTTCCCCCCTGGGCGCTCACATGTTCGTGTTCTATTTCGCCATTCTTTCGGCCATCACCCCTCCGGTGGCCCTGGCCGCCTTCGCGGCCTCGGGGCTGGCCAAGGAGAGCCCGATGAAGATCGGGTGGACGGCGGTGGGCCTGGCGGCCAGCACCTATATTGTCCCCTTTGCCTTTGTTTACAATACGGGCCTTCTGGGCGCTGCCCTACCCGGCCAGGTCCTCCAGGTGACCTTTACGGCCATGATCGGCATCACTGCCGTTGCTGCTGCCTGGACCGCCTTTCTTTTTGCCCCCCTGAAAATCACGGAGCGTATGCTTCTTGCCCTCGGAGGCGTCCTGGTCATCGTTCCGGAAATATACACCGACTTACTGGGTTTGGTGCTGGTGGGTTTCGTGGCCGCCGGGAGTTGGCGAAAGAGGAAAAAAACTTCTTCGTCAACGGGAATGATTTTCGATTCCCATGGGAGGGACAGATGATTCCCAGGCAGATGGAGCAATTCCTTCGCGAAGCCTTGCCCGGAGCCTCATGGGCTAATCGATTGGAGGCGCAGGGTTCGATGCGGTTCATCGAGTTCCGATCGACCGACCTGGAGCGTCTTCATCGGCTGGGCATCGGAGTCGATCGTCTGGGGCCGCGGCTGGTGGTGTGCATGTGGGACGAGGAGATCGGGGTCGAGGCGGGCGGATACCTGGTGGTGGACAATCTGGCCATGGGCCGGCCGTCGATGGGAGGGATCCGCATGCTGCCCGACGTCACTCCCCTCACCATTTTTAATCTGGCGCGGGGAATGACCCTGAAAAACGCAGCGGCTGGTTTGCCTTTCGGAGGGGGGAAAGCCGGCATCGTTGCCCCCGACCGCACCTTGTCTTCCGCCGAGCATACAGAGATCGTGCGCCGTTTTGCCCGGCTGCTTCACCGCTACCGGGATATCTATTTGCCCGGGCCGGACGTGGGCACAAACGATAGCGATATGAAAACCATTGCGGCGGAAAACGGCCTGGACTGCGCCGTCTCCAAGCCGGCGGAGATGGGCGGCAACCGCATCGACCAACTGGGGGCGGCAGCCGGTGGATTGGTCATCGCCATCGCGACCCTGCTGGAGGAAATGCCGAGGTTGAAGGCCCTGCCGCAGTTTGCCAACCTGGTAGTCCCCGCGCCGGGGGACCTTACCGTCCTCATCCAGGGTTTTGGGGCCGTGGGAGCGCACGTCGCCCGCATGCTGGCAGCCTGGCCGATTCCTCCTCGCATCCTCGGTATATCCGATGCGGGCGGTTATCTCTACGACGAAAGGGGCTTGCCCATCGCGGACCTCCTGGCGATGCGGGACGAAGGCGGGCTGGTTACCTACCCCTTCTTCGAACGTTACCTTGCGGGGAAAAAAGGTTCCGGCGCCAAGTTCGCCACCACCGCCGATGACCTGCTCCGGGAATCGGCCTTTTGCCTGGTGCCGGCCGCGCCCGTGGGCCATTACCTGGGTACAGATCCTGGCACTCGTCCATCCATGACCGTGGACCGGGCCGGGCACTGGGCCATGATCGTCGAAGGGGCCAACACTTATTCGCCCGAGAGGACCCGTCGAGCCGCCCGGATGCGCATGGAGCGGGCCGTATACTGGCAACGGGGGACGCTCATCGCTTCCGATTTTCTGGTCAACTCCGGCGGGGTCATTTTTGCCGCCCAGGAGCAATTGATCCAAACGCCCCCTTCGCTATCCATCCCATCCCAGTTGCAGGGTAATCCAAAAGAGGTAGAACGCTGGCTGGCCGGGCACGCCGAGGAATTCAGGCTCCTGGCCGAGCGGCGCTTGCGGGCCGGCATCCAAGCGCGGGACGAAATTATCCGCCGCAACATGAAAGAACTGGTGGATGCCCTGCTGGCCGACCCGGACCTGCTACCCGTCCAAGCGGCCGAACAGATCAGCGTCCGCCGAATCGCCTCCAGCGAAGCCTTCCGCTGCGCGGCCGACATCATGGAACCTTTGCAGTCCATCTCTCCCGACCGACCGGCCTGCGACGCCGCCCGGATCCTCATCGCCGACCCCCATGAGATGCTGGCTGTCGTGTCCCCGTCGGGCACTTTGGTGGGGGTGGTCACCGACTGGGACATCGCCAAGGCCATGGCCACGGCCTGCTCTTCCGATGTTCCCGTCTCCGAGATCATGAGCCGCCAAGTCATCACCGTCCGGCCCGGCGATAACGTGATCGACGTGCTGCGCCGGCTGGAAACCCACGAAATTTCCGCCATGCCGGTCGTGGACGGCGATGCGGTCGTGGGCGTGGTCAGCACCGACATCCTGGCCCGCAAGACGCTATACCGACTTCTCCAGGCCCAGGCCTAACCCGAACGGCAGTCCCCTCTGAAGGTCCCCCATAACAGGTCCGGGAGAACTTTTTAATCCCTTCCGCCCCGGGCGCTCTCCTTCCCGAAGCGGGCAGGTCCTAAAAATAGACTCCAACCCCAAAAGTCCTCGAGATGTTCTGTCTTGGGTTTTGGACGCTCATTCCTCTCGGGGGTAGGCGGACCCCGAAAGCCTTCTTTTTTCGTATGGCGGCTGCCCCTTGATGGAGAAAAAGGTTGACAAAACTAATTTAGCGAATTAGAATCCAATTAAGTAATTTCTAAAATAAAATTTGGGTTGCTCGGATGGAATCCATCGCCCTATTCAAAGCCTTGGCGGACAAGACGCGATTCGAGCTTCTGAAGCTCTTATTGACCGGGGACTTGTGCGTGGGGGCTTTGGCCTATCGCTTGAAAATATCCGAGGCGGCCGTTTCCCAGCACCTGAAACAGCTGCGGAAAGCCGGGCTGGTCAAAGGGGAGAAGCGGGGATACTGGACGCACTATTTTGTAGAAAAAAACAGACTGAACGACCTGGGCAAGGTCCTCGACGAACTGACCCATCTGGCACCCCGACCGGCAACGGGGTGCTTAAGGAACATCGATGGGAAAATAAGAACCAAAAAGGAGGAAAAGACTATGTGTGCCAGCAAATGCCAGCGGCCGGAGAAGTTAAAAGGGAACCCGAAGGAATGCACCCCCAAACAAATTGAAAAATGTCACGGTTCAAAGAAAGATCATCCTTGTGTGGGCAAAACCAAAAAATGATGGGGAAAGGTTCGGCCTAAACTTTCCCCGGTTCATTTGAAAAACTCATCCCCTCCCATCCCTCCCCACTCCGAGGGGGAGGGTCAGGGTGATGGGTAAGAAGCAACAGGGGAAAGGTCCTCTGACCGCCGGAAAATCCCAATACCCCTCTAGAAGCAACGCGAAAAATCATGTTCAGGAAAAATCCATTATCCTTGGTGAGTTGAGCATGAGGGACGATCGACAATGGAAAACGGGAAGATCATTAAAGTCCAGGGCCTCTGCAAAAGATTCGGCGAGATCCAGGCCGTAGATCACCTGGATTTCACGGTCCAGGAGGGGGAGATTTTCGGTTTTCTTGGCCCCAATGGAGCGGGGAAGACCACCACCATCCGAATCCTGGTTGGGCTGCTGCGGCCGGATTCAGGATCGGCCTGGGTCAATGGATACGAAGTAGAGGAGGACCCGGTGCGGGCCAAAAAGAGCGTCGGGGTGGTTCCCGAAGCTTCGAATCTCTACGGAGAGCTGAGCGCCGCGGAAAACCTGGTCTATATGAGCCAGCTTTACGGGGTTCCTGCAAACCAATGGCAGCCGCGAACCGAAGAGCTTCTCAAGGAATTTAACCTGCTGGATCGGAAAAATGGAAAATTCCAGGGGTTCTCCCGGGGGATGAAACGCAGGCTGACCATCGCGGCGGCCCTCGTCCATCGCCCCCGGGTCCTTTTCCTCGACGAACCCACCACCGGGTTGGATGTCATGAGCGCCCGCGGGCTGCGGAGCCTGATCCGGGGACTCAAAGCGAAGGGGGTAACCGTATTCCTGACCACCCACCTGATCCAGGAAGCCGAAGACCTCTGCGACCGGGTGGCGATCATCGTCAAGGGAAAGATTCGCATTATCGATACTCCGGGGGGCTTGAAAGAAAGAGTGAAAGAGACGGAGGTGCTGGAAATCCAGCCCCGTCCTTTTTCTCCTTCCCTGCTCAAGATGTTTGAAGGGTTTCCCGGGGTGGAGAAAGCCGCCCTGGTGGAGGATAAAATGCGCTTCTATGGCGAATCGGTTCATCAATCCATTTGCCCGATTTTGAACCGGCTGGAGGCGGAAGGATTCAAAGTCGTGAAAATTCAATCCTTGGTTCCCACGCTGGAGGACGCATTCGTGAAAATGACGGGGGTCGATGCCGAAGTCATGCGGGTGGATAAACCGATGAAGATGGGAGGGATGGGATGATGGGAAGGGAGTTGAAGAAAGCCTATTACATCGCCCGCAAGGACCTAAAGGCGTATTATCTCAAACCGCCCCTCATCAGCTGGGGGCTCATGCTTCCCATCGTCTTCATCCTCGCTTTTTATTTACGAAACCCCCAGGGGATTCAGGAGGTCAGCCCGGGCCTGGTGGGGATGACCATGCTCTTTTCCACCACCTCCATGGCGGCCATCGTCATCAGCTTCGAGAAGCGGATCGACGCCCTGGAACGTCTGCTCATGGCTCCCATACCCATGCGGATCATCCTGCTGGGAAAAGGTTTGGGGGCGGCGGCATTCGGCTGGTGCATGGGCCTGATCTCGCTGATTCTGGTGGTTTTTGTCTTTGGACTGAAGGCCTCCTATCCCTTCTCCCTGCTTGTCTCCTCCCTTCTTTCCTGTCTGGCCTTCGCTTTTTTGGGCATTCTGATTTCGGTGGGGGTGCGGGAGGTCTTCGAAGCGATGACCCTGTCCAATTTTTTCCGCTTTCCCATGATTTTCCTGTGCGGGGTTTTTTTTCCCCTTACCTCCATGCCCCTGATCCTTCAGGTCATCGGCTATGGCCTGCCCCTGACCTATTCCGTCGATGCCTTTCGCCAGTCTTTGCTGCCCGGAGAGGGACTTCTGAACCGTTGGATCGACATCCTGATCCTGGCGGGGTTCTGCCTCGCCCTTTTCGAGTGGGCGGTGTTCATCTTTAAGAAAAGAAGCCAGGAATAGAAGATTGGAATCCTTCGCCGGTCAGCCGTTGGAAAAGGAGGCCAATGACAATGAAGTGTGATCGTTGCAGCAAAACCATTGAGCCTGAAAATACTCGAAATCATCTGGGCCAGACCCTTTGTGAAGACTGTTACATGGATGCTCTGTCGCCCTCGCGAGCCTGCGACCCCTGGGCGGTGCACAGCGCCAAGTCTTTTGAAAAACAGGCGGCTGGCACCGGGGCCCTGACCCCGGTCCAATCCGAGATTCTGCGTCTCCTGAGAGAAACCGGCGGCATGGAACCTCCCGTTTTGCTTCGCCAACTGGGCGGCGAACTGACCTTGAAAGAACTGGAGCGCGAATTTGCCACCTTGCGACACATGGAAAAGGCCAGAGGGGAGAAACGAGGGGATCGAATTGTCTGGCGACTTTGGTAAGCCCTTAAAAGTCCTTTTCCGGGCCCGCCCAATTTTTCCCTTGACAGCCTTTTCCTTATTACCCATACTCACGGTGAGGCGGTCCACTACATTATGAAAGGGGGGTAAAACTATGAAAGAGGAAGAGAAGATCGCACAGCTTAAGAAAATGGTGAATCAGCTCATTAAAGTTGAAGAGGAAGTGGTTGCCCTAACCGGAAAAACCACCGATCAGGCCGCGAATTCGACCGTCAAGTATCTGCTCCGGGCCATCCAGCACGATTCCCGAAAACATGCCGATTTGGGCCGGGCCGCCCTGGAAATCCTGGAGTACAAGCAGGTCGCTGGAGCGGAAGAAAGAAAAGAGGTCTGGGAGCTGTTGAAGAAACATGAAGAAATAGAGAGAAAACATAAGGATTTTCTCTCCGAAATGAGGAAGCTGACCAATACCCCCGCCCTGCAATATATCTTCGAACAGATCTGGAACGACGAGAAAATTCACCATGCCATGCTTGACACCTTGATGAAAAAACGATTCGAGAAAGACCCGGCGAAGTATTGGGGGGCCTTGTTGAGCTCCTGAAAGAAACACCCCCGTCCTAATTTCCGGAAACGTTGCAGAAGGAAGGCCGAGGTTCCGCCTCGGCCTTCCTTGTTTTGAATCACCTTATGAAAAACCGGCAGGAAGGCAATGAAAAAAAGAAAAGGAACAACATGATAACCCTGAAGAAAATTCATGAATGCAGCAAAGAGCTCGAGCAGTGGCTGCGCATGCGGGTGCATCCCATTGCCATCAAGATGTTGAAGAGCCGGGATGAGGTCCCCCAGGGGGCGATTCTTCCCACCCGCGACTGGAAGCATAAGTATTCCCTCTGTCAGGCCTTTGCCCGCTCGCAGCGGGACGGGCTGACGATTGCCATGTTCAAAAATGACAATTGGTGCGTCGAGCCGGCACTCGGCCTGGGCTTGGTGAAACCAACGCCGTATTTTCTGGAAGGGCACCATCGCTATCCGGACAGTGTCCGGGACCTGAAGGCGGCCGCCAAATGGTGCAAGAACATGCCCCATCTGGAATTCGGCCGGTATAAAGGGATCGTGTCCGCCCCGGCCCATACATGTAATTTCGTCCCCGATGTGATCGCCATGCATGTCAACGGAATGCAGACCAGCCAGTTGATCATCGTCAAGAACTGGATCGACGGGAAAGATATTTACGCCCAGCTCTCCGGGCATGCGGCTTGTGTGTACGCCGTCGTTCCCGCTCTGTTGAAAAGGGAGTGCCAGATCGCCATTCCCTGCAAGGGCGACAGGCGTCTCGCCGGGGCGCAGGATGATGAGATTTTCTTTACTCTTCTGCCAGAGCTTCTGCCCGACTTCATCAAGGGGATTCATTGGCTGCAGGACCATAATTGGGGTCTCCCCATGCTCCAGGAGTACAAGGAAGAATACGACCTGAAACCGAAATACAAAGAGCTCGGGGAAAAATTGGGGCTGAACCTGAAGCAGTCCCCGCCCCGGAAGCAAAAGCTCCAAAAGTATTAACCTTCACAGCGGGGCGGTCTCTCGGATCGTCCCGCCGCCCTGGTTGCCGGGCAGCACAGATAGGTCTCGCAAATGGATGCCATTGTCCCCCTGGTGCAGAATTTGATCAAGCTCGGATATGAGGATATTCCTCCCCAGGTCCTGGGGGCGACGAAAAAGAGTATCGTGGACACTTTTGCCGCCCTGCTCGCGGGAACGAGCGCCCAGGGATGCCCGGAGGTCATTGCCCAGGCCCTGGAATGGGGAGGGAAGGAAGAAGGCACGATATTTCATTACGGGAAGAAGGTCCCTGCTTTTCTGGCCGCCTTGGCCAACGGGATGATGGCCCGGGCTGTGGATTTTGATGATGTCTTTGAGCCCGGCACCATGCATGCCAGTGCCTCGATCGTTCCCGCCGCTTTGGCAGCCGCCGAGATGAAAGGCGGGCTGAGCGGAAAGCAATTCCTGGCAGCGGTCACTCTGGGCATCGATATGATTTGCCGGATGGGAAGAACCAACAAGATTCCTTCCGGTTTGAGCGGTATGAACGTAACCTTCCAATATGCCTGTTTCGGTTGCGCGGGGGTCGTAGGCCGAATTCTGGGTCTGGATGAGGAAAAAATGGTTCACGCCATGGGCCTGGCCTACACCCAGACCGCGGGCAATTCCCAAAACCTCCTGGAAGGGACCCTGGCAACCCGGTTCTCCCAGGGGCTGGCCGCCCAGTCCGGAGTCTATGCGGCTATTTTTGCCCGAAGGGGGATTACGGCGGCCCGGGAAGTGTTAGAAGGAAAGTTCGGCTATTACCGGGTCTACCAGCGCGGAGAATATGATGTCCGCAATCTTCTGGATGGGTTGGGGAAAAGGTTCGAAGGCGTAAACGTGACGCTGAAAAAATACCCTTGCTGCATGCATAGTCATGCGGCCATAGATGCTCTCCTGGATATCTCCGGCGAACAGGACCTGCATTGGGAAGAGGTAGAACGGGTTACGGTCAAGATCAATCAACAGGGCTTCAATTTCGTGTGCCTCCCCCTGGAAAAAACCCGCATTCCCCGGACCATTCCCGAGGCGCAGTTCAGCCTTCCCTATGCTGCAGCCACGGCCCTGGTGAAGAGGAAAGTATTCCTGGATGATTTCACGGAGGGGGAGATTGGAAACCCCCGCGTTCTTCAGGTCGCGCAAAGGGTGGATTGCCTCGTGGACCCCGAACTGGACAAGCGCTATCCCGCAAGCGTAACCCCGGCCGTCGTGGAAGTGCGCACCCAAAAGGGAAAAGTTTTTTCCCGACGGGTAGTGGAGCGGCGCGGGTCTCCCACCAATCCCTTGACCATGGAAGAAATCGAGGAAAAATTCCGCCAATGCGCCCGATTCGCCAGGAATCCCCTGCCTGAGGATAGGTTGGGGGACGTCCTCCATTTCCTGAGGGAAATGGAAAACCAGAAGGATGTCACTCTTATCCTTCCGCTCTTTTCCCCCGAAATCACCTAAAACTTGCAAATTAGAAGTCTTACTTCTATAATGCAAATATGATTGATCGGCATTATGACTCGGTTCTCCGGCGACTGCTTCGGGGCTTCCCGGCGGTCACCATCCTGGGACCCCGCCAGTGCGGCAAGACCACATTCATCCGCCAAGTCCTTCCGGGATGGAAATATCTGGACCTCGAAAGACCTTCGGATGCTTCCCCCCTGGCTGCTGACCCTGAAGCCCGGATGCAACAGCTTGGCGACCGGGTCATTTTCGACGAAGCCCAGCGCGTTCCGGAATTTTTTCCTATTCTGAGGAGTATGATCGATCGCCACCGCTCGAGAAAAGGCCGTTTTGTACTGCTCGGGTCTGCTGCTCCTTCATTAATTCGACAGATTTCCGAATCTTTGGCCGGCCGGACGGCTTTTTTGGACCTATCACCGTTTCGATGGGACGAAGTCGCGAACCTTGGCGGATCTCAGGGCCTTGAAACTCTGTGGTTCAGGGGGGGGTATCCCGAGGCCTTCCTTCAACAGGATGATCGCGCCCGCCTGGATTGGCTCGAATCTTACACTCGGGCTTTTATTGAAAGGGATCTTACCGTCCTGGGCATTGACGTCTCAGCATCTCAGATGCGTAAACTTTGGACCATGCTGGCGCACTGCAATGGAAGCCTATGGAACGCCTCTCAGCTGGCCGCATCCCTGGGGGTTAGTTATCATACGGTCAATCGGTATGTGGATATCCTTGAACACACTTTCTTGATTCGAAAACTTCCTCCCTACTTTGCGAATGTGGGGAAACGACTTGTAAGGAGTCCAAAGGTGTACTTCCGGGATACGGGACTCTTGCATTTCTTCCTGGGCATCCATTCTGCTTCAATCCTGGAGGTTCATCCCGCCCGTGGATTAAGCTGGGAAGCGTTTATCATCGACCAACTAATTTCGGCCTATCACCGGGCCGGGCCGGGGAGCCAGGCGTTTTTCTGGCGCACTTCTCAAGGAGACGAAGTCGATCTGCTGATGGATTTGGGGCAAAGGAAGATACCCTTTGAAATAAAACTCCACTCTGCTCCTGGCGTGGCAGATGGGGAAGGATTGCGTCGATGCATGAGGAGTCTACATTTACGGCACGGTTATCTCATTCATTCGGGTCGTCAGACTTATTCGTTGGGAAAAGGGGTTACCGCCTTGCCCGCCGCCGAAATTCTTTCCCGCCCCCAAGAGATAGCGCGACTCTAGGTAAATAAAACAGCGCTTACTTCTTCTTAACCCTCGACAAATCTGTTTTCCCCTCCCATTCCGTCGAAACTCTTTCCCAAATAATTCAAAGCACTTGTTGGAATACTCTTTTTTTATTTCGACAAAATCGTCGAGCCCATTGATCCCTCCTGGTCGGCGACCGCCCAAAATCCTATGAAAGTACATAGGAATTTATTCCCGCCGGCGGTTGGTACAGAAGTTGCTGATGCTAGAAAGTAGAATCCAATTAGGGCGGATGAAAATGTCGGATCGTTTAAAACCATATATGACCATTTTAATTATATTACTTTTGGCTCCTCTTTTGGCCGGCCCGCCCGCAGCCTTTGCCTCCAGGCTTCCCACATCCTGCAATATCTTCCATGATAAGAAGGCAGCTAAGTCGGGGCCTTGTGGGCATCAAGTTACCCTCACCAAAGATAAACTTGATTTCGACGAAATGGATTTCCCATCCGGGTGGGACTCAGGATATAAAGAACCCCTGACGTTGCTAAACAATCATCTAATTGTCTCGGCTATTCCCTTCACATTTGCACCCGACCTTATCCCCCTTCGCTGTTGACCCTTTCCCCGGCGACGAGAGCGCAGGCCTCACCCTTTATTCCTGAAAATTGCGCTTTTTAAGAACATGAGCTTATCTTTCCCGGAATTAGCCGGGATGTTAAAAATCACAAAAAGAGGAGAAAAACATGAAAAAGACAGCAATCGGAATCAGCGTTGTGACGGTATTCTTGGTAACAGCTTCTTTGGCATTGGCTTGGGGCCATGGCTATGGACGAGGGGCCGGCTTTGCTACACCCTCGGCCTATGGATGCTTGTATGCACCCAATTTCAACCTGACCGCGGAGCAGACCGGGAAACTTACCGGCCTTCAGCAGCAGTTTCTGAATGAGACTCTACCCATCCGGAACGAGCTGGCGGCCAAATCATTGGAACTTCGCAGCTTGATGGTTCAGCCTTCGCCGAACGCGGCCGCGATTTCGGCCAAGCAAAAGGAGATTTCAGCCCTTCAGCAGAAAATGCAGGAGAAGTCTCTATCTTATCAGACGAACGCCCGAAGCCTCCTGACGCCGCAGCAGCTTTCTCAGCTTCCTCCCGGGTGCGGCCTGGGGTTCGCGGCGGGTTTCGGCTATGGGGCCGGTTTCAGGGGCGGTTATGGGAGAGGCATGGGATATAACCCCGGTTTTAGCGGTGGTTATGGCCGCGGGCGCGGCATGGGCGGCGGACCCGGGTT
>JACAEW010000005.1 GCA_013388675.1 Syntrophaceae bacterium | reverse complement strand
TTGCTGGGCCGGTACTTTCCGGTGATTAGGTTGAAAAGGCTGCTCTTCCCGGCGCCGTTCGGCCCGATGATGGCGTGCTTCTCTCCCTCTCGAATGTCCAGGGTGATTCCCTTCAGGACCTCCAGACCGTCAAAATCCTTGTAAATATCCTGAAGCTTCAATACCTCCCGGCCGCCGCCATCTCTCTGTACCATGTTTTTCCCCCTCATCTTTTCTTCCCGATGATGCCGGCAATTCCCTGGGGCGCAAAAACGGCGATGGTGACAAAAATCAGGCCCATGAAGAATTCCCACCGGTCCGTGAGGCTGCTGAGGTATTCGGAGAGGTAAACAAAAAGCCCCGATCCGAGCAGAGGCCCCCAGAATTGGCCCACGCCCCCGATGTAGGCCATGAAAAGGACGTTGGTGGAGCGTCCCATGTCGATGACCGTGGGGCAGATAAATTCATGGAATTGGGCGAAAAGAGCCCCGGCAATCCCGGCAAAAAAACCGAGCTGGGTCAGAAAAACGAGCTTTGAGGCTCTGACCTGGACGCCGATGAATTTCGCCCTTTCCTCATTGGCCTTGATGCTCAGGACCGTATTCCCGAAGGGGGTCTTGATCAGATACCAGCAGAGAAACACGCATAAACCGATGATCCCCAGGGTGGCGTAGTAGAAATTCGCTGGAACCTTCATGGAAATCCCGAGCAAATCGGGCTTGGGAAACATGCCCAGTCCGTCATCCCCACCGGTCAAGCTGCGCCATTTCCAGATCAATCCCCACACGAGCATATTGAAAGCGAATGTCAGGAGGGCATAATACGTTCCGCTCAGTCTCACCAGGAAAGCGCTCAGAAGAAAGGCCAGCAGCGCGGCCGCAAGGCCTCCCAGCAAAACCCCACTCAGGAAGGATAGGCCCTGGATATGCATCCATCCCAAAACAGAGGCATAAGCCCCGAACCCGAAATAGACTGCATGGCCGAAAGAAAACATCCCCCCCTCGTTGAGCATCATCTTCCAGGTCAGGGTGAACAGGGTAAAAATGATAATCTCCGTCAGCATTCGCAGTTGAAAGCGAGGCATGATGTGCGGAACCAGGATTAAAAAGACCAGGATTCCGATCCCCAGGAGCCAATAAAAATTTCTTTTTTTCATCGATCCCCCTCATCAATTCTTTTCCCCGAAAAGCCCTGTGGGTTTGATAATGAGAACGACGGCCATGAAGAGGAAGGCAAAAACAATGGCAAACCGAGGAATGAAAATGATTCCGAAGGAATAAAGCTGCCCGATCATCAAACTGGCCACCACTGCCCCCAGCAGGCTCCCCAGCCCGCCGGAAACGGTTACGATGAAGCAGTCCACCAGAATTTCCAGAGCCATGCCCGGATAGGTGTTGATGAAGGGTCCGGCGATCACCCCGGCCAGCCCGGCAAGCCAGGCTCCGATTCCCATGACCAGCGTGAACACCAGAGGAGTATTCACTCCCAGAGCGCTGACCATGTCCCGGTCCGCGACGGCGGCCCGAACCGTCATGCCCAACCGCGTCTTTTTCAGAATATAGGCGAGGAAACCGACCACTACCAGAGAAAAGAAAAGGATGAAAAGTCGATAGACCGGGTAGACTCTGCCCAAAAGCGACACCGATCCCGAAAGAGCAGCGGGGATGGGTACAGGGAGATCCTGGGTCCCCCAGACCCATTTGACAGCTTCATTGACCACGAAGAGAACCCCGAAGCCAATGATGAATTCCTGCACATGACCACCCGCGTGGGCCCGTTTTAGCAGAGAGCTTTCCCAGACAACTCCCAGGCCAGCAACAACGAGGGGGCAAACGATCAAGCTGACCCAGAAATTGCCCAGCCAAAGAAGCATTTGGTAAGAAAAATAGGCCCCTAACATGTAAAAAGCCACATGGGGGATATTCAAAACGTTCATCACCCCGAACACCAGGGTTAGGCCGGAGGCGACCAGGAAGAGAAGCATTCCGTACGCCAAGCCGTGAAGCAGCTGAAAAACGAAGGTCGTAAAGTTCAGGTCCATAGGATCCCCCCCTGTGCGCGGACTTATTTCTTACCCTTCGGTGGAATATGCACCGCCATTCCGTCCACGTCCATCGCCGCCTCCATCAGGGCCTCGGTCAGCGTCGGGTGGGGGTGGATCGCCCGGGCCAGGTCCTCGGCCGTGGATTCGAGCTGCATGGCCACTACCGCTTCCCCGATGAGGTCCGTGGCGTGGGGTCCGACGATGTGGACCCCCAGGATCTCGTCGTATTTGGAATCCGCGACGATCTTCACAAAACCTTCCCTTTGCCCTATGGCCGTTGCTTTTCCGCTGGCGGCGAAAGGAAATCTCCCCACCTTGATTTTGTATCCCGCCTCGGAGGCCTCCTTTTCCGTCAGTCCCACCGAGGCCATCTCCGGCAGGGTGTACACGCACCGGGGAACCACCCGAGGGTTCAATTTCGAAGGATGCCCCAGGGCGTTTTCCACCGCAACCTCCCCCTGGGCGGAGGCGAAATGGGCCAATAGCCACTGGCCGGTCACGTCCCCGATAGCGTAGACTCCCGGGACGCTAGTTTCCATCTTTTCGTTCACTTCAACTCCTTTTTTGCTCAAACGCACGCCGATTTCTTCCAGTCCCAGCCCTAATATGTTGGCCCTTCGTCCGACCGCGGTCAGAACATAGCGCCCCTCAAACGATTTTTCCCCGTCGGCTGCGGAAGCGCGAACGATCTTCCTCCCCTCCGGCCCTGCGGCAACCTCCTTCACCGCACAGCCGGTCAGAATCTGCATTTTGAACCGCTTCAGGGATTTTTCCAGTGCCGCGGCTACCTCGGGATCCTCGCTGGGGAGGATCTGAGGCATCATCTCGAGAATCGTCACCCGGGTCCCCAGGGCGCTAAAGATGCTCCCGAATTCCAGGCCGATCGGCCCCGCTCCGATGATGACCATGGATTCCGGGATTTCCTTCAGCCGCAGGGCTCCCGTGCTGTCGATTACCCCTTCCGATTGCATTCCCGGGATCGGCAGGTCGGCCGAGACCGATCCGGTGGCGATCATAATTTTCGGGGCTTCGAGAATATCTTTTGATCCTCTTTCATCCGTCACCTCGATTTTTTGGGGGGTGACGAACCTGCCCTGTCCCTTGATCACCTGAATCCCGTTCGATTTCATCAGGCCGGCCACGCCGGAGACCAGGGTCTTCACCACCCGGTCCTTGCGGGCGCTCAGCTTGGCGAAATCGACCGCGGGCTCCCCGGCCTGGATTCCGTAGTCTTTGCCTTCCCGGATGGTTTCCAGAATTTCCACTCCATGGAGAAGGGCCTTCGTGGGAATGCATCCCCAGTTAAGGCAGGTTCCTCCGAGCTCTTCTTTCTCGATCAAAGAGACCTTCGCCCCCTGCCGCGCCGCCCGGATGGCGGCCACGTACCCGCCGGGGCCACCACCGATGATTGCTAAATCTATTTCCGCCACTGCCTACCTCCTTATCCGAAAAAAATTTGAAAATTATCTCTCGCAGCGCACGCAGGGAACGCAGAGTTTAAGACCCGCAAATTCGGAAAGAAAAATATCTCGCCTCGTCTTTCGGCAAATATTCGCGTCTTCTCTGCGGCCTCTGCGTGCTCGAGCGCAGCGGGCGAGAAAAAATTGGCCTTTTCATCCCTTGACCAGCATATCCAGCTTTTTCAAGCCCTCTTCACGGATTTTGTGGAAGATGCTGTTGCCTTGGCTGTCCATGCCCACGATGAGGGGGCCCCAGTTCGATACCTCAAGGACCCAAATGGCCTCGGGCATCCCCATCTCTTCCAGCCAGTGGACTCGCTTCACCTCTTTCACTGCCTCAGCGTGGAGCACCCCGCACCCCGGGGCCGCCAGCAGGTAAACCATGCCATACTTCTGGAAAGCCTGGAGACTGCTGTCGCCGAGCCCCCCCTTTCCGACGATGGCCTTGACCCCGAGACCCCCCACGAAATCAGAATGAGGTTCCATGCGGATGCTCGTTGTGGGACCGATGGCCAGGATCGAATAGGTCTGATCCGTCTTACGGGCCACGGGGCCTGCATGAAACACAACGCTACCGCCAAAATTCTCCGGCAGCTTTTCCCCTTTTTCCTGCAACTCCCGCAATTTCAAGTGGGCCATGTCCCGGGCGGTGTACACCGTTCCGCTAAGGGTCACCACGTCGTTCACCCGGAGCTTCCGGACGGCCTCTTCTGTCAATGGCGTCGATAGCTGGACTGTACGACTCATAGGATCACCTCCGTCCTTCCGTCCTGGTAGAACCGGAAACCGGCCCTTCTTCCCACCCAGCAATGGAAATTGACCGCCACCGGGCAGATGGCCGTGTGGGTGTAGGCCATCCCGATTTTCACCGCCAGGGCGGTGGTCTTTCCCCCCACTCCGCCGGGTCCGATTCCCAGTTGATTGATCTTGGCAAGAAGTTCCTGCTCCATCCGGTCCATTTCCGGGTCCGGGTTCCGGTCATCCCATCTGCGGGTGCTGATCGCCCGGCGGCTTAGTGTGGCCGCCCCGTCCATCTGGCCGCCGATCCCGATCCCCAGCCCGATGGGGGGACAGGGTTTCCCGCCCGCGTCGATGACCTTTTCCAGAACAAAACGCTTGAATCCTTCCAGGTTTTTACCCAGAGATTCCGGGGTGAAGGTCTTGAAGGCATTGAACAGCTCCGGACCGCAGCCCTTGAAGCTCACGGTGGTTTCCAGGTATTCCAGCCCCGGTTCCAGCTCGATTTCGAAATTGGGAATCCCCGGCCCGGAGTTGTTCCCCGTGTTCTTCCGGGTAAGAGGGTGGACGATGCTCGGCCGCAGGTACCCTTCCTGGGTGGCCCGGACGATCGCCGCCCCGGTGATTTTCACCACATCGATCCCCGCCATCTCCCGGCCCACCCGGACGTAAATGCAAGGAATCCCCGGAGACTGGCAGACCCCTTTCTTCCGCTCCCTGGCCAGGTTTGCGTTTTTGATCAGGGTCTCCAGCATTCCCTTGGCCGCAGGGGATTCTTCCCGGGGGATCGCCTGTTCCATCATCCCCAAGATATCCGGCGAGACGCTGGTTATCCCCCTAACCAGGTTCTCGTAAAACGCATCCGCGTACTGATTGCTTTTGGGATCCATGAAAAACTCCTTTTCTAACCTCGGTTCCTTCACTTCGTTGTTTTTTCGAAGGCTCTTTTCGCAGCACCTTCCTAAAAATGCAACCCACCATCCACCCAATCAATTTTTCAAAGCAGGGACATTTATCTACCGAATCAATGCAGCCCGAGAAGTTTAGGCAGGAACAGGGTGACCGCGGGAACATAGCTGAGGAGCAGAAGGACTATAATTTCCAGTAAAATAAAAGGGACCGCCTTCGCGGCGATTCTTTCGAAAGGCTTCTTGGCTATCGAGGCCACGACGAAAAGCGAAATCCCCACCGGGGGGGTCACCATGCCGATGTTCAGGTTAATGAGCATAATCAGGGCGAAATGCAGCGGATCGATCCCCACTTTTGCGGCCACCGGCGCGAGGATGGGCGCAAGAATAATCACGTTCGATCCGGGCTCCATCAGCATGCCCATGATCAGCAAAAGGCCGTTGATGATGAGCAGAATCAGGATCGGGTTGCTGGTAATCCGCAGAAGCTGCTCCGCAAGGAATTCGGGGATCCTTTCAACCGTCAGAACCAGGCCGAAAAGCCTCGCGCAGGCGATGATCAGCAGGACCATGGCCGAAGTCTTGACCGTTTCCACCAGACAGGTCTTGATATTGGGCCAGTTCAGAGTTCGAAAAAAGAAGATCCCGATCCCCAGGGCATAGGTGCAGGCAACGGCGGAAGCTTCGGTGGGGGTGAAAAAACCCAGAAGGATTCCGCCCAGAATGATCAGCGGGACCAGTAATGCCAGGGAGGATCGGGTGATCGTCGCCAGCACCTGCTGGGCGGAAAAAGCTTCGCGCCGGCAGGGATGGCCCTCTTTGACGGCGAAATAATATGCCAGGACCATCAATCCAAGCCCGATGGCCAGACCAGGGATAATTCCCCCCGCGAACAGGGCGGCAACCGATGCGCCGGTGATGGAGCCATATATCACCATGACAATGCTTGGGGGAATGATCGGCCCGATGACCGAAGCCACCGCCGTGACCGCCCCGGCGTACTCCGCCGTGTATCCCTCCTTTTCCATGGAGGGAATCAGGATGGAACCTACGGCGGCGGCATCCGAGGCGGCGGCCCCCGTGCAGCCGGCAAAGATAATGTTCGCGACGATGTTGATTTGTGCCAGGCTCCCCCGGAGTCTACCCACGAGGAGGTTGCTGAATCTGACCAGATCCTCGGTTATCCCGCTTTTGCTCATAAGCTGCCCGGCCAGAATGAAAAAAGGGATTGCTAGGAGCACAAAATCATCTATGCCGCCGTACATCTTCAGCGGCACCATATTTAGCGATATAGTGCCCGAAATCAATATGTACACCAGGGAGGTCAGCCCCAGGACAAAGGCGATGGGAACCCCGATCATCAGCAGAAAAACGAACGATATCCCCAGCAAGAGCATGGGCCCTCCCGATCTCGATTTACCCCGCCATTTCTTCTTCCGGCGACTGTTGGGGGCTTTTGGGGAAGAACGGGGCCAGGATACCCAAAACCGCGTACAGGACCATCAATAAACCGCCCAGCACCATTCCCAGCTTGGGGTAAAAAAGCGGCACCATGATAATATCCCCCCGCACGCTCATCGATTGGAGGGTGTTCTTCCAGGCCAGGACGGTGAAGAAAATCAGGAACACCAATACCAAAAGGTCGGAGACCAGGGTGAGAATCTTTTTCGCCCTCGCCGGCAATAAGGAAATAAAAAATTCAAGCCGGACGTGGGCCCGCTCCTTCAAGACGATGCTTCCGCCGATGAAGGTCATCCAGACTAAAAGCCACCGGGATAATTCTTCCGTCCAAACAATCGCCGCCCCCGCACTCCGGCTGATGACTTCCAGCATCACCACCGCAAGGTCCGTCGCCGCAAGGTATACGCATATTTGGAGCGCAAATCGATTGAGAAAGCCAGTGACCTTCTCCAGAAAATGCTCAGTTGGGGGAACTGCAACCTCTTGCTCCATTTGATCCTCTTCCCCTGTTTCTCCTTTTTTTTCTTTCCCCGCACTGCCGGAATGAATAGAAGAGGGCTTCCCCCGAATGGGCCCATGATTCCCTGCAAAATCACCGAAGGCGAAAAGCCTTTGTTATCCTCGGGCGTCACGACCCTCATAGTGGAAAGCCCTCTCCTTTCCGGCTCAATAACCCATTTTTTTCTCGATTTTTTTCACATCATCCATGACCGCCTGCACGGTTTCCGCCCCAATTTGCCCCTTCAGCCATTCCACCACCGGGGGCCCGGAGATATTTTTGATTTTTTCGATTTCCTCGCTCGTGGGAGAGTATATTTTCATGTGTTTTTTCAGCACTTCCAGCGACGTCACTTCCTGCAGCATCAGGTCCGCAGCCCGATCGGCAACCGCAGCCTGCCGAGCGGCAGAAATGAAGATCTGTTGCACATTCCGGGGAAGTCGCTGGAAAAAGCCGTCGTTGATGACGAACAGGTCATCGCTGAACTGGTGCTTGTTCAAAATGAAGTATTTTTGCACCTCGTAGAGCTTGCCCATCTCCACGTAAGCCGGCGGGACCTCGGCCCCGTCGATTACGCCAGTCTGCATGGCGGTATACAGTTCCGACCAGGAGATGGGGACGGCTTTGGCTCCCAAGGCTTCGACCAGCTTCACGAAGATCGGCGATTGCATGACCCGGAATTTCATCCCCTTAAAATCCTCCGGCTTGCGGACTTCCCGCTTGCTGGTTTGGAAGGAACGGAAGCCGTTACCTCCCACGCCCAGGACCCGAAAACCGGCCTTGGTCCTCATCCGTTCTTTGATCCCGGCAAATACCTCGCTGTTATCGAAGAACTCCCAGGCCACTTCATAGGAGCGGAACAGGTAAGGAATGTATATAACCTGCCATTCGGGAAAAAAGCCGGCCATGGTTCCTGTATCCATGGAGCATTCCAGAGCCCCCGACTGGACCATCTGCAGGCGTTCTTTCATGGACCCTAATTTCCCCCCGGGGAATATGTCGACTATCACGGCTCCATTCGTCTGGGTTTCGATGACGCTCTTGAAAGCCACCCCGAATGCATAATCCGGGTATTTCAGGTCGGGCCGGTCATCAAGCCCCACCCGGATCTTGAGGGGTTTTTCCGGGCTGAATTTGAGCGTTTCCGCCCCGTCCCCCGGGAGGGGACATGTAAAAATCAGGAGAAAAAGCCCTGCTGCCAACATTGCCGTCTTCTTCATGGGAACGACCTCCTTTCTGAATGATTCTGAATAACGCCTTTTCGGTTATTCGGTCATCCCGCCGGATGACGCCCCTTCCATCCTTTACAGGTGTTTCTCTCTCTGGATCAATTCCACGATGATCCCCACGGTTCCCTCCGTGTCCATATAGGCGAATTTTCCCCCCAACCTCTCTCCGCTCATCAACACTCCGATCCCCAGTTTCCGGAATGCCTCGACCCGTTCGTCGAGGTTGTTTATGTCAAAGCCCAGATGGTGGATCCCGTCCCCCCATTTTTCGAGGAATTCGCCGTAAATGGTCTTCCCCTCCAGGGGCTGGATCAGCTCAACCTGCAGGTCCCCCACCATCGCCAGGCCGATTTTCATCCGGAAATTCTCCGGTTTTCCGCGGTAGAAGCGGTTGAAATAGTCGGGGACGACCACCTTGGGAAAGGAAATCCCAAAGATCGCTTCGTAGTTCCCGATGGCCTTGTCCATGTCACGGACCACAATCCCCACCTGGTTCACCTTATTTAGGCCCAGAATATTTTTCATCCGCGGATCAATCTGCATACGGCCTCCTCGTCGCCCAATAGATTCTGACCATAAACTTGCGCCGACGTGCCCGGGCAATCAATCCATGAGCTGGCCGCCGTTGATGTCGATGGTCTCCCCGGTCAGGTAGCTGGAATCGTCGGAGGCCAGGAACACGGCCACCTTGGCTACTTCGCTCACATCTCCGATTCGGCCCAAGGGAATGGTAGCCAGGAAATTCTTCCAATCCCCGCCGGTAATCATGCGGGTCATGTCGGTTTCTATCACCCCGGGAGCCATGGCGTTGACCCGGACCCCGTGGGGCCCCAGGAACTTGGCCAGGGATTTGGTGAAGCAAAGGACCGCCGCCTTGGTCGCGGCATAATGGGCTCCCGCCGCAATTCCGCCAACCTTCCCGGCCAGGGAGCCCAGGTTGATAATCTTCCCGGATTTTTGTTTCATCATGAATTTCATGACCGCCTGGGAACAGAGGAATACACCCTTCACGTTTACTGCGAACATGCGGTCCCACTCCTTTTCTTCGATCTTATCGACCGGCGTCACCTCGCAGATCCCGGCATTATTCACCAGGATATCAATCCGCCCCCATTCTTTGGCTACCCTTTCAACGGCGGCATTCACTTCTGGGGATTGAGAAACGTCGACTTTCAATGCCAGGGATTCTCGCCCGGCGTTCCGAACGGCCTCCGCCGCCTCTTCCGCCAGGGCCTGCTTCACATCCCAGATAGCCACATGGGCCCCTTCTTGGGCCATGGCCAGGGCGATCGCCCTCCCGATCCCCGCCCCCCCTCCGGTCACGATGGCCACTTCATCCTTCAGCTTCATCGATCGGCTTCTCCCCTTTCTTCGCGTCCTTTCAAGGCGCGAGTAATCGTTTAAGGCCTCAGGACGGCTTTTACCCCCCTTCCGGCAGCTAGGGCATCGAAGGCCTTTTCCCAATCCTTCAAGTCCACATCATGGGTGATCAGGGGATTCAACCGAACTTTCCCCGATTCAACCAGACTGAGGGCCATTTCCCAGGCGGTAAAAGAAGAGCTGTAAGTGCATTGGAGGGTAGCCGATTTCCGAACCGCTTCGGCCCAGGGAACCTTCGAATGGTCCTCCATGGGAATTCCAATAGCGATCATCTGGCCGTCCCGTTTCAGTAAATCTACCGCCAGGCCGATCCCCTTGGAAACTCCCGACGCTTCGACCACCACGTCATACCGGCTTTTGATCCCGAGAAGGGCCTCCCGGTCCTCGGCCAGGTAGGTCTTGAACTGCAGGTCTTCGCAAAGTTTCAAGCGTATTTCGCGGTCTTGTTGGACCCCCACCACGATCACTTCCCGGGCCCCCACCGCTCGGGCCACTTGGGCGGAAATGATCCCGATTGGCCCGGGGCCTACCACCGCCACCCGGTCGCAGCTGCGCACACTGCCCTTTACCAGAACCCCATGGCAGACGATGGCCGTCGGTTCCATCAAGGCACCCTCTTCGGGCGAGACCCTCGCGGGAAGCCTGTGCACCAATCTGGCTTCCACGGCCACGAACTCCGCGAACCCTCCGTTGATATCAATTCCCAGGCCTTTCTTGGAAGGACACAAGTGCCGCCGACCGGTCAGGCAGAATTCACAGGCCCCGCAATAAGAGACATGGGGTTCCACCACTACGCGGTCTTCCCGCTTAAAGCCCTGGACCTTCCTTCCCCACTCGGCGATCTCCCCGCAGAATTCGTGACCCATCACTACGGGGAACTTGCCGCAAACCCACTCGCCCGTACGAATATGGAGGTCCGTTCCGCAAACCCCTCCCGCCAGAACGCGGATGAGCACATGATCGTCCGGGCAGGATGGTTTCTCTACCTGGCCCACCTCCATGCATTCAGGCTTATTCTCTTTCTTGATCAGGGCGCGCATTAAAACTCCTTCATCAACCGAATTCGAAAGCCTCCTTCTTCCTGTTTCCCCCGGTAGACCCGGAGAGGGAATTCAGTGACCAGCACCCGGTGGCGACCTACTTGTCCTTCAAAGATTCAGGAAGGAATAATATGGATTTTCCAGGTTTTTTTTGATCCTTTGCAAGAACTGGGCGGCCACGGCGCCGTCGATGATTCGGTGGTCAACCGACAGCCCCAGTTTGGTGATTCTTCTTATTTTTACTTCACCCTTTTCCAGGTATAGCTGCTCCTGCATCTTTCCGACGCTAAGGATCTCCGTTTGGGGCGGATTGAGAATAGCGGTGAAAAAGGTGATATCGAAATTCGCCAGGCTGGAGATGGTGAAGGTCCCTCGGTCGATCTCCTCGTGGGTGAGTTTTCCCTGCCTGGCCCGGGCCACCAAGTCGAAACGGAGCTGGGCGATTTTCCCAAGGCCCAAGCGGTCAGCGCACGGGATGGCCGGCACGATGAGGCCTTCATCCAGCGCGACGGCCAACCCGATGTTGATCTCCGGGTTGATGTAGACCTCCTTTTCCCCCTGGAGCCGGGAATTGAGCAGGGGGAATTCCCGGATGGCCAGGGCTACTCCCCTAATCAGCAAATCGTTGATGGACACCCGGACGCCAAAAGCTTTTTCAAAATCCTCCATGATCGAATCGCGAAGATGGATCAGCCCTTCCATCTTGACATCCGTGAAGAAATAAATATGAGGGGCGCTGAAGGCGCTCTGGGCCATGCGCCGGGCGATGACCTGGCGCTTGCTGTTCATGGGAATGACCTTACCCCAGATCCCTTCCTCCTGGGCTGCCGGGCCGGCCCCGGGGACGGCACGCAGGACATCTTCTTTCATGACCCGTCCCTGAATCCCGGTCCCCGGAACTCCCGCCAAGGGAATTTTCAAATCTTCCGCCACTTTTCGGGCCACCGGAGTCGCTTTGGCGGGCTTCTCCGCCGCCGTCTCGGGCGTCGAGGCGAGGTAAGCTTCCACGTCCTTGATCATGATGGTGCCATGGGGTCCCGTCGGAGTAACCTTCGAGAGATCAATCCCTTTTTGTTCGGCCAGCTTGCGGGCCGCAGGGGCTGCCTTCACTGGTGTGCTGGGTTTCTCCGGCGATGGGAAAGAAATTGGCTCGTCAGCGGCTGGCTGGCCGCCTTTTTGCACGGCTTCTTTTTCCTGGAGAAACCAATCCGGAAGGGATTCACCTTTGGCGAGAACGACCGTGACGATTTTGGTGATGGGCACTTCGGCCCCCTCGGGGTAGAGGAGGGGACCCAGGATCCCGGAGGCCGGGGCGATTACCTCCGTCGAGACTTTCTCCGACTCGATTTCGATTAAGGGATCGCCTTTGGTGACCTCATCTCCTTCTTTCTTCAGCCAGCGAATGATTTTTGCGCTTTCAACCACCACTCCCAGGGCGGGGATAATTACCTCTGTGGCCATTCCTTTCTCCTCAGGTTCTTTCTGCCCCGTTGGGGGTAATTTTTTTTTACGCTCCCACCATCTCCATTACTTCCTTGACGATCTTGCCTTCATTGGGAAGTACATAATCCTCCAATTTAGGGCTGAAGGGAACGGGAACATCCAGGGACCCCAGCCGGCGTACCGGCCCCACCAGGTATTCGAAGCCCTCCTCTGCGACCATGGCCGCAATCTCCGCGCCGAAACCGCCGGTTTTGCATGCCTGATGGACAACCAATAACCGCCCCGTCTTTTGAACGGATTTTAGGATGGTCTTCTTGTCCAGGGGGTTTATCGTCCGCGGATCGATGACCTCGATTTGGATACCCTTTTTTTCAAGTTCCAGAGCGGCATTCAGTGTCTTGCTGACCATTAACGACGTGGCAATCACGGTTACGTCCTTGCCCTGCCGGATTACATCCGCCTGTCCAAAAGGAATTAGGTATTCCTCCTCGGGCACCGGGCCTTTGATTCGCATGAGCTGCTGATGCTCGAAAAACATCACCGGGTTGTCATCGCGAATGGCCGTTTTCAGAAGACCTTTGGCATTGTAGGGCGATGAGGGCATGACTACTTTGAGGCCGGGGACATGGGCAAAAAAGGCTTCCAGGTTCTGGGAATGCTGGGCCGCGGCGCGGCGCAACCCGCCCAGGGAGGTCCGGATGGTCATGGGAACTTTTATGTTGCCCCCGAACATGTAGCGGATCTTGGCGGTTTGATTTACGATCTGATCCATGGCCTCCATGAGCAAGTCGGAAAACATGATTTCCGCCACCGGGCGCATCCCCATAACGGCTGCTCCCAATGCATAACCGATGATGGCATTTTCGGAAATGGGCGTATCTCTAACCCGTTCATCCCCGAATTCCTTCCACAATTTTGGGTTGGCGATGTAAACCATCCCGAAGGGTCCCACGTCTTCTCCCATCAGGAAAACCCGCTCATCCCGCTTCATCTCTTCGTATAGCGCTTCGACAACGGCTTCTCCGAAGGTAATTTCTCTCATGGGTTTCTCCTTATTCTTATTTATGATTCGCAGTAAACGTCTTTGAGGGCATCTTCCGGTTCGGGATCAGGACTGTTCTTGGCGAATTCGATGGCCTCCTCGATCTCCGCCTGGATTTGTTCGTCGATCTTCTGTAAATTTGCTTCTTTGGTCACCTTTTTCTCCAGGAGGAATTTCTTGAAGCGGTCGATCGGGCATTTTTTCATCCATTCCTCGATCTCTTCCTTGGACCGGTAGGTGTAAGTCCGGTCGGCCTCTCCCTCATAGTGACCCCGCCAGCGATAGGTCTTGCATTCGATGAGGGTCGGGCCTTTTCCTTCCCGGGCGCGCTGCACGGCTTCCCTCGTGGCCTCGTAAACGGAGAGAATGTCGTTTCCATCCACCTTGCATCCCTCGATCCCATAAGCCGCCTTGCGGAGGTAATAATCATGGATCGATCCGACCCGCCGGGCCGCCACCGAAATGGCGTACTGATTATTTTCGCAGACAAAGACCACTGGCAGCTTCCAGACGGCGGCCATATTCAGGCTCTCGTGGAAAGTCCCTTGGTTGGCTGCCCCGTCTCCGAAAAAGCTGACAACCACCTGGTTTCCCTTCCGCATCTTGATGGCCAAGGCCGCCCCGCCGGCGATGGGCATACCGGCCGCCACAATGCCATTGGCTCCCAAGATTCCCAGATTGATGTTGGCGATGTGCATGGATCCGCCTTTCCCATGGCAATACCCCGTCGTCTTGCCGAAAAGCTCGGCCATCATGATCTTCAGCTCCCCACCTTTGGCGATGCAGTGGCCGTGGCCGCGATGGGTGGAGGTAATGTAGTCGTCGGTTTTCAAGTTGGCGCAGACGCCGGTCGCCACGGCCTCTTCGCCGATGTAGAGGTGGGCCAGCCCCGGAATCAATTGGCGGGCATACATGTCCATGACCCTTTCCTCAAACCGTCGGATACGCAGCATGGTCTGATACATGCCGATCATTTTTTCTGGTTCCAGGTTCATTTTTCCTCCTTTTCTCCCTGGGGTTCAATAATCTCTTTGGATATGTTTCAAATTTTTCTTATTTTGTGATAATTATTTTTTAGCTACCAATCTAGTATCAAAAACCAAAAAACATGTCAAGAAAAAAATAAAGGGCATCCATTAAATTTTATCTAATTTTTATTTTTCTTTTTAACTATATAATAATTATAAGTTTTTTTGATAATTATATTTTTTCAATCATTATTCTTCAAGCGTTTCATTATTCGAAGATATTATCTCATCCCAAAAATAAATAAATATTTTATTTTCATATTTTGAGAATTAATTATTTAATTTTTCCGCATATTGGAATTTTTTTTATCCCACTGTTTTTGGAATTGAATTTTCCCGATAATTAATAAAAATGTGCAGCCCGGGTAAAAGGACAATCAAAGGTCAGGTTTTACAAAATCTTTTAATTTATATGACTACAAAAATAAATATATAAATTTCATAAACTTATATATATCTTAGCAGCTCGAAAAAAAAGAAAAATGTTTTGACTTTTTATGAGGGTTTGATGTAGGTTAAAAAGAAGTAAAGATTTTCCCAATTGATGAGAAAAAATGAGAGAATCAAATCTATCATTGAAAAAAGGGCTTGATATTCTTCGTTGCTTCAGCTTCGACGACCAGGCCCTCTCGGTTCAGGAAATCTCGACAAGGCTCAACATTCCTCTCAGCACTACCTATCGCTACGTGGAGACGCTGGAGGAACGTGGCTTCCTAACCAGGAATTCCAACGATAAGACCTACAAGCTCGGATACATGGTTTTCCAGATCGGGAACACTGTATTTCGGCATATGAGGTTGATCGATGCTGCTATTCCCCATATGAAATCCCTGGCTTCTCTCTCTGGAGAAACCGTTCTTCTCATGATGGTAAGCGGGTTCAAAGCATTATGTATCGAATCGATCGAATCCGACCGGCTGATCCGGTTAAGCCTGAAGCGAGGGGCCAGCCTGCCACTTCACGCGGGTGCGCCCTCGAAGCTTCTGTTGGCCTACCAGAGTGAATCTTTCATCGATTCTTTTTTGGGCCACGCATCTCTAACCAGGTACACCGCTCAGACCATCACCAATCCCCAGGATTTGAAGAGGGAACTGGGCCGGATTCGGGAGGAGGGGTTTGCTTTTTCAAGTCAGGAAGTAGACCTTGGTGACTGTGCCATAAGCGCACCCATTCTGGACGAATCCGGAAACCTGATCGCAGGCTTGGCCGTGGCTGGTCCCATAGAACGAATCGAAGAATACCGGGAACGGATTATCCTTTGGGTAAAAGAGATCGCTTCTAAAATCTCCAATGATCTCCGCAATACGGAACCTGCCCGAAGCCAGACTCCGTTCAACGGGGAATGGGCACCTAAGTGAAGGAAATTTATCTCAGGGTTTAAGCAAACGCTGGAAATAGACCTTCACCCCATAGAGCGCGGCTACCGGATTGTGTCCCAGCACGCGATCCTTCGTTACCAGGACGGTGGTCAAAGCCTTGGCGTGCTTGAAAAATAGGGAATCATGCCCCACGCACAGGCCGATCAGCACGTTGAAATCCGTCTGGGCCTCATTGAGGACCTCCGCCTGGGCAATGGGATTGCACATGGTTTCGTAGGCTCCGATTCTGATCTTATCCTTGTCCTCCAGCCCGAGGAACTCCTTGGGAACCCCCCCCACCTTACAGCAGACCGAAACCGGTTCGAGACCGTTCTTCTCCAGAATCCGGGCAAAAGTATGGGCTTCGGAAAACAGGCCTCCGCAAAAAGCCACACCGATTCTTTTGTAACCCATCCTTTTGGAAAATTCGATGATTTCCTCCACCCGGGTCTTGGTGGGCTTCAAAACATGATGCTGGGCGTCCCTTTCGGCGTAGCACTCCGCCTCCTGAAGGGACGCCGCTTTGGCAAAATCTTTGGTTTCCGGGTCCTGGTATTTCTTCAGCGCCCTTTCGGCATCTTCCGCCCGATGCAAGGTCGGGCAAAAAGACGGTCCTTTTCCTTCTTTGGAGATACAAGCCCGAGAGTCCATTCGGCATAGAGCGCATTGAGGGTCTGGTTTCGGCGCCATTTTTTCTTTCATCCTCCTCCTCTTTTCGTTCCCCTCCCATGAAGATTCCCCCCGGAG
Source organism: Syntrophaceae bacterium (assembly GCA_013388675.1). Classification (GTDB taxonomy): domain Bacteria; phylum Desulfobacterota; class SM23-61; order SM23-61; family SM23-61; genus SM23-61. The sequence continues at coordinate 12,011 of JACAEW010000005.1, read as the reverse complement.
CTTCCCTCCTTCGCCGATAACAGGGGGATATAACGTTTTACCGCCGCGGCGATGGCCTGGCTGACCTGATCCTGGAAGCTCTTCTTTCGCAGCAGCATCTCTTCCCCGGGGTTCGTGAGGAAGGCAGTCTCGATCAGGATGGAAGGGAATTCCGGGGCCTTCAGAACGGCGAACCCGGCCTGGCGGGGCTGGGAAAACTGGATACGGTTGACCTTTCCCAACTCATTCAGGACCAATCCTCCCAGGTGAAGGCTCTCATTGATGGCATGGGTCTGTTCCAGGTCGAGGAGGATGGAATCCAAATCCTTCTGCGTCGGAGCCCGGGAGGTTCCCCCGACCATATCGGAGGCGTTTTCTTTCTGCGCCAAGAGCTGGGTCGCCATGTCGCTGGCCCCTTTCAGCGAGAGGCAATAGACGGAACTGCCCCGGGTCTGCCGGCTCCTGCTTCCGTTGCAATGAAGGCTGATAAAGAGGTCGGCCTCGTATTCCTGGGCAATCTTGATCCGGTCCATCAGGGGAACAAAATAGTCCCCGCGCCGGGTCAGGAAGGCCCGTATCTCTCCAGTGGCATCCAGGGTTTTCTGCAGGTTGTGGGCCAGGTCCAGGACAATGTCTTTTTCAAAAGTCTTCCGGGGACCCACGGCCCCGGGATCGTCGCCGCCGTGTCCCGGATCGATGACCACGATCCGCTTCTTCTTGGCCTTCAGTTCCCGGGTCCCCTGGCGTTGTTCTTTTTCCTTTTCCTCCAGGTCCGGACGGGACACGTCGATGACCAATCTGTCGGGCTTGTCTTCGAAGGGCTTCAAAACAAAAACGTTTAGTCGGGAGGGCTTTATGAGAAACACGGAGAGATTGGCCGTATCCCTTCCTTCGGGGTCCACCTGGATCTTGTTAATGACCTGGTCGCCCACGGAAATTTCCTGTCTTCCCCGGGGGAGAACGATTCCTCGAAGCCGAAGGGTCCAGACCAGGGGATCCGTTTGGGGAAGAATTTCATGTTCCGGGGCTCCCTCCAGGTCGGCAACGATCCGGGTATGATCCGGAGCCGGCCAATGGCGGATGTCCACCAAACGGGCAATTCCCTTTGGTGGAGGAACGGCAAGATCGCGAGACTTGTCGAGGGGGGACGCCCGGGGAGGGTCTTCGATTTTGGGGGAAATTCCTTTCTTTTCCCTGAGCTCCGGGTCGGACAGCTTGCTCTCCTTTTTCTCGATTTGCGCGGGAGGCGGTTTGACTTGCTCCGGCTCTGGACGGGGTGGTTTTGGTATGGGCGCCCCCTCTTTTGCAGGCGGGCTTTTGACTCGCTCTGGTTCGGGGCTGGGTGGTTTGGTTAGGGGCATCTCCTCTTTGGCAGGTAGGCTCTTCGCTTCCCGGGATTCTGGCTTGGCAGGGGGGCTCTCCGGTTTCTCGGTTTTATCCCGGATGTCTCCCCTGGGACGAAAGACATCGATCACCAAGCGGTCCGGCTTGTCTTTGTCCCGCGTCAGGGCGAAAACCTTCGAGTTCGAGGGTTGATGGAGAAAGAGAATGACCTTGACCCCCTCTTTGTCGCTCGGGTCAATCCTCACTTTTCGAACCACCCGATCCTCAATAAGGACCTCCTGGGCTCCCCGGGGCAGGCTCAATCGCTGCAGATGGATCGTCAGGATGGGAGCTGCAGGGGAAGATTGAATTTCGTAAACCGGGGGGGCTTCCAGGTCCAAGACGACCCGAGTCGATTCCGGGGTGGACGACTTGCGAACATTCAGCAGTCGGGGGGCGGCCATGGCTTCCCCGATCCAGCCTAGGCCTAAAATTCCCCAAACCGCGATCAGGAGGAGAGACCTTCTCATCCCACCACCTCGGAAGCGAAGACCAGCTTGATTCCCGCTGCTTCGATTTCCGGGATCATCTCCCGGATCGCCCGGGTAGTCAAGGGGTGGGGATGACCGATGGCGATGCCCTTTCCCTCCTTTTTGGCCTTTTTCATAGCCAGGCGGATGGCTTTTTTGATGGCCTCCAGGTCCTTTTCTGGATCGATGAAACGGTCGTTACTCCCGCAGGCCACTCCCGCCAGGCGGGCGATTTGCGGCCCGACGGTGTGATCGGTCGTGTGGCTGTCCACATAATACAGTCCTTCCTTTTTCAGGACCTCCATCAACGCCCTCATGACTTGGGGGTCTTCGGTGGCCTTGGACCCCATGTGATTGTTAACCCCCCGGACGTGGGGAATTTCCTTCAACCCCCGCCGCAGAATCGCTTGAATTTCCTCCGTTCCCATTCCGATCAGGACCGTGTCCGGCTCCAGGGAATAGCGGTTGTTTTCCTTGGGCTCCATGGGAAGATGGAGCATGACTTCGGCCCCCCCTTGGTGGGCCAGGAGGGCGACTTTCCGGGCATGCGGGGTGTTGGGCAAGACAGCCAAGGTGAACGGACGGCCGATCTCCAGGATGGCTTTGACCTTATCCACATTATAGCCCCCATCATCTATGATCAAAGCCAGTCGGGGACCGGGTCTAGGGCGCGGCTCCTTTTCCTGCTTTTCCTCTTCGGGCAGCTTGGCCGCAGGACTGGGAGCGGGAGGCATGGGATGGAAGATCGTCTTTTCCACATGGTTGGTCCTCAGCAATAAGAATAGAGCCAGCGAGCCAATCACCCCGACCAATATAAAGAAGAAAAGGAATATTCTGTTTTTCCTCCCTTTTTTCCCGCTTTTTTTCTTCTTCGAGTTAGCCATTTACGAGGTTATTTTATCCAACTGGATGGATTTTCTCAATCGAATAGATCATTGCAATGCGGAATGCGGAATGGAAAACGCGGAATGATTTGAAATGCGGAATACCGGAATTCGGGATTCCAAGGAATAAAACGGGAGGAAGAACCCGCATTCTCAAAGGGGGGAATAAATGGCTGAATGCGGAGCGGGTTTGCAGTTTTTTATTCCGCATTCCCCACTCCGCATTCCGCGTTTGGATTACAGGCCCAGTTCCTTCAGCTTTTCCGGGGTGGGGATTCCTTCTTCATTCCAGCCCCGGAACTTGTAGTAGTCGTAGAGCAGCTCGCCCAGCGGCGGAAGATTCGGGTTCAGGCCTTCGCCCTCATGCTTCAGGGAGAGAAAACGGGACGGCAGGGTGTCATCCTTGCGGCTGATCCCGCAGCGGACGTTGTACATCCGCTTCAGGTTGAAAATCCTCTCCCCCGTCTTCAAAAATTCATCCATGGTCACGGAAAGGCCGGTCACCATGTTGTACCAGGCCAGGATGGGGGTCATCTTGAGGCCGCCGAACATAGTGAACTTGCAGAGCTTCAGGGAATCGAAGAGTCCCATGATGTTTTGGGTCTTGGCCGCCGCTTCGCCCTTGCCCTTTACCTCCAGCCTCGGCAGGGGTTGATCGATTCCGATTTCCGGCATGCTCAGAACGCGCTCAAAAACATGACTGAATCCCAGGTGGCAGGCGCCCCGGTTGATGGTTGCATACCCCACCGCCCCGGCATTGAAGCAGCGGGGGTCATGGGCGGGCACTTCTTGTCCCTTCACATGGAGGGAGAATTCGACGGCATTCTTCCCCAGCTTCTCGGCGGCGATGCGCACCCCTTCTCCCAGAAGCTGTCCCAACCCTTCCCGTTTGCCGATTTTTTCGGTCATCTTGACCATCACATCGCCCCGGCCCCATAGAAGTTCCAGCTCCCCCGTGTCTTTTTTGGTGATGATCCCCTTCTCATAGGCCTCCATGGCAAAGGCGATGGCCGCCCCCGCGGAGATGGTGTCCATTCCGTACCGGTTGCAGATCTCGTTGGCTTTCGCTATGGCTTCGATGTCATCCACCAGGCAGAGGCTGCCCAGCATGGCCACGGACTCGTATTCCGGTCCCGCCCCTTCCACGGGGGCAAAGGGACCTTTGTCCACCTTGACTCTCCGGCCGCACCCGATGACGCATTTCTCGCAGAAATAATTCCCCGTTAGAATCTTTTCGGTCATGGCCGGGCCGGCGATCTTGGCCGCCCCCTGTTCCCAACGCCCTTGAAACTTCCAATTCTGCAGCGGGAGACTTCCCAGGGCTTCGAAGGTGGCCAGGCCGCCCGCGGTCCCGTTCTTGCGCATCCCTTCCGTATTTTTTGCCACCATGGGGCTGATTTCTTTGAGGGAGGCTCTGAGCCCTTCTGGGTCGGCGATCTCCACTTCCATTTTCCCATGGACGGCGATCGCCTTCAGGTTTTTGGACCCCATGACCGCTCCGGTCCCTCCCCTTCCGGCGGCCCGGGCTTCTCTCCCATCGTTCAAAATGCTGGCATACCGCACGCCCTTTTCTCCGGCCGGGCCGATCGAAGCCACAACGGCCTCCGGGCGGGTATCCTTGCGGATGGCTTCATCCAAATCGTAGGTATCCATGCCCCAAAACCGGGAGGCATCACGGATTTCCGCCTTCCCGTCGGAGACCCAAAGATAAACCGGTTTATTGGCCTTTCCGGAGACCACAATTCCGTCAAACCCGGCCCGCTTCAAGAAAGGCCCCCAGGTTCCCCCCGTATCCGACTCGGTGTAGGCGCCCGTTAGGGGGGACTTGCTGACCATGTGGTGCCTGCCCGAGGTGATGACCGGGGTGGCCGCGAAGGGTCCGGTCATAAAGATGAGACGGTTCTCCGGCCCCAGCGTATCGGTTTCCGGACCGGTTTCGTCATACAAGATTTTGGTAGCCAGGCCGCTTCCGCCGATGAACTTCTTCGCCAGGTTCTCGTCCAGCTTTTCCGTTTCAACCCGTCCCTTGGTAAGGTCAACCCGCAGAATTTTTCCCATGTACCCTTTCATCGAGACCATCCTCCTTTTAAAGAATTACTTTTTTTGAGTCCAACCCTAATCTTCAATATTTGCTTAACCCGTTTTCTCCCGGGAAAAGCCGCCAGGCCAGATATCCGCCTTCTAATGACGGGCAACTTCAAGAAGCCGGCCGCTGATAGCGGATCGCTGACCGCTGTTTCTTTCATCCCCCGCTTATGGGCGGGAGGACTTTGACGATATCTTTGTCCTGCAGCGTGTCGTTCAATTTCAGGATTTCGTCGCCCCGGACCAGGACGACGAAAAAATTCAAAACCTCATCCTTTTCTTTGCGAAGAAATCGCCGAAAGGAGGGGACTTCCTTCTCGATCATTCCCAGGGCTTCTTTGACTTTCACCGGCCCTTTCAAATCCAGATCGATCTCATCCTTGCCGGAAAGTTCATCGAAGGGTTTGAAGAAGCGGACTTTCATGATTCTTTTCCTTCGCTGGGTCTCCCTCTATTTTTTGCCGCTGGAGATGGGATGTCAAGATAAAAGAAGGTCCCAAGCTTGGGGCAACGGCGCTCCATTATCCTGCCTCCTGAACCTTTGCGCTTGGGCCTATTTTTTCTTCATCTTATCCACAAAATAAAAGAACCCCTCCTCATCCATCCAGGCCAGGTCGCCGGTGTGGAGCCATCCATCCCGCAAAGCCCGGGCCGTCTCCTCGGGTCGATTCCAGTATCCTTTCATGACCTGAGGACCCCGGATCAGGAGTTCGCCGGTTTTTCCGGCCGTTAATTCAGTTTTTCCATCCGCAGAATCGACAATCCTGGCATCCGTGTCCGGAAGGGGAAGGCCCATGGACTTCGGTTTTCGGTCCCCGAGGAAGGGATTCATATGGGTCAGGGGAGAAGCCTCGGTTAGGCCGTACCCTTCGTGGACTCTTCGCCCGGTTTTTCGTTCATAATTCTCCAGGACCTCCGTCGGCAGGGAAGGCCCGATGGACCAGCAGGTCCGGATGGAGGATATCCGGTATTTGGCCAGCGTGGGGTTCCAAACCAGGGATTCGATCATGGCCGGTTGAGCAGGGAAGGCTGTCGGCTGCAAGGCTTTCACGGTATTTAAGAACTGGAGGGGATCGAAGCGCGGTTGATGAATGCTCCCGGAAGCAAGATAAACGGGTAGATTGACGGCCAGGGTCATTCCGAAAGCTTGGTGGAAGGGAAGAATGGAAAAGAAGCCCTCCCCTCCTTTTTTCAGATTGCCGCACCAGGTGGAAACCTGAAGAAGGTTGGCAACGAGATTCTTGTGGGTTAAGACCACGCCCTTGGGAGGACCAGTCCTGCCGCCCGTATATTGCACCACCGCGGCGTCTTCCGAACCCGGTTGACCTTCCCCCGCGGAAGGCGGCTCCGGGCGGCCTTTCTGGAGGAAATCCTTGAAGGGATGGATGTTCGGCTTTTGGGCGAGTTTCACCTGGATTCTTTTTCCCCAGGCGGCCAAAGAAAACAGCAAATCCCGGGGAAAGGGAAGGAAATCCTTGACCCCCGCAATAATGAAGTTCTTCACCCGGGTCTGGGCGAAAATGGGGTCGATCCGGCGCAGGAGCAGGTCCAGGACCACCACGGTTTCCACACCGGACTCATTGATCTGCCGCCGCAGCTCTTCTTCCTCCAGAAGCGGATCGAAGGGAAAGACCAGGACCCCTGTTTTCATCGCCCCGAAGGCGCTGATGATGGTCTGGGGCATATTCGGCATGAGGAGCCCCAGGCGTCCTCCCTTTTTCACTCCGATTTCCTGTAAAGCATGGGCGAATCGGTTGGCGTGGGCCCGTAAATCCCGGTACCGGATCCGGGCCCCGAAGAAGAGGACGCCTACCCGGTCGGGAAACCGGTCCGCCGCCTCATCCAGGATCCGGGGAAGCGGGATATCCGGATATTCCAGGCTGTGGGGAACATGGGTATCGTAAAATTTCAGCCAGGGTCTTTCCACTCTCTTTTCCTCGAGCACATTTTTGTAACAGTTTAGTCTTCTAAAAAGCCGAAAAATCCCGCTTCCTCCCCCTTTTTCAAAGGGAGAAAAAGTGGAATCTCTCAACACGGATCCCCCAAAAACTCTCCTCCCTTTGAAAAAGGGAGGCCGGGAGGGATTTTTGAGGAAGCCTTTTTTAATAGCTAAACAATCACATTATTTTAGATTTCTTCCCAAACTCTTTCGATCTTCTTCAAATAAATCACCGCCGGCTTGGTGTTTAAGTGTTCCAGGACCTGGTAGGCCCGCGGGTCATGGATCAATCGGGAAACGAGGCTCTGGGGGTCCAGGAGGTTTCCGAAGACAAGAGCATTCGTCGGGCAGGTCTGGACGCAGGCCGGAGTCACTTCCCCGTCCCGGACCTTGCGGTCTTCGTATTTGGCCTTTAGCTTGGCTTCCTTGATCCGCTGCACGCAAAAGGAGCATTTCTCCATGACCCCTTTGTGCCGAACGGTTACATCGGGGTTGAGCTGCCAGTTCAGGGGTTCGGGGCGGGGGTAAGTGAAAAAGTTAAACCGCCGCGCCTTGTAAGGACAGTTCTGGGAACAGAAGCGCGTGCCGATGCACCGGTTGTAAACCTGGTTGTTGAGCCCTTCCTTGCTGTGGTGGGGGGCAAAGACCGGGCAGACCGGCTCGCAGGGGGCGTTATCGCAATGCTGGCAGAGCATGGGCAGGAACCGGACCCTGAGCTTTTCCGGGGCCACGCTTCCCACCGGACCCTCCGGCTCGAAATACCGCTCCACCCGCAGCCAGGACATTTCCCGGCCTTTGAGGACCTGCTCCCGCCCCACGACGGGCACGTTGTTTTCCGCAGCGCAGGCCACGGCGCAGGCGCCGCAGCCGATACACCGGTCCAGGTCCACCACCATGGCCCAACGGTAATCCTTATGTTGGTGGGATGGATAAAAATCCTCCCTCCGGTCGTACCCGGAGGGAAGAGGGACTTTTATATGCGGTTTTTCCCCTGCTTTCTTCCTTTTTTCGTAGTCCTGTTGCGCGATGGCTTGGGCGAATCCCCGCCCGTGCTGGTAGAGGCTTCCGTCCGTGTTGGCCAGGATGAGACTCTGATTTGTCCTTTCCACGATTATGCCCGGAAGGGACATGAAAAGTCCCCCGGAGAAGTGATCGAGCTCCGCAGACAGGATCCGGTATGGATTTTCGCCCCGACCCCGGGCAAAACGGCCATACCCGGCGTGTCCCTGGCCGATGGGCATGGCGAGGGTGTCGGGCCGGATCCCGGAGTAGGGATAAGCGGGAGCTTCCAGGGTTCCCACGGTGGATTTCAGGCGGAGAAGGTCACCCCTGCGAATGCCCAGATTCCTCGCCGTTTCCGGGTTGAGCTCGACCCAGCTTCCCCAGGTAACCTGGGTAATTGGGTCGGGAAGCTCCTGGAGCCAGGGGCGGTTGGCTTCCCGTCCGTCGAAGAACTGAATCGTCGGATAGGCGAGAAAGCGTGGGCCCGGGACTTCTGTTTTTCCGGGTTTAGGGAATGAAAAACCGCCGAGGCGCCAGGGGAGGGGGGAGGCTTTGGGGCTGCTGATTTTCCAGAATCCTCCGCTCCTCACCGATTCCTGCCAGAAGCCTTCCGAGTCCTGTTCCGGAACCTCCTTTTTTCTTTTCTCTTCCCAAAATTCGCGCAAGTAATGGAAGTAATTTTCCCAGGGGAATTTTTCGGGACCTTTGATCATCTTGCCGATGGAAATAAGGAGGTCGCCCAAAAGGCGGGTGTTGAAAAGGGCTCCCATGACCGGCTGAAGCAAGCTCCATACATCCTTCCTCGGGGTAAAAGCCTCCCAAGATTCAAGGGGAGTATGCGTGGGGAGGAGAAAATGGGCGAACTCGCCGGTCTCATCCAGGATGCTGGAAAAGCTCACCACCAGGGGAACTTTTTTCAGTCCCCCCTCCCATTCCCAGGAATGGGGAAGAGAAAAGAGGGGATTGGCGCGATGGATGAATAAGGCCTGGACCTCGCCGTTTTTCATCTTTTCCGCCAGTTCCTTCATTTGCCCGGCAGATACTGCGTCAGACAGGGAGGATCGATTCTCCAGGTCGATGGTTTCCGCCGACCCTGGAATCAAAGAGCAGAACAAATTGGCCGCCACGGCCGTTTCGGTTGGGTTCAAGCCCCCGCTTCCGGCAAGGGCCAGCGGCCTTTTAGCCCGGGAGAATAGCCGGGCCACCGCCCGAAGGGTCTTCTCTTCCACCCCGGTCTTGGCCAGAATCACCGGGATTGGCCAGGCTTGGGTCAATTCCTGAAGATCGGCCTTCCGGCCTGGCGATAAGGCCGGAAGAAGGTCATCGTCGAGGAGGATTCGCAGGATTCCCAGGGCCACCGGGTATTCGTTCCCCGGGGATACGGAAATGAATCGATCGGCATGGGACGAAGTGAGAGAGACCCTGGGGCCCACGTATATAAACGGACGATTTCCCGGGGCATGGAAATCGGCAAACTGGCGGGCGTATTCCACGTTGGATAGCCAGGTTTCCAGGAAGTCCGCCCCGAAGGATATGAGAAGGTCTGCCCGGTCCAGGCGGTAAGAAGGAATCCCTTCCAGGCCAAAGACCAGTTGGTTCGCCTTGCGCAAGGGTTCATGGGAGAAGGGCTCATAAGAAAGAAAGTTCCTGGAGCCCAAATTGTCCAACCATCGAAGGAGGAAGCTTTGCAGGGACCCGCTGTTGAGGTCGGTGAGAAAAAAAATGCCTTTTCCGTCCCCCTTTTCGACCCCCTCCCCCAGCCTGGCCGCCACTTCTCTCTCGGCCTGGTCCCAGGCGATTGGCTCGAAACGGCCCTTCTGATTCTTTTTCATCGGCCCCCGGATGCGGTCCGGGTCGTAGAGTCCCTGGACCGATGCCTGTCCCCTGGGACAGAGCTTTCCCCGGTTCACCGGGTGAAGGGGGTTCCCTTCCACCTTCACCACCCGGCCTTCCCGGTTCTTGGCCAGAATTCCGCACCCGGCCGGACATTCCCGGCAAGTGGTAGCGTACCAGGCGGCCTCCCCGGGAACAATATCTTCAGGGGGAATGATATAGGGGATAAGCTTTCGAGCGGATTCGGAGGAACACCCCGCGGCAGCCGCGGTTCCGGCGAGAGTAACGGCCTTTAGAAAGTTTCGGCGGGAAAATTCGCTCATTCGCAAACCCTTCTAAAAATTATAAAGAAAATTCATCCAGGGTTTCAAACTTTTTTTGAAAGGCAAAGCGAAAAATAATTTGCCTTCGCAGGGAGAAAAATGAGAAGATGAGATCAACCCGCCGAAGAAGGGGAATTTTCTTGCCATCCACGCCCGCTCAAAATCAACTGGGGATGTCCCGGCTTAAGTTGTTTTTGGCCCTTTCGCGGACCCCTCATGGCCTGCTGGACCTGGCGGCCCCCGGGTTGAGCGCTCTCTTATGGTTGGGCACCTTCCCTCCGGGAGAAATTCTGGCCCTGGGATTGCTCACCGCTTTCTCCGGATATACCGCGATTTATGCCTTAAATGACGTGGTGGATCACCGCGTGGACCGGGAGAAAATGCGGCTCACCGGCCCTTCCGGCCCAAAACAGGACCTGGATAGCGTCTTTGCCCGACATCCTCTGGCACAAGGAGTTTTGACCTACCGGGAAGGACTGTTCTGGACTCTGGCTTGGGCTTCCTTGGCGGCGATCGGGTCTTACCTGCTGAATCCGGTCTGCGCCCTGATCTTTCTCCTGGCTTGCCTCCTGGAATTCAGCTACTGTCGGCTTTTAAAGGTGACCCATCTGCGGGGAATCATCAGCGGATTGGTGAAAACCTCCGGGCCCCTGGCGGCGGTTTTTGCCGTCGATCCAAGCCCCAATCCAACCTTTTTATTCATTCTTTTCCTCTGGCTCTTCTTCTGGGAGATCGGCGGGCAGAACGTGCCCAACGATTTGGCGGACATGGAAGAGGACCGAAGAATCGGGGGGAAAACCATCCCGGTGCGCTTGGGTTCCCAGGGGGCGGTTGGAATTATCCTGACCGCCATCTTTCTTACAGCGGGCCTGAGCCTGGCCCTTCCCTGGGTGGTTTCCCAAAAATCAACCCTGACCTTTCTCATCGGCGCGCTGGCCGCGGGAATCTATCTTCTCCTGATTCCGGCTGGGAAGCTCTTTCGTTCGAAGGACCCCCAGGATGCCTTCCTTTTGTTCAACAGGGCAAGCTATTACCCGCTGGCCATGCTGGGGGTGACGGTGGCAAGCTGGGTCTTTTGATTGGGCCCCCGGCGGCTTCCGCAATTTGCGTCCTTAGGGGATTTTATGAAGGAATTCGATCGGGAGACTTTGAAAGAGTTTAATGGCAAGGACGGAAAGCCTGTCCATGTGGCTTACAAGGGGCGGGTCATAGACGTCACCGGCAGCAAGTTCTGGAAGACCGGTGTGCACATGAAGCGTCATTCCTCCGGGACCGATTTAACTGCGGATATCGAAGCGGCTCCCCATGGCCCCGAAGTCCTGGACCGGTATCCTCAAGTGGGGGTGTTGAAAGAAAAGGAGGAAACTGCCGGGTCTATGCCCGAGTGGCTGGCAGGATTGCTGGACCGGTTTCCCATCCTCCGGCGCCATCCTCATCCCATGGTGGTCCACTTCCCCATCGTCTTCACCTTTTCCTCCGCCCTGTTTAATCTCCTCTACCTGGTCACCGGGCACCTCCCCTTTGAGACCACGGCCTTCCACTGCCTGGGCGGGGGGGTTCTCTTTGCACCGGTGGCCATTCTGACCGGGTATTTTACCTGGTGGCTGAATTACCTGGCCAAGCCATTAAGGGCGGTTACCCTAAAAATTCGCTTTTCCTTTTTCCTTTGGGTCCTGTCCATACTTCTGTTTATTTGGCGGATGTATGTTCCGGAAATCATTCGGCCCTTAGCTGGGGGCAGCTTCGTCTATCTTTTACTGGTTTTCTCCTTGGTTCCGGTGGTCACCGTGATCGGTTGGTTTGGCGCTACCCTGACCTTTCCGGTGGAGAAAAAATAATGGGTCTTCTCCCAATCGAGTGAGTGCTTGGGGAAGATTTTGAGCTTCCCGGGTCTACCCCTGCCGGAAGAGAGTTGGCCGGGCCCAGGGGGGGCATCCCGCCCGGGGCGGGACATCCTGAGGCAACGGTTCTTCCATCAGGTCGCGTCGGAAATGAATTGGGTTGTCCCTGTTTAAGCTAGGATTTCGTTTTAGGCGAAGGGTTCGGGGACCGGTGCCTTGCGGGAGCCGGGCCAGCGCTCCGGAGCCCCGGATTTTTCCCGCCGAGGCTGTCC
>JACAEW010000004.1 GCA_013388675.1 Syntrophaceae bacterium | reverse complement strand
TTGAACATGGCGTCGTGGTGGTTGGGGGCCAGGACTTTGCCGCCGATGGCGAAGTTGCTGCCGATGCCGCAATGACAGTTGCCCAGCCGGCCCAGGTCTTCCAGGTTGGTGGCTGCCAGACGGGCGCAGGGGTTTAGGCCGATCCCGAACTCGGCATAGTTGAAGGCCTTCTCGTCTCCCAGGGCCTCAAGGGTGTCGCGGAATCGCCGGGCCGCCGGCCCCCCCTGAATATCCACCACCTTTCCCTCTTTGATGATGAGCGTGACCGGGTCATAGAGGGTGACCCCCACGCTCATGATGCTTACGTCGATGACCGCCTTCCCTTCCGCCGTCCCCTCCACTGGAGAAATGTTGATTTCACTGTCGGGAAAAGCGGCGAACTGGCCAGGCTTCTTGAAGAGGCCCGTCTCGTACTGAACCGGCCGGCCTTTCACGTCGCCCCGTATGTCGGTTCCCAACGGGGAGGTAATCCGGATTTCCTTGCTTTCGGCCAAGACGGCCCCCAGCTTTCTGGCCATCCGGTCGCAGGCCTCGTAATCGGCCTCGATGGCTCCAACGCAAAGGGCATCTTCGGTAATTTCGCACATGGTGGAACCCCGTTTGCCGGCCTTGATCGCCTCCGCCCTCGCTTTGGTGTGCGTTTGGGACCAAGTCGACGGCTGGAGAAAAACATCCGCCTCCCGGAAGGCGGCCACGATGGGCTCCGGGAGTTGGGCCCCATGGGTCTTGACCGGGGGAATCATGACGATGATGGGAGTCGCCCCGACGGCGTAGGCGGCTCCGGCCAGGGCTTCGGCGATCCGCAGTTTATTGGTGTCCGTGGAGATTAAAACCGTCTCCCCCGGCTTCACTCCGCCGCATTCCATGCACTTAAAGGCCCCGCGCATCATCTGAATCGAGCTGGAAGACCCGGGGGTATAGTGCCAGTAAGAAATGGGCCATTCACCTCTTCCGCTCATGGAAACCTCCTTGGAAAAACTTGATTTCATTTTACTCCAGATCTTTTCCAAAACCCAAGCCCATTTTCACAAGATCGAAGCCCTCTGGGGAAGCCTTCGGCCCTACCAAAATGACCATGGGGTCCCTAGGCGGTTACCCGCCATCGGCCGGTCAAGTTTTCCTGCGTAATCCAATCGGAAAGGAAGGGGACGTTCAAGTTATGAACTGCCCAGAAATATTTTCGTTCAGGCCCAATGAGCATGGTGGAAGGGTCGTGGTCAATTTTTAACTGGAGAAGGCCTTTTCGGCCCTTCCTAGGATGGGGCTCACTTGGCGTATATCAAATTGGGGAGCCACAGAACCAAGCCGGGGAAGAGGACCATCAGCACAATAAGAATAAGGGTGGGAATCAGGAAGGGGATGGTTCCGGCGAAGATATAGGTAATCTCATATTTTGGCACAACTCCCTTGAGGACAAAGAGATTCAGGCCAAAGGGAGGGGTCACCAAGCCGATTTCGGCCAGGACGATGTAGAGGACTCCAAACCAGATGTAATCAAATCCCAGGGCTTTAATGATAGGGGCCACAAAAGGAAGGGTTAGCACCAGCATGGAGAGGGAATCAAAGAAACATCCCAACACTAAATACAGGGCGCAAAGGACAGCCAGGATCGCATATTTATTCAAATCCAAATTGGTCATGAAGGCTGCAGTGGCTTCGGTCAACCCGATGTATTGGAAGACCTGCCCCAACATGCGTGCGGTGAAGAGGACAAAGGCGATCATGGCGCTGATGTTCACTGCGGAGAGCATGCTTTCCTTGAGGGCCTGGTAGGTCATCTTGCGGAAGATCAGGGCGAGAACGATGCTCAGGAAGGCTCCCAAGGATGCTGACTCCGTGGGGGTCATGATTCCAGTGAAGATGGTTCCCAAAACCAGGGTGATGACCACGATGAAGGGGAAGAGATCGTTCAGGGCCGTCAGTTTTTCCTTGAAGCTGAAGGAAACGGATGTTTTGGGCGCCAATCTGGGGTTGCGCAATACTATAAGCGTAACGGTGATAATGAAGAATAGAGTTAAAAGAGCTCCCGGAATAATCCCACCAGCAAATAAACGGGCCACGGAAACGTCCTGCCAACCTCCATAAACGATCATGATCAGGCTCGGAGGAATGAGAACGCTCAAAGTCCCGGAAATGGCGATTGCGCCCAACGACAATTTAGGGTCGTACCCCGCCTTTTCCATCTCGGGAAAACAAATCCGGCCGAAGGTGGCCGCCGCCGCTAGGCTGGAACCGGAGATTGCGCCGAAGATGGCATTGGCCACGATCATGGCCGAAGCCAGGCTTCCGGGTAGATTCCCGAAAACCTTTTCGGACCCCCTAAAAAGACTCCCCACAATTCCGGTCGTGGCATAAATCGTCCCCATGAAGACGAAGAGAGGAATAGCCGTGAAGGTAAAGGAGTTCATGATCTCGAAGGCGGCGCGGGCGAAGTAATCCATCGGTTGATGGACGAAGAATATCATCCCGATGCCAGCCACAATCCCCATGGCCGGAGCAATCTCGACCCCCAGGGCCAGAAGGAGGACCATTCCTCCCAAAAGGGTGAAGGACATACACTCCAAGCTCACTGCTCGAAATCCTCCACATCTTCGTTTGCCCGGATTTTACGAGCGGCCCTGAGGATATCGGCGAGGATCAATAGGGTCAGCAAGACGAAGCCGATGAAAATCGGCATTTGGGGCCAGAAAAGAGGGACCATGAGAAAAGTGGAAGATTTCATATTCATCTGCAAAGCATACACAACCATTTTGTAAGCCGATCGATCCATCTCCAACACGAAAAGGAAAACCGCAATCAGTGCTCCGAGACGAATCCAACCGGCCCTTTTCTTGGACAGGCGGCTGACCACGATGGTGATCCGCACGTGACCCCGTTGTCTCCAGGTATAGGCTAACCCGAGAAAGGATAAGGCAACGAGCATGTAGGCGCTGAACTCATCTGCCAAGAGTAACGGCCGTGACAGAACGTACCGAGTGAACACTTCCAGAGCAACCAGAACCATCATGCCGGGGACCAGCCATCCAGACAGATAACCTCCCCAGTAGGCAATTTTCTCGACGGCATAAAACAAGCGATTCATGAAGAAAAACCAATCCCCGATATTACTATTGCTTATAGGGGCAACCCGCTGGGTCGCCCCTACCCACTTCCTTCCGCGAGGAAACCGAGATCAAATATGAATCAAACGCCGTAATAGGTTGATGGAAATTTCCTTCCTCATAGGGACGATTTGTAAATTTCCTTATTACTTCAAAAGGATCTTGGCACCGCTGGCGTATTTAGCGGCTATAGCCAAGGCCTCTTTTCCATACGGCCCGGCAATTTCTTGCCATTTTTCAATCGCCGGTTTCACCAGCTCTCTTGCTTTATTAATTTCCTCGGCACTTGGATTAATAACCTTCATCCGACTGACTTTAAGGCCCACATCCGCCTCATATTCTTCCACCTTGGCCCCATACATGGTTTGCCCCTGCATTTCCTTTCCGGTCTTCAGCAGGATGTCTTGCAAGTCGGCGGGAAGAGCGTCGAATTTGGCCTTATTTACAATCAGCATGCCTCCGAATGCAGATTGGACTCTCCAAAAGCTGATATGGGTGCAGACGTCGGGAAGCCCAAAACCCAATCCCCAACCACGAGAAGTTTGAATCGCATCCACCGTGCCCCTCTGGAGCGCCTCCATGATCTCTGCGGTGGGAATGGATAGCGGAGAGGCCCCCATGAGTCGCAGGGCCATGGTGGGGATAAGGCCCGCTGTTCTCACCTTTAAACCCTTAAAATCGGCCAGGGTAGGAACCCCTTTCTTGGCCCATATACCGTCCGTGGCCTCGGATACAATGTCCGCGATTTTTACCAACCCCTTCTCTCCGTATGTCTTTTTTTCGATCTCCATCCACCTGGGATCGTTTAAGAACGCCTCGTATTCAAAAGTGTTCTCCCAAAAGAAGGGAAGGCTTAGGTCCCACAGGGGAAATGTGCCCGCAAGCCAGGGAGTCCGTTCCCAGCCCATATCTGCCCGCCCGGCGATGACCGCATGGATAACCTCGTTAACCGGGAAAAGGCCCATCTTGGTTTCCAGGATAAGACGCCCGCCCGAATTCTTCTCCAGGAGTTTTTGAAATCGCGGATAGGGATAAAAGCTCCAGGTGTTTGCCGCAGGCCCGGGGTTGGTGGCAAACACCCATTTGATCGGCTGCGCTGCCTTCTGGGCCTGTGCACCGGCGTATCCTCCCGTAAGGATCAAAGAAAGGGCTAGAATGCAGCCAAAACTCGCAAGGATCCAGATTTTCCCTCTTTTCATTTCGACCTCCCTATTTGGAAAATGGTACAACACTTCCAATCGTTTTCTCGCTTCCCACTGGGTTTCCCTGGTTTTGGGGCAGTATAATAACCTTCTTTTTATCCTGTCAAGACCCGAATAAACCAAAGGCCCTTCAAGGTTGGCTGGAAAGAGCACCCAAAATAAGTGCAGCTTTTTATATACCAATTATGGATTGGTGTCAATATATTAAAAATATAATGCAGCAACTTGCTGAAATTTATAGATAATAAAAAGGACCAATTCTATTAATTGGTCTTTATATTTGACGAGACATATGCTATACAAGAGATCATGAGTCTTAAGGCCAAGGACGCCCAAGAACGATTAAGAGAAATGCTGAACAGCGGACGGGTCTTGTTCGGAGCGCGGCTTCCCGCAGAACGAACCCTAGCTTCGGAATTGCGGATTTCGCGGGGGGCCTTGCGTAAAGCACTTTCGGTTTTGGAAGCCGAGGGTTTGATCTGGCGACATGTGGGCCGGGGCACGTTTTTCGGGGTCCGCCCCAATCCCCGAATCGAAATCCATTCCACCCTTCACTATGCCACTAGCCCGGCCGAAATCATGGAGGTGCGCCTGGTCATCGAGCCAGAGATGGCAGCCATCGCCGCTCAGCAATCCACCCCGTTTGAAATCGAAAAAATGGAAAACTGCGCCCGGCGGTGCGAGCAGGCCCCCGATCTTTCCTCCAACGAAAAGTGGGACTATTTGCTCCATGAAAATATCGCAAGCGCCACGCACAATTCGTTTTTGGCGTCTTTATACAATGTGGTCAACAAGATGCGGGAAGGAGAAGTCTGGGGGCGTCTTAAGGAGGCTTCCATGAACGACGATCTCTGGAAGCTCTATTCCCGCCAACATCATCAGATCGTAAAAGCGATCAGGGACCGGGAGCCGGGCGCAGCTGAAAAAAAGATGCGGGAGCATCTGGAAAACGTGAAAAGCAACCTTTTTCGCAAGTATTGAAATCAGCCTATCCCAGCCGAACTGAAGAATAGGAGTGGAGACTGTGCCTTTTCAGGGTGATGCGTAGGCGCGCAGTTTTTCATTGATGCGAACAAGTTTGTATGAATGATTTTTGATGCAGGGGCGATTCGGGAACTACTCACTTATATTGGGCTGCCCCGCAGAGGGACGAAAGGAAATTTCAACTATCATTAGTTTGGATTAAGCGAAAGAGCCAAGAAGCGATTAAAAAATTGCGCAAGGGGGGAAGAAGGGGAGAATGAATCAACTGAATCGCCGACTAAACAGCCTTGTTCATATCAATGTCGATATGAGCCATTTTCATGGCCCGGGCGGTCAGGAGCTTCCATATTCCCCCCCCGTCGAAGGGGATGAAGACATTTCCCTGGTACTCGGCAGGCAGGTCCAATCCTTCTTCATACAATGCGCAGACCAGATTCTGGGGCAATCGCCCCATTAAGAATCCAAGCTCAAAGATCACTTTCTGATTGGCCCGGGGCCGGGGTTCCTGGGGCTTTTCTTTGGTATAGCCGACCTCATCTCCGACAAGGAGGATGATGGCAAAATCCACTTCGGAGATTTTTTCCAGTTTTTCGATCAAGTTGAATTTGTGACCGTTTTCTTCCTGGGGGATGATTGGCTCTACCCCCAGGTTGGTCAAGAAAGAGGCCACCGCCGCCCTTTTCTTTCCATCCTTGCCGGTGATGACGAAAACTTTGGGAACCCTGTTTTTTTCCATGATCTTTTCCTTTTCGTTGACTACAGATTGGATATTCTTCACCTCTTCCGGTACGGGCTCTTCTTTCTTTTCCCCCACAACCCGATCGGCGTCAGCCTGAACTTTCTCCGGGGCGGGCGGACTTCCATCTTTCATCGAAGGCTTGGGCGCACCTGGATGGTAATTCTGCAGGTAATCCATGCATTCGTAGAGCAGGCCTAGGGTGGTCTGAAGATTCTTGCGGCGCTGCTTCTCCAGGCTCGATTCGGGTTCATACGCCGGATAGGGTTTGTCATCTCCCGAGTGGATAATAGAATTGATATATGCCCAATTGGGGCCGAACCCTTTAATGAGAATATCTTGCGTGGAGAGGTTCCAGGACCGGACATCGGCAAGTTGAATGAGGTTTTTCTTTAGCAGCTCCTCTCCCTTGTTTTTTTGGAGCTCGAGTAGCGCCAGGATCTCTTTCGGGGAGACGTTCGGCAGCACCGGTGGATGGGAAGACGATTTGGTGGGGCGCTCTTTCGCCATGGGTGATCCCGTTTGGATGAATATTTTTGCAGCAGGAGAGCTAAACTTCTTTCCTGCTTTTTCGCCAGGTGGAGTGACTTGAACTGGCTGTAGACAGAACCCTTTGTTTTTTATTAATTATCGTCAGGCGGAAGAAAAACTTTAGGACCAGACAGGGGCGATGAAGAGGAGGATTCGAAAGCTAAACCCGGATTACTACTTTATCCGTCTGGCTTTTTGGGTCCAGGAGGGTCTCGAAAGCTCTGGGAAGGTCAGCCAGGGGAAATGGGTGGGAAATAAGGGGGCGAAGCCTGACCGCCCCCTTCTTGATCAATTCCAACGCAATTTGAAAATCCCAGCAATATCCGCGACATCCGCGAAGTTGGATTTCCTTTTGCACCAAAAGGTTGACCGGAAAATGGACCTGATGGGGGTCTTCGAATAAGCCGATGAGAGCGCATACCCCCGCCTTTTTCAGGCATTGGGCGCACTGATGAAGGGTTTTCTCGACGCCGACTGCCTCGAAGGATCGGTCCACGCCCAGGTTGTCCGTTTCTTCCCAAATTCTTCTCACCGGGTCTTCCTTGGCTGCATGGATGGCCACAGTAGCCCCCAGCTTCAGCGCCGTTTCCAGGCGATGCTCCAGAAGGTCGGATATGAATATGGAACCGCACCCGGCAGCCCGGACCACCTGGACGAGAAAAAGCCCGATTCCTCCGGCGCCGAAAATCGCCGCGCTGTGCCCAAGCCCCACCTCGGCTTTACGAGCGGCGTGGACCGCCACCGCCAGGGGCTCCAGGAGGGCACCTTCCTCGAAGGAGACCGAATCAGGGAGACGGTGAACCCAGTTTTCGGAAGCGACGAAGTACGGGGTGAACCCGCCCTGTCCGGCGCCGTACTGGTAGCGGATGCTTTCACAGAGGTGGTACTCCCCCCGGAGGCAGAAGGGACAGGCACGGCAAGTAATCACCGGTTCCACGGCGACCCGGTCTCCAACCCCCGCTTTTGTGACCGCACTGCCCACCTGAATGATCTCGCCGGAGATTTCGTGGCCGATGGCCATGGGGAGGGGGGCTAAAGGGTGCTTTCCCTTATAAATATGGATATCCCCGCCGCAAATGCTGGCGGCCTTGACCCGGAGCAAAACATCGTGGTTCCCCATGGGGGGAAGCGTTCGTTTCACGAACTCCACCTTCCCGGGGGCGGTGACCATGGCCATTGGATAGTCTTCCATGAGAAATCCCTCCGGTATTTCTAAAATGCGGAATGCGGAATGGCGAATGCGGAATTCATAAGAATATCTTGAAGGAAAAATTTCCGCATTCCGACTTCCGCATTCTATTACTCCATTATGAAATTCTTCTTCGGCCCGAACCTTCTCGGGATGCCCATGATCTCCCGAATCTCATCTCCCATGAGAAAAGCCGGTGGAGGGCAACCGGGCACATAATTGGGGAGATGTTTGTATTGCTTCTGACAGTTTCCGATGGGAATCTGAATACAATCCGCAGACCCGGATAGCCGGGCTTCGGGGCCCACGCTGATTTCCATCTTCGGGAGCTTTTCCAGGGAGATCCCCGCCGCTTGCAGCCGTCCCAGGGCGATTCGCAGGCCGTTGGGACAGGCATTACAGGCCTGCCCGTTGAGGAAGCGGACTTTTTCCACATCCATTTCCAGAGGAGCGCAGGCGCGGACAAAAGGCCGGCGAACCTCTTGGATGGGGTTCCCAAGGACCTTTATTTCTTTTTCATCCCAAACGCCCAGGCCCATCCCTTGAGCCAAGCATAGGGATAGGACTTCCGCCGGGTCGATTCCCATGACCCGGGCGGCAATGGTATCCACGGCCACGGTGTCAGTGCCCGCCATCAATGCATTCAATCCCACGGGCGTCCCGGCGATCGGCCCATCCCCCTCCATGGCAATCAGCCCGTCCAACACATTGAGGTGAGGTTTCAGAACGGCGTTCAGTTCGGTAAAGGCCTTGTTCAGGCCAAGATAATGAAACCGCTTCTTTTCATCGTAGGTGGTTGTTCCCTTCAAGTTCTTCATGGCCGCCGTGAGGGTACTGGCGAAGTGCGTTTTGGGGACGGGGGCATTGATGAAAAAATCGGCCCGCAGCACCTCCCTGGAAACCCGGACGCTTTTCAGGAGCCCCCCTTCAGGGGTTTTGATCTCCTCGAATTCGCCGTCGTAAAGGTCCAGGAGCCGGGCCCCGGTGGCCCGGGCCACTTCCTCATATCCGTTGGCGGCAAAGGCTTTCTTGGTGTTCAACCCCACGGCCGTGGCTTCGGCGATGATCACTTCGGCGGGCCCGGCCTTCTGCACTTCTTCCACCAGGGCCTGCATGAAGATAGGCCCCGTCAGAATCCCCTTTTCCCAGAGCTTCTCTTCGGCGGTGAGGTTGGGCTTGATGAGGACGCGGCAGCCCCGGGGAATGATCTTCTCGGCCGGGCCGATGAGGTCAAAAAGCTTCCCCATCATCTTCCGAACTTCATTCAGGTCTTTTCCGTTTCTTCCTTTGACGATGGCAACCGAAGTAGGCACTGGATCCCCCTTCATCTTTTGAAAAATTCCACCGCTCCTTGGCCGCACAAGGCCGCGCACAGGCGGCAGCCGTCACATCTTTCCAGGTTCACGACCAGCTTTTTGTCCACCACCGTTATGGCGTCGTATGGGCAAGCTTCCATGCACCGCAGGCATTTTTGACAGGATTCAGGGGCGATCCGCGATGCGTACGGCGTATCTCCCGGGATCTGGCTTGGGGGAAGGATATTCTTCACCGCCCTTCCGGAAAAATCCGCGATGGACGAATAGCCCTTGGAGTCCATCCAGGCCGATATCTGCCGGAGCCAGCGTTTGACGATCTTGTGCCCGAAGACGATGATGGCCGTGCACACCTCCACGGAGGAAGCCCCGCAAAGCAGGTAGGAAACGATATCTTCATAGCCGCCGATTCCCGCTCCTCCGATTATTGGAACTCCGAGGTTTGCCTCCGAAGCCCGGACCAGCCACTTGCGGGTGATCGAGGCCTGCCAGAACCCGCCGTAGCCCCCCATGCCGCCCCAGTGGATGGGTTTTTCGGTTTCGATGTTGAGGTAAAGCCCCTGGTATCTTCCGGTGAGGAGCACCGCATCGGCCCCCCCGTCGATCATACGGCCGGCGACTTTGATGGGGTCCACCCCTTCTCCCAATACCTTGCCGATGACCGGAAGGGGAGTCCTTTTCTTGACCGAATCCAATATGGAATAGCATAGCTCCGGGTCCCGTCCGGCGATCATGCCCGTGGGCTGGTTCTTTTCCACATGGGGGCATTGCAGGTTCAGCTCGATCATGTCGGCGCCGTTCTCGGTAACGAGGTCCGTCAATTTGGCCCACGTTTGAGGGTCTGTTCCCGCGATGGAGGCGATGACTTTGACGTCGAAATCGTGGGCCTCCTTGACATATTCCTTCATTTTCTTGCGGGCATACTCCTCGGGAGGGGTGGGGTTAAGGCGCTCGGTGGAGTAGAGAGAAAAATAACCCCCTTCTTCGATGGCTTCAGGATGTTCCACATGCCACCGGGGGCGGGGCTGCTTCTGCAGCCATTCGGTGTAGCAGAGGGTTTTGGTGACAAAAGCCGCCGCATCGCTCTTGATGCATTTCTTTACGTTGGTCGGGCCGTAAGTGGGGGTACCCGAGGCGATGATGATGGGATTTTTGAGGGTCACATTCTTGATTTTGACTCCGAGATCCGGCATGGATCGATCTCTCCTCCCCCTGTTCTTTTTAACAATTTCGTATTTTATAACACAAATTCTTAGATTCGACTATGAGCCTGAAGAAATGCGGAATGCGGATTTCGGATTGCGGAATACAATTGATTCCCGATGGCAGATTGCCGACTCCTTCTTGCAGTCTTTCATGGGGAACTGGGAACCGGGAACGAGCAACCTATTGTTCGGTTCTTTAACTTTGGGACATTTAAGCAAAATTCGGGCACTTGGTATTTCTTGAAGTCTTTTTCCCCCCATGGCATAATTCAAAAAATTCTGAAAAAAACACCGGAGGATCCTATGCCTAAGATTCTGCTGATCCAGGGAGCCAACATGAACATCCTGGGGGTTCGGCAGCCGGAAATTTACGGGAAGACCACGGCTGCCGAATTGGACCGCATGCTGCTCGATTATGCCAAGGCCAAGGGCTTTGAATTAGAGATCTTTTACACCAACTCCGAAGGGGAGTGCATCGACCGGATCATCAAGGCCTACCGGGACAAGGTGGATGCCTTAGTAATGAACCCAGGCGGATTCACTTACAGCGGCAAAGCCATCGGGGATACGGTGAAGGGGGTCGGCATTCCTTACGTGGAGGTACATCTTTCCAACCATTTTGTCCGGGATATCCATTCGGTGATCGCCGAAGCGGCCCAGGGGGTAATCATGGGCTTGGGGATCCAGGTTTACTTCCTGGGTTTGGATGCAGCCTTATATTTGATAACCCAAAAGAAGTAGGGGCGCGTTTCAACCCCGCCCGTGCAGAATTAGAGATCGGTAGGGGCGATTCATGAATCGCCCTCGTATTTTTCGCGTCGGGCCGAACACCTGGTCGCCCGGATCGCAGGGACAATTCATGAATTGCCCCCACGGAGAAAAGAGGAAATATGCCCAAGAAAGCCACCTGGAAAACGCAGAAATACTACCACGGTCCCTCCGGCGCCCACCGCCGGGCGGTTTACAAAGCCATGGGTTATACGACGGACGACATGAGGCGGCCGCTCATTGCCATCGTAAACACCTGGGGGGAGGTCTGCCCCGGCCATTACAACCTGGACCACCTGACCCGCACCGTGCGGGACGGCATCTGGAAAGCGGGGGGGACTCCCCTGGAATTCACCGCCATCTCCCAGTGCCCCACGGCCAGCCTGGGCGAGCCCTCGATGCGCTACGATCTTCCCACGCGCGATCTCCTGGCCTTCGATATCGAAGCCATCGTCGAGCAGCAAATCTTCGACGGGCTGGTCATACTGGTCTCCTGCGATAAGGTTGTGCCCGGGGCCCTCCTGGCGGCGGCCCGTCTGGACCTGCCCTGTATCATCCTTCCGGGCGGGTGCATGGAAGTCGGCACCTGCGAGGGGAAGAAGGTTACGCTTTCGGACCTCGACGAAATGGTCTTCGGTGCTCTTCCCCAGGGTAAGGCCGACCTAAAGAAGATCGAACTCATGGAAGATGTGGTCTGTCCCTCCGCGGGGGCCTGTTCGATCATGGGAACGGCCAACACCATGCAGTGCCTGGCCGAGGCCGTGGGAATGACCCTTCCTTTTGCCGCCACCGCCCGGGCCGTTTCCGCCGAGAGGTTGCGCCTGGGCAAAGCGACCGGGGAAGCCATCGTTCGAATGGTTTTCAAGGGAGAAACGGCGCGGTCCATCATGGGGCCGAAGAACCTGGAGAACATGCTGCGGGTATGCATGGCCCTGGGCGGCTCGACCAACGGAATCCTCCACATCCTCGCCCTGGCGGCGGAACTGGGGTTGGAGAAGCACATTCACATCGGCAAAGTGGATGATTTCAGCCGGAACACTCCCTGCATCTCCAGCGTGGCGCCGGTGGGGAAATACTTTCTCCCCGACCTCCACGAAGATGGGGGAATCCCGGGGATCATGGCTGAACTGAAACCGCTTCTTCATCTTTCGGCTAAGGGAGTGGACGGGAGAAACCTGAAGCATTGGATTCAGGCGGGAGAGATCATGCTGAAACGGGAAAGACGATCGATCCTTTCCCTGAATGAACCGCTCCTGTCCCACGGGGGAATTGCCGTGCTGAAGGGCAATTTGGCGCCCATCAGCTCCCTGGCCCGGATGCTCCACAACACCATTCCTTATCACCGCGGGCCGGCCCGCGGCTTTAACTACCAGCAACAGGCCAAGGCGGCCTTGAAATCCGGAAAGGTGAAAGAAGGAGAAGTCATCGTGGTCCGGTATGCCGGCCCCCGGGGCGCGCCGGGGATGCCGGACACCTACGCTGTCCTGGCCACGGTAGTTGGGATGGGATTGGAAGGGAAGCTCGCAGTAGTTACGGACGGCCGCTTCTCCGGGTTTGCCCGGGGGTTGGGCGTCTGCCAGGTTTCGCCCGAGGCCGCGGTGGGCGGGCCCTTGGCCTTGCTCAAGGATAGGGACATGATTTCCATCAGCCTCCCCGACCGCACCCTGAGCGCGGAAGTGTCCGATGAGGAATGGAAAAAGAGGAAGGCGAATTGGCGGCCCCCGAAAATGAAAAACGCTCCGGGCATCCTAGGCCTCTTTGCGGTAAACGCCGAGCAGGCCCACCAGGGGGCGCGGCTGGTGGCCCATCCGGCGCCGTGGGAAAGGGGGTATTAGCTTAGAGGGGGCAACGGGTCGGCTGCGAAATAGGGATTATGGCGTTTCCCTATCGGCTGGATATGACTAGGGTTTTATGATAAACAATTGAATTGGGGTGGAGAGGATGACATGAACATAGAGGAAAAAATTATTCAAGGCATCCATGAATTGCCGGTGAACGAAAAGGCGGAGGTACTCGATCTTATTGAATACCTTAGAAACAGAGTATCCAGAGCAGAATTGAAAGAATGGTCCGCACTTTCATTATCTTCAGCTATGCGCGGTATGGAAGATGAAGACCCGCCATATTCTCTCGCTGATCTCAAAGAGTCATTTTCATGATTTCGGAAGGTCAGGTCGTTCTTTTCCAGTTTCCTCAGACGAACCCAATAACGGGTAAATTCCGTCCTGCTTTAACCCTTCGCCGTTTACCCGTCCAATTCAGCGATTGGCTGCATTGCATGGTATCGTCCCGCCTTGATCAAAAAGTTCCTGACTTTGACGAGATCATCACCCCTGGGGATTCGGATTATAAGGAATCCGGTTTGAAAGTGCCAAGCCTCATTTGAATTGGCAGACTTGCCGTGGTGGATGGTGATATTCTCCTGGGAAAATTGGGACAAATCGACCCTCAACGCCTGAGACGATTCGTGCCAAAGCTTTCCGAGTGGCTGCAGAACGCTTAATCCTTGCATGCACTTCAGGCCGTCGGGGAAAAAACCTAGGGCTCGATCTAACTCCTGAAGGGCTTCGGCCAGCGTTCTAACCGGTTACTGAAAAATTGTTGTGAAGTTCCTGGTCGTAATTCCTACGAAAGCAGGAATCCAGGCCTTTGAAGGATTTCTGGACCCCCGCTTTCGCGGGAGTGACGGAAAATCGGGATTTTTCCGCACCCTTCTTAGTCTCCCTGAATAGGAGGACGTCATGCCAGAGAAAGGTGAAGAAACCAAGAAGGTCGGCCTGCGTTTCTCGGAAAAGATGTCCGGGTATCTGACCGAAGGTGAGATGGATTTTAAGCAGGGGGAAAAACTGGGGGAAGAAGGGAATGCCCCCCTGTCCTTCGAGGTAACCATTCATATTGACGATGTGGAGGATTTCACCAAGCTTTCCGGGCGAAAGGCCCGGCTGACCGGAACCATTTCCTATCCGCCCCTGGGGGAGGACCTTCCCATCCGCGAGGGGGTTTTCGGCCTTTTTCGCCCCGACCCGGCTACGGGGAAGAGGAACATGACCTATTCCTTCGGGTTCACGGGAAAGGACGGCCAAGACTATTTTCTGCATGGATACAAGGTGATTTACGACGATCCGAAATTCGATTTGATGGAGGACATGACCAAGCTTTTCACCCGCATCTACCGGGGGAGCTCAACCTACGGTCCCCTATACGGGGCGGGCATCCTCCGCTTCCGCGCCCAGAGTTTTCCCTCCATGCTGGCCTCCTTCACCGTCACCAACACAAGTTCCCTAATCGCCAAATTCAAGGCCGTTTCCCAGTTCTTCTCCTTCTGCTACGGAGAGGTCCGGGACACCTACTTCAAAAAAATCAGCCCTCTTTACCACAGCGATTACGAAAACCTGGTCCTGCGGGGGAAGGTTGCCGGCCCCGGTGGGGAGAGGGATTTCTTTTTCTTCTCCGGCATCCATGACAAAGACTTTCCCTGGGGCGATGAGGAGGTCTTCTGGGATGCGGCCCTAATCCTGAAAAATCAAGACGGGACCTGGGAACGGTATGCCCTGACGGACCGGGACATCGCCGGGCTGGACTTGGATGTGGATGATGGGACTTTTAAATACGAAGGGCCGCTCTATCGAATTCTGGAGGGGTATCAGTTATCCCGGAGCGAGATTCATAAAACCCGGCTTCCCTCTCATCTGCGAAAGGTGCAGGCCCGGATCGAGATCAAGTTCGATTGCACAAAGTATGATCCCGTTTATGTACCCTTCTCCGTGAATCCGGAATACCAGAAGATGGTTCCCCATGAATTGTTGAACAATATCCGGGAATGGCATCCCCAGCTGGAAAACCTGGGATGGCACATGACCCCCCATCGGGTGAAGGTAAAGGAGGGAAAGATCACTCTTCAGGAGGAAGCCGGGTCTAACGAATATGCCGTGGTCAGAGAAGCTACACTGGGCGAGGCGGAGAAGGCCCTCTTTTCGAACCTTCGCTGGCCGAAGCTCTACTACAACTATCTCTGCGCCATTTCTCCCGAAGCCCACACTCTTTACGTGAAGGTCCGCTCGGACGCGCTGCGGGGGAACCGCAAGGATGTGGAGATCGACCGGATCCAGCAGGAACTCGGAAAGATCATAAGCCGCGTGGTCACTCTAGACCTGCAGGTCGATGACTCGGGG